>CAKARX010000012.1:0-22268 GCA_916720745.1 uncultured Atopobium sp.
AGTCCATTCTAATGAAATATTGCGAGGACTCCACAGTAGAGAAGCTGGAAAGAGGATATGTCTGCAAAACGCAAGGTCACGTTGAGCTGCACACATGTGCGATTCGGTGCGCGAGGGCGCGATGCGGTGCGCGAGGGCATGTTGCGGTGCGCGAGAGTGCGGCGTGGAGCGCAAAAACACACCTATGTCAGATAATCTGTCAAAAAGGCGTATACATTGCACTCAAAACTTCAATAACTTGCAGATTATTTAACTTAGGTGTGTTTTTTGCTTCGCATTTAGCAGATTATCCGACATAGGTGTGTAGTCAGAGGCTCGAAAATAGCGGTAGTTAAACTATTTATATATTACTATTCATCATTACGCATACTGAACATTATTTATACATAAGAATGAATTGACCCGTTAATTGTGATCATGGCTCGCGTTAGATAGCCGCCTTCGGATGATTTGTCGCAAGGGACACCAAAATCTCCAAGCTATATAGCATAATCGCACTGTAAATTGCCATTCAACCGCGTCGTTACAAACGAGCAGGAAGAATGGCTACCAAATTGTGCTTTAACGTAGGCTATTTGGTTAACGTGGCCTTTTGTGGTTTAAGTGAGCTTATGGTTTGACGTGGCCCTGATTTGCTTTTTCTACGGCGTCTTTGACCATCTGAGCATACAAGGTGCCACCACGATTAATGGAATCTGAATCAGAGCCAAAGTGAACGTAGTCAGTACCTGCCCAAATGTCAGGATTATCCTGAGCAACCTGAGCCCAATCCGCAATGGTAATGAAGTCGTACTGTTGAGCAAGCTCAAGCTCGTGCGCGCGAATAGCATTTGCACCAGCATTTGGATCAGAGTTTCTGCCGTCGTATGGGGTCACAAAGATCAAGCGATGGCCGCGCGGCAGCATGTCTACAATCTTGTCGACTGCATCGGAACCACCAACAGGATTGGTACCCAAGGCTACAACAACGTCCTGGTAGAGCGTATTGTTGTCGATTGCAGACTGTAGCAAATCTACGCCCATTGCCACGTTTCTACTAACCGAAGCGTCAATTTGAGCATCGGGCAGAGCATCCTGCAGGTAAGAACGGGCACGAAGCGAAACAGAATCGCCGATATACGTGACGCCTTCAACAACGTTGTAGTTGCTTGCCTGCGAGGTATCCGCATGCTTGCGAGTCATGGTCATGACGCTCTGCTCCTGCAACGAAGCATTGAGCAGCAGATCGTTCTGGAAATCGCTGAGCTGTGGAGCGGTTAGCGCAATAAAGGCAACGGTCGCAGCAAAAGGAATGAGTGCAAGGCCGGTACCTCGCAAAACCTTCTGACCATCAAGTTTAATGCGCGAGAAGATCTCTGGAGACTTCCCTGCCAACGCTGGCTCAAGTACATAGAACGAGCAGCTTGCAAATACAAACGAAAGCACCAGGGTTAGGAGTGCAGCCAGGACTGGATCGACCTTCTCGGCAAAAATAATGTACAAAGGCCAGTGGAACAGGTACACGCCGTAGCTGGTATCTGCCACAAAAGAAACAATTCCGGGCTCTTGGATGCCCTCGGTTTTTTGATGCAGCATACGAGCAAAGAAAATCATTGCAGCTGCTGCGAGCGAGGCAAAAAGGAAACCAAAGGTATACGTAAAGAGATCCTCGAAGTGCATGAAAACGCTCAAGAAGACAAGAACGCCGCAGCTTGCCACAAGGCCAGCGAGCGTCAACGGAGTAGAAAGCTTCTGCTCGAGCTGGTCAAAGAGCTCGCCTGTTTGAGCAATTCCTGCAACGCACGCCAACAGCGCGCCAATAAAGAAGGGGAATACATGCGTTTGCGTTGAGAAATACTGAATAGAAAGATTTGTAGAGGTAGATGCACCTGTGGCCATTGCCAAATAGGTAGTAACCAGCAGTACCAGAGAAGCTCCGGCAATCTTTACCTTATAGCTTCTGATTGTTTTGCTGAGGCAAGCAAGCAGCCAGGCACACAGACCCCAGAGCACATAAAAGTGCATTTCAACAGCAAGACTCCAGGTGTGCAGATACACATGAGGAGCAAATTGGTTCTCGTAGCTGTTGCCCAGAACAATCTCGAAGTAATTAGTTACAAAGCCAAGAGCTGCGGCAATCTGATACTTAATGCCGGCAATAAACTCGGTTCGCACAAGCAAAAGAAAAGGCGTGCACACCAGCACCATAAACACAAGCGGCGGCACAATTCTGTAGAATCGCCTGCGCAAAAATCCAATGACGTCGATAGATCTAAAGCGAGCAAACTCGTCAATCAAAAGAGCTGTGATGAGATAGCCCGAGAACGTAAAGAATACGTCGACGCCAATGAAGCCGCCTGGAAGCGCGTCCTTAAAAAAGTGATATATAAGGACCAGAACAAGTCCTGTTATACGTACAAGCGAAAACCATTTAATTCGCACTTTGATAAATCCCTTGCTTAAAAGTTCCTTCGTACACAATATTGTCTTGCGTAGTGAGCTTTCCTTGGCCATCTGCCAGGCCTTTTACAAATTGACCTTCGTATGTCCAGCCGTCTACTGAGGTATACGTTCCCGTACCCTGGAAATACCCGTCGACAAATTCTCCCTCGTAGGTATCGCCATTCTCAAAGGTCATTTTGCCTTGTCCATTCATCTTTCCCTGAATGGTAGTGCCGGTATACGTTACCTGATTGTTGCCAAACACCAGCGTTTTTTGACTTGGTCGGTTAACCAGCACAATCGAGAGCACCGCAAGCACCAAAATTGCAACGACACTTACCAGCTCGAGCTTTCTTCTTCCCGCACTCACCGGGCGAGAATGACGCTGCTCTGGTTCTGGATCTGCTTGATTGCGAGGACGCTTCTCCATACGAATGCTTTTGCGTGCAGATAGAGGCGTTTTCTGGCGCTTCTTTTTTTCTGGCGCAACTTTAGACCGCATGTTTTCTGCAAGTTTTTCTGCGAGCTGTATAGCAGACTTTTCTGCAGGCTGTGCAGCAGACACTTCTGCAGGCTTACGCTGCGCAAACGACGCAAAAGCAGACGAAAGCTGCTCAGAAGCGGTCTGCAGAGAGGCCACTGGGCTTGCCGTAGTATCAGTCTTCTCTACGGGAGCCTGAGGTACTTCTACAGGTGCAACTTCCCTTGCCTCAGATGAAGGCTCAGGGACGTGCGCTGCTTTAACCATATGACGAGCGTTTCTTTTTTTAGCAGAAAAACGCGTAGGAGAACTCACTAGGTATTCCAATTCAATCGATTTGTTAACTATTTCATTGTACTAATTTCCTTCAACTTTTGAGTTGTCATTTGTCCTATACACATTTACCAGATTCACAGGTACGCCCGCTGTTTTTCTGCGATTTTCTGTTCTAAGTAAAAAGAGAGAGGGGTACACTACATGGTGGTATTAAAAAAGAAACAAAATGTGCTTACTAAAGTATGTTCTAATTAGAAAGTTACATCATCGATATTATCAGGGAGGCGAAGATGGCAGAAGCAATTCGTAAAGTAAATATCATTGGCCATTTGAACCCAGATACAGACAGCATTTGTGCTGCAATTTCTTATGCGTATCTCAAAAATCAGATTGATAACCCTATCTATGAAGCTCGTCGCGCTGGCTCACTCAACCGTGAGACTGCGTTTGTCCTAAATCACTTTGGCTTCGAAGAGCCACAGCTTATTACTACGGTTACTCCTCAGATCAAAGATGCAGAAATTCAAGCTCAGCCAAAAGTAGATGCTGGAATGAGCCTCTATGCTGCTTGGCAGCTTATGCAGGACGTCAAGCTTGATACACTCTGCGTTACTGATGAGGAAGAAGAGCTTACCGGCCTGATTGCCGTTAAAGATATTGCAAATGCAAACATGAGCCTTTCCGAGCCAAACCTGCTCTCTAAGGCTAAGACAAGCTATGCAAATATCGTTTCTACACTTGGTGGCACCATGGTTCTTGGTGATCCTCAGGGCGTTGTTAAGCAGGGCAATATTCGCGTTGGTACCAGCGCTTCTGCACTTTCAGAGATTGTTGATGCTGGCGATATCATTGTTGTTGCTGGCAACCATGAGAACCAGACTATCGCAGTTGAGCACGGTGCTTCTTGCCTTATTGTCTCTTGCGATGCTCCAATTGCTCAGGACGTCATTGACCTGGCTAAAAAGCGTGATTGCGCTATTATCAGCACTCCACGCGATACCTTTGAAGTAGCTCGCCTGCTTATCATGTCTATGCCTGTACGTGAGAAGATGCTCACTGACGACATCCTTAAGTTCAGCGTCAACACCGCAATTGATGATGCTCGTAAGGAAATGACCAACTCAAGGCACCGCTTCTTCCCTGTTATCAACGAGAACGGTACTTTTGCTGGTCTTATCAGCGGTCCTGGTCTTTTGAACCCTCGCAAGAAGCATGTCATTCTTGTTGACCACAACGAGCGCACTCAGGCAGTTGATGGTCTTGAGCAGGCCGAGATCATGGAGATTGTTGACCACCACCGCATCGGCTCCATTGAGACTTCTAACCCAATTACCTTTAGAAACGTCCCTGTTGGCTGCACCTGCACCATCATCTATGGCCTCTACCACGAGTACGGCATTGAGATTCCAAAGAATATTGCTGGCCTCATGCTCTCTGCAATTCTTTCCGACACCCTTGCATTCCGCTCCCCTACCTGCACTGAGCGCGATATTGTTGCTGGTAAGAAGCTTGCAGAGATTTGCGGAGAAGACATCGACGCCTACTCTGAGCAAATGTTTGACGCTGGCGCAGACCTCACTGGTCGTACTGCAGAAGAAGTCTTCCACGGTGACTACAAGGTATTCAGCCGTGGCGGCGTAAAGTTTGGCGTTGGCCAGGGCTCCTTCATGACCGAGTCCAGCCGCAAAGCTGCAGAGGAACTTGTTGGACCATTCTTGGAGACTGCTGCTAAGTCCGAAGAGCTTCCAATGGTCTTCTACATGTTCACCGACGTTAAGAGTCAGGTCACCGAGATGCTCTTCTACGGCGCAAACGCTGCCAACGTCATCGAGCGTGCCTTTAACGTAAAGGTTGATGGCAACATTGCTGTTCTTCCAGGTGTTGTCAGCCGTAAGAAGCAGGTTGTTCCATCTCTCATGGCAACGCTTCAGACCCTTGCTGAGGAAGCCAACTAGCCTACGGGTTTCTTTCACACGAGGGTTTCTCGCCATTGTTTGACATGAGTAACGCCTACCTGCGCACTTGCGGGTAGGCGTTTTTCTACAAGAGCTGTTCTATGACGGCACCTATTCTGTCTCTGATTACCAGATTGGCGTGACCATCGTACGGCGTGGGTTGGTCGTTGATGATAGCCATTTTGTTGCCCTCGTAATAGTCGAGAAGGCCGGCGGCAGGCTGCACTACCAGCGAACTTCCTGCAACCACAAGGACCTCCGCTTGAGAGATGGCGTTCAAGGCACCATAAACCGTGTCCATATCAAGACCTTCTCCGTAAAAGACGATATCAGGCCTAATAACTGCGCCGCATTGACAGAGCGGCACCACAGAGGACTGTTCTTCAATCTGATCAAGCGTGTAGGTGTGGCCGCACTCAGGACAATAAAAACGCGTCTCGTTACCGTGGAGCTCAAACACACGCTTGCTACCAGCGGCTTGATGTAGTCCGTCGATGTTTTGCGTCACCACCGCGCGTAACTTTCCCGCAGCTTCCAAGTCTGCCAGCCACTTGTGAGCAATGTTTGGCTGAGCCTCTCCCAGGTGATGAGAGTTTCTAAAATACGTGTAATACGCTGCGGGGTAATCAAAAAACACATCGAGCGAGAAAATCTCTTCAAGCGTAAAGTCTGGCGCCTTGCTGTAGGCAAAAGACTCCTCGTTGTCGGGGTCAACCGTTACACCATTTCCCAGGTCATAGGCTTCTTTTCCCATGTCATAGCCGTCTTGGCCCAGGCCAATGGTCATGTTTTCTACCTTGATGCCGCCCTGGCGATACAGACCGTTAGTACCCCTAAAATCAGGAATACCGCTTTCTGTTGACACGCCTGCGCCACCAAAGAAAACAATGTTATCTGACGACTGAATCCAGTCTTTAAGCTGCTCAATCTTGGTCATTAGGCACCTCTAACCTAAAAAAGGGACCCGGATAAACTGGGTCCCTCGTCTCAAGCGCCGGAGCTCTTGGCGCTGAAAACGCTAGTAGTCAAACTCGTCAGGAACATACTCGGTAAGGCATGCATCCAGACCGGCTTCAATTTCCTCATGGTTCATATGACGGCCAATGAAGCACAGCTTAGTTTGACGATCGCCCAGTTCATCATCCCATTCTGCGCGTAGCTCGGGTTTCTCGTCAAGAAGGGTTTCTCGCTCATCCTCTGGCAGCGAAGCGAAGAACATGCCATTCTCGTAGAACTGGACCTGCTTGCCGGCCTGCTCAAATACGTAGCTCATCTCGGGGTCTTGCGAAATCCAGATGCTACCCTTGACGCGGATGATATTCTTTGGCCAGCTAGCCACAAACTGGTTAAGTTTGTCCAGGTCAAATGGCTGACGGCGGCGATACACAAAGGTAGTAATCTCGTACTCCAAAACCTCTGGGTCCTCGTGCTCCTCAGGATGCTCCATTGCATCCATCCAGGCAGCGGAGGCGTAGGCTTTGTCAAAGTCAAAACGACCCGTGTTGATAAGTTCGCTCATTGGAATGTCACCGTTGACCGCCTCAACAATAACGGCGTCTTTCTGTAGGCCGCGAACAAGCGCCTTGAGCTCGTGGAGCTGCTCTGGAGTAACCAGATCGGTCTTGTTGAGCACCAGCGTAGAGCAGAACTCAATCTGCTGAATAAGCAGATTCTCGATGTCGTCCTCTTCAATATCAGGGTCGAGAAGATCGGCGCCGTTGTGGAACTCCTCAAACATGCGAGCGCAGTCAACAACTGCGACGATGTTATCAAGGTTGAGGTGAGAGTGATTAGTTGCATGCTGGCTCTGATTGCAGAATGCAGAAATGTTATAGGTAATGGGGATTGGCTCGCAGATGCCCGAAGCCTCAATAATGATGTAGTCAAACTCCTCGGTATCGGCCAAATCACCCAACTGAAGTGCCAAGTCATTAGAAAGGGTGCAGCAGAGGCAACCGTTAGTTAGAGGAATAACGTCGCCTTCTTTAGCGTAGCCGCCGTCTTTAATAAGACCAGCATCAACGTTAATCTCGCCAATATCATTGACGATAACTGCTGCGTGAATACCTTCAGTGTTAGAGAGAATGTGGTTCAAAATAGTGGTCTTACCTGCGCCTAAATAGCCGGTAAGCAGCACAATTTTCACCTGCTTTGGTTCAGACATAGTGAGCTCCTATCAAATGTCAAACTTTTATATCAAAGAATAAACTTCTTATTTGTAAAAGTGGCCCTGACGCTTAAGTGAGTCAGGGCCCAACCTTCGCGTTACAAATTATCGAGCTGGAAGCTTAGAAGCTGCCGCGATCAATAATCTTGCCTTCCTTCATGATGACGTCCATGTTCTCAGGTGTGAGGTCACGGATGTTGTTAGCAACGTCGCCCTTGACTACGAGGATATCAGCGGAGAGGCCTTCCTTGACAGCACCAAACTCGTTCTCCTTGCCCAGCATCTTTGCGCCGTTGTAGGTAGCAGCTGCAACAGTATCAAGGATGGAGATGCCAACCTTCTCGACAAAGTCATACATCTCATCAATGGTGACATAGCCGTAAGGAGTAACAAAGCTGAAGGAGTCGGAGCCGATAGTAATGGTGATGCCCATATCATAAGCCTTACGCAGGTTAGCATAGGTGCGTGCAAGGCCCTTCTCGACAACAGTCTCGCCTGGGAATGTGTCAAGCTCTGGAGTCCAGTCTGGTGGATAAGTTCCGTACCATGTTGGCAGGAAGCCGATGGTTGGGGTGAAGTATGTTCCCTGCTCAGCCATAAGCTTCATGGTGCGCTCGTCAAGCTCAAAGCCGTGAATGAGTTGCTTGCAGCCAAAGCGGACGCAGTCATATGCAGCGTCAAAGTTGTTGTAGGAGTGAGCATACAGAGGGATGCCTACCAGTGCGCACTCGTCAGCAATTGCCTTGATTTCCTCGGTGCAGAAGAGCTGCAGACGGTCGGAGTCCCAACGCCAAATGCCGCCACCGGTTGCCCAGATCTTGATGCCGTCAGGCTCTTCACGGAGACGACGACGAATTGCCTTACGAAGCTCCCATGGACCGTCTACCTGGTCGCCCCAAGGGTGTCCGTCCTTGGAAATCTGCAGTGGCAGGTGGTGAGAGTCACCGTGACCAGCAACGCGGCAAAGGCCAAGGCCGGTAGCAAAGATACGAGGACCCTGCATAATGCCCATGTTAACGAGGTCGCGGATAGCAATACCATTGCGGCCAATCTCAACAACAGTGGTGAGGCCGTGGGTAAGAGCATCATAAGCCTGCTTGACTGCGCATGCCTGCTTCTGAGCAACGGATTCGATAACCCAGTCGTTATCGTTGTCGGTCAGGTTGCCGGAGAAGTGCAGGTGTGTATCAACAAGACCAGGCATTACGGTATGACCGGATGCGTCACGTACCTCATATCCCTCTGGGACCTCTTTACGAGGACCAGCATAGGTAATCTTGTCTTCATCGATAAGGACAAGGGAGTCCTCGACCGGTGCAGCACCAGTACCGTCAACGAGCTTGCCGCCTACAAAAGCATACTTACTCATGTTTCCCATCCTTCCTTTGTTGTCCGCTCACTTCTTTTAAACGGACAAGGTTTACTTGCATAGTAAGCCCGGGTTAACTCCTTTGGAATAAGTTAGCCATGGTTGCCGGTAAGCGGAGCAAAAATACCCATGAACGGATGTTCAGATATCAATAATTTCATATAAACATCTAAAGTATTTGATTACTTCATATTTGCTATGACTACATTGCATAGTTGTGTCAAAACAGTTTTTGTCCGGTATCCGTGGTAAGGTTGAGAAAACAAATTAAGGAGGGGCAATGTCTCAGAATTCTTCGTCGCAGTCCAGCTTTTTTGCACTTATTTCTCGCATGCGCTACATTGAGCGCTGGTCGCTTATGCGCAATTCTCGATCAGAAAGCCTTGCTGAACACGCCCTTGACGTGGCCGTTATTTCTCACTGCCTCGCAACTATTGCAAATGTACGCTATCACAGAAATCTTGACGCAGATCGTGCAGCTCTTATTGGTATGTATCACGATGCATCAGAGATTATCACCGGAGACATGCCCACGCCTGTAAAGTATGCTAATTCAGAGATTAGAGATGCGTATCATCAGGTAGAGGCACGTGCCGAGAAAACCATTCTCTCCACACTGCCAGAAGACCTGCAAGATACCTATGCGCAGGTGCTCACTCACAGCGCTGAGGCTTCAGAGAGTGAAGCTTATCTTAGAAAGCTTATTAAAGCTGCAGATAAGATTGCAGCACTCATTAAGTGTATTGAGGAGGCTCAGTCTGGAAACTCAGAATTTATTACCGCTGAAGCCTCAACTCGTGGAGTTGTTGAAGATTTAGCAGATTCTCTTCCAGAAGTGCGCGATTTTATGACAGAATTCCTACCTTCATACGGAGAAACGCTTGATCAGCTTCTGTAAAGAAACGCTGATTTTGCCTGCTTGTTGAGGAGTTGCTTTGCGCGCACTACATGCACGTTTGCCTAAAAACTTTGTTCTGGAAGAGCGCTTAGAGGCGTATTCCAGCGTTATTGAGCCTCATCCAGAGGCTTTGAGAGGTACGTGGGCTTCTGCGTGTGCGCCAATTACTGCTGAGGGGCATGTTCCCTTCTCTGAGGTCCGTGTAGACCTTGGCTGCGGCAAGGGATCTTTTACTGCTGCTCAAGCTAAGGCAAATCCTAACGTGCTTTTTGTAGCCATTGATACAGAACCTATCTGTATTTCATATGCTGCTAAAACAATGTATGAAGCAGGAGTGCCTAACGCCATCGTAGTTCCTGGTACCGGCATGAAGATTGATGAGTACTTCTCGCCAGAAGAAGTCTCTGTTATTTACCTCAATTTCCCTGCACCATTTCCTCGAATCAGGCAGGCAAAGCTGCGCCTCACTGATGCTGAGCGTCTTATGCAGTATAGAAATGTTTTGGCTAAAGAGGGTGTTGTTCGTCTTAAAACGGACAGTCAGCCACTTTTTGATTTTTCTCTTGAGCAAGTTGAAGTTGCTGGTTACAACTTTATTTGGAAAACGCGAGATGCACAGAACGATTTTCCTCACGATGTTCCCAGTGAGTACGAACAAAAACTTGGCGCTCAGGGCGCTAAGGTTCATGCCTACCTGATTGCTCCAGGTCCTGTACCAGCAGATTTCACACCCACAGAGCCTGTCAGTCTTGTTGACTACCTTCCAGAAGACTTAGAATCGCTGGCCTACGTTCCTCATGGAATGGAAAGCACGGTCCGCAATCTTGCAAACCGTGCTCGTAGACTTCGTAAGAAGGCTCAGTAATTTGTAATTGGCTCTGTGTAGAAACAGCCGTTTGTGAAAACAACCTTTGTAGGAGCGCTCCTTTGCGGGCGCTCCTTTTTTAGGCCAGCAGCTCTGACTCTTTTACTTGATCGACTTTATATTCAAAGCTCTAGTGGAATTAAGAACCGCAAGCACCATAACGCCTATGTCTCCAAAGACCGCTAGCCACATGGGAGCCAAACCAAAGGCTGCAAGGATCAAAACAGCAACCTTAACGCCAATAGCAAACACAATATTTTGCTTTGCAATACCCAAGGTATGACGAGCAATCTTTACGGCCTTTGAGAGCTTAGAAAGCTTGTCGTCCATAAGAACTACGTCGGCGGCCTCAATAGCAGCATCAGACCCCAAACCGCCCATAGCAACGCCAACATCAGCGCGTGCAAGAACGGGTGCATCATTGATGCCGTCACCGACAAAAGCAAGGGACTTACCAGCTGTCTTTTGGGCGAGAAGGCCTTCGACCGCAGCTACCTTATCCTGTGGAAGCAGCTCAGAGCGAACCTCGGTGATACCCATCTTAGCTGCAATCTCTTCTGCAACGTCGCGTTTATCGCCCGTGAGCATAACAACCTTAGAAACGCCAACGTTTTTGAGGGTAGCGATTGCTGCTGGAGCATCAGCTCGTTCGCGGTCAGAAATAACAATGTGGCCCATGTAGGTCCCATCAACAGCCACGTGAATGATGGTTCCGTAGTTCTCGCACGCTTTCCAAGAAGCTCCTACGCTCTCCATAAGTGCGCTGTTGCCAACAGCAACGCTCTTACCATTCACGTTAGCGCAAATGCCCTGACCAGCAATTTCTTTGATGTCCGTGATAACACAGTCATCGTCCTCGCTTGGATAAGCAGCACGAAGAGCTGCAGCAATGGGGTGCGTGGAGTGCATCTCAACGTGAGAAGCTAGGTGCAGAAGGTCCTTCTCGCCAATGGCCTGAGGGTGAACAGCCAAAACCTCAAAGACACCCTCAGTCAGCGTACCGGTCTTGTCAAATGCAACGGTACCAAGGGTAGAGAGCGTATCAATGTATGCAGATCCCTTGATCAGGATGCCCTCCTTTGAAGCAGCGCCAATGCCGCCAAAGAAGGTCAGTGGTACAGAAACTACCAGCGCGCAAGGACACGATGCAATCAGGAAGGTCAGCGCTCGTACAATCCAGATGGACGCATTACCCACAAAGTCTCCCGAGAACAGTGGTGGCAAAAACGCCAGTGCAATAGCACCATAAACAACAGCTGGAGTATACACGCGAGAAAAACGACGAATAAAACTCTCGCTCTTGGACTTGTTTTGATTTGAATCCTCTACCAGCTTAATGATGCGGGAAGCAGTAGAGTCTTCATAGAGGTGAGTAACGCGGGCGCGTACCACACCAGAAAGGTTTACACAGCCTGAGATAATATTGTCTCCCACTGTTGCATCACGAGGCACACTCTCACCAGTAAGTGCAACGGTATCAAGGCTGGTAGAACCCTCGACGATCTCTGCGTCCACCGGGACGCGATCGCCAGGCTTTACCACAATAATCTCTCCTAGCCCAACTTCTTCTGGAGAGATAGTAAGCAGCTGTCCGTCACGTTCAACCGTTGCGCTGTCAGGACGGATATCCATAAGCTTGGCAATAGATTTCTTGCTGTTGTCAGAAGCAAGGTGTTCAAACACTTCTCCTACCTGGAAGAAAAGCATGACAAAAACAGCTTCATCAAACATAGGAGAGCCGTTAGGCACAAAGCCAATGAGCAAAGCACCAATGGTAGCAATGGTCATGAGCAGGTCTTCGTTAAAGCACTCGCCCTCAGTGATACTCTCCCATGCTTCTAGAACAACATCGTATCCAGCAACAGCGTAAGGTAACAGGTAAAGCAACAGTGCCTGCCAGAGCTGCAGGTCAAATGCGTGTTCAACCGCGTAAGCAATACCTAGCAAAACAGCAGAACAGACAATGCGAGCAATTTTCACCTTTGTCTTTGAGCTCATAGCTCCTCCTTGGGTTGTTGTTATACCTAGTCTACTCCTTAAATTGATATATGTACATATATTCATACAACAATCTTAAGGAACTTTTCACAAGAAACTCCGCGGGCGAGAAACCCGTGGAGTCCCAGATAAATCTATACATTTTGGCCGTAGTTTAAGCCAAACGTTCTTCTCGCTAAGTAGAAAGCTAGTTGATCAGCGATGCAGGAGTTGGGATAAATCCCTCAAAAATGACAGGAGCTCCCTCAAGCTCGGAGGCAATCATGTCCTCCTCGCTCCTAACGGTCCAGGTGATAAGGTGTGCGCCCATGGTATTGCAAGCCAGCTTAACAAAGGGGTTCTTGCGATCTTCAAACTTGTAAGAAATGAAGTCTGGACGACCAACAGAATTACCAAAGAGAGCTGTAGCACCAGCTCGTGTAGCAATGTTCATGTGCTTGGTCTGACGGTCAACCAGGAAATTCTCCGAGAGCTGGCCACGAAGCATCTCAGGACGGTTCTGACGCAGCCACTGCAAAACGCGAGGATCAAAGCTCTCGATGCATGCACGAACGGGACGAAGATCAAGAGCCTGCATAATCTTTTCTGTCAGCTGCTCAGCGTTATTGTTGCGTGTCTTAGCCTCAATAATCAAAGGTGCAGGTAGCTCACCGGAACCGCTCCATGCATAGACCTCAAGGACTTCCTCAAACGTTGGAATCTGCTCGTCAGTAGCAAGAAGTCTGCGACCACGAAGCTCCTCCAGCGTGGACTCCTCAACAATCTTCTGTACGCCACAGAGGCGATCAAGTGCAGAATCGTGAACAACAACCAGCTTATTGTCTGCGGTCAGGTGAACATCAACTTCGGAGCCAAAGCCCTTCTCGACAGCTGCACGGAAAGCAAGCAGGGAGTTCTCTGGAATACCTGCCTCGTTGTTGTAGAGGCCACGGTGAGCATAGCGATGACGAGCAATCTCGTGCCAGCGCTCCAGAAGTAGGCGATCATTTTGCTTGCGAGGAGCAATGGAATAAGCACCGTATGCAGCCAAACCAAGAGCAGCACCAGCCACAACGCCACCAGCAATTGCAACGTTTCTGAGCGTCTTGCGTTTTTTGGTAGAGGCTAACAAAGCGTCAGAATCCTGTCCATCTTGAGCAGCAATTTCCTCAACAACATCTGCAACTGCGATATCTGCGGCAGCATCCTGGTGCTCGGCCAGGGTCTCCCCCATCTCTTCAAGCGACTCTGCAGTGCTTGCAAGCTGCTTTGAAAGCTTGTTCTTTGGGCGAGAAAAACGATTCTCTAGATTAGACTGAAGCTGTGCCTGAGCAGCCAAAACTGAAGTCTGAGCCGAACGAAGCGCAGACTGAGCGCGAGCGACTGATGACTGAATAGCATTGCCGCTTGGCAGTGCTGGCCTAATATGAGTATTAAACCCAGCGGTAATCTGCTCTTTTGCGATATTACCTGCTAAGTTAGCAGCCTTAGAAGCCGTTGTAGCAAGCAGCTTTCTTCCAGCCTCGGATTGAAGTGCTGCCTTTGCGGCATACTGAGTAATTGCTAAACCTGCAGCTCTAACTGCAGCTCTCTTAATAAAACGACCAATCATGTAAGCTCCCTTCAATCTAGCTTTATTCTATCAGTCCAGTTCTCGCTTTTTCGCTACGTATTGCGACTTTCTGTGCGTAATCAGTATCTTTGTCTGTTCAAAATCGAGTAGTATGTAGTCCACTAACTACTATCTCAGGAGCATCATGGCTGTTATAAAACAAGAACACGCTCTCTACCTGTATAAACTACTCAAAGCTACCATTGGCGTCTCTAAGCAGACTCCCCTCTCTACCGTTGAGAGTGTGCTCATTGAAGACGACCTTGCACCGCAGGATTTTGGCTTTGACGACATCCGCGCCCTCATGGAGGCGTGCCCCGATTTCATTAAGATCACAGCCTTCAAAAAGGGTTACGTCTACGCAACGCTTTTGACTTTTGACATCTTTGAGGCTGCCCTTGTAGCTGGCGAGAAAAACGTCGAGTCGCAAAACAACGGCAAACCATGGAAACGCCGACGTGGAGCAAAGTCTATTCGCGCACTCAAGCCAAAACACCTGGTAGTTGAAGCGGAACCTGAAGTTGAGGAGCTTCCTGCACAGGAAGAGCCGACGGAGCCAGAAGAGGTGCCTGTCGTAGAGAACTCGGAGGAACTGTCTGTTGCAGAAACAGCACTAGTCGCAGAGGAGTCTGCTGCTGAGGCGCCTGAAGAAGACATCCAGCAAGAATCTGCCGATGATGCCACTCCAGAACCCGCTGGAACCGATAATGCCGCTACAGAACCTGTCGAAACCGAAACACCAGCTCCAGAGCCTAAAGCTGCCGAGCCTACAGTGCCCGAGCCAACCATCTCGCTTACCGTTACCTACAATCCCTACGACGGCTCCGATGAAGAGAAGACGCTTGAGGCCGCTCCTTCAGTGTTGCAACAGGCACTGAATGCAACAAGTTCTGTCTCTAGCACTACAGTTTCTGAATCCCAGGCTTCTACGCAGGCAATCAATCAGCATGAGACTCCTGCTCCTGTCCCAACATACCCTGCCAATTTTGAGGAAGATGTCCACGTCAACAACGAGCTTCTCGGCATTTTGTATCAGATGGCTCCCGTTGACGCCAACGTCCTCAAGCAGCTGGAGGAAGACTTCAAACTTGCAGTGTCTTCTCGCGCGCTCATTTCCAAGGGCGGCACGTTTACGTTTAACACGCGTTACAAGAAACCGCAGACAGACGAGGTAATTACCGCTACTATCCGCAAGTCAAAACGCGGAGCTCTGCGTCCTTGGACGCTCTTGGAGCTTAGCGTTTCTGCAAGTGAGCTGCAGGATCAGGCAGTTGACGTGCTTCGCGGTCTGCCTAAGTCTGGTATCGCTTCATGGGAGAAACTGCCCGCCGCAGAAAAGCAGCTGCCCATAAACCCTGTTGACGTGGTCATGAACGAGGCTCCTGTCTCCGATTGGAATGCGCTTAGCACCACCTATCTGAGCGACGCGCCCTCGTTGCAGGCAGCGCAAGCTTGCCTTTCCGCAGCGTACGTCTACAGAAAGAACGAGCAGCAGCTCATGCACACTGACGCTGACTTCTCGCTTCCCGTTCCAGGTGCCGCGCCTCTGCTCTTTGATCCCGAGTGCGGATTTGATGACGACTCGCCTCTGGTGCAAAACGCCTTGCGAGCTGCAAAGCGCGGATGGCGCATGGCCGTTGAGCTCTACAATCCATCCAAGCACTGCATCTACCTTACACTTCCCACCTCTGATGGCGAGAAACCCCTTGCGCTCGTATTTGATACGTCCGCAGAAGGCCCTTATCACGTTATTACAACACTGACTATTGAAGAGGCATACCCACTCGCACGTATCTTCTCTGATGGTCTACCTGCATGGATTATGCCAGAATAACCTCAGCTCACGGACAAGCTTCCTTCGCGAAACAGCTCACATAACTGGTCACCAAAAAAGTCGCGTCGTGTGGACGCGGCTTTTCTTGTAGTTGGATTTCTCGACGGCAGGTACACCGGGTTTCTCGCCAAGTGCACCGGGTTTCTCGCCAGCGAGCTGTTGCCAGGCACCTAGCTTAGTCGTGCCATGGTTCAACAGGCCATTCGTTGCCCGTAAGACTCCAGTCTTTCATGTCATTAGCATTGCCATTAATGACAAACTCCCTGACAAAGATGTCTCGCTTGCCATTTGAAATGGTCTCGATGTAGTAACGAGGACGAACGTCTCCCTCGTGGACCTCATCAAGCGGCGTGGTGTAGTTAGAAAGCGTCTGCTGGTCAACGCCCATGTCCTTCAGCGTCTGCGCCAAAATGTCGTAGTGCCAGACAGGCGCGTCAGAAATCTGCATAGGCTGAGCCGCCTCTTCAGCGGTTTGACCAGCTGGTTTATACATAATGACTGGAGCAGAAGGTGTCTGAATATCGCTGCCCGTCAAGTACCAGTCACCATGATCTGCGGTAATGATGAAAGACGTGTTTTCATACACACCAAGACGCTTAAGCTCAGCAATGTAGGCTTCAACAATTCTGTAAGCCGCGATGGTTTGCTCGTCAACGTTTTGCTTGCTTGGATCTTCAGTGCGCTCAACGTTGCGATCAAGCGTGTAAGGTGGATGCGATCCAAACAGATGAATGAATCGGAATGAACCGTTCTGACCAGTATTGTCAATCGAGAGTCCGTAGTGTTGAAGCTCCTGGTAATACTTGAGGTCATCCTCGGTGTATGGCTGCGAAGAAAGGTCAACTTCGTCCATGTTGACTGACTTGCGCATGCGCATATTAAGATCCTCGGTGTAATACCAGAATCGAGGCTTAAATACCCAAGGCATGTCCCTACAGAATGCCGTCTTATAGAGAATGCGCAGTGCACCAAAAACATCCAGCTGATTATCAAGTCCCCTACCAACAGGTGGATGGTAGTTAACGGAATATTTCTGAGCTGTTCCTCTATAACGGTTGTAATTGAGCTGGTCGGTGTACAGACCAGCCTCAAATCCAGCATTCTGGATATCCCTGAGATACTGATCACTCTGTGCCCAGTTATAAACAAAATCGTTGAAATTCTCGCCAGGCTGAGGACGTGTTCCAAAAAGCAGCGATGGCACACCATATCGAGTAGGAATCATAGAACCAACAGAGTTTCTATACCACGTAAATCCTGTTAAACCGGAAAATGTCTCTGGACGTTCATCGTAGAGTCTCTGAACAAAGGCAGTATCGGTAGTATCAAGGACAAACACCACGACGTTCTTCTTGGAGGAAACGCTGTAGAGGCCCTCGCGCGTTGCGATAACCTGCTGGTGCTCGGGATGGGCATCAATCGACGCCGCAATTGAAGGACCCCACAGACTTGTAACGCCCACTGCCTGGACAATAATAAGAGCCGTTGCGGTTACCAGAAGACCTGTTCTAAGCTGTCTTGCTTTAAGGAGCGAGAAGATCACTGCTGCTGCAATAATTGCCAACCAGATGAGGCCAGAGACAATCATCTGACTGGTAAAGTTGGACCAAATGACCTCATGTCCATCCGCAAGTGGCATACCACCGTTCAAGAACACTGCCTGAACGTACGACGCCACGCCAATGGCGCCTACGAGCGCAACTGCAACGTTAAACACGCGCTTACGCAGCAGCGAGAGAATCACGGTAAGAATGAGCGTGATGACAAGACCCGCAATAATAACGGGACCAGCAACATCGTTGAGGTTGAAAGAAAGGTCTCGCGCACTACTGGCAACCAGCTCAAGTGGAGCTACGACCAAGATGGTAAAGACAGTAAAGAAGGAAACAAGAAATGCAACACCAATGCGACCTTTAGGTTTGAGGGTGCCTTCTTTTTGCTCCTTGAGACGGATAGCTTCTGCTGCAAGGATTTCTTTCATCTGAGTATTTGCAGCTTCTGCACCCTTTGCGTCCACCTTATGTACTTTGCCTTCAACGATCTTGTTTGCGTTCTCATCAATCTTAAGCAGACGGAAGAGCACCTTACGAGAGCGTCTAAACGCAACGCCAAGCACAGCAGAGAGTGCTACTACAACCGCTGCCAGCGCTTGGATGGTGTAGGTCATAACTGATGGGTCAACATAGGCCTGAGCCATTGCTGGCAGGAGCGCCCACCAGACAAACGTCAAAGCTGCAACATACAGTGCTGCATGCACAAAGAGTGCGCGCGTCTTGTGAGTGGCAGAGATTGCTGGGGTTTTCGCAGATGAAGCAAGCGTTTTACGCACGGAAATCACTGTCCTTCTCGGCGGCGTCGTCCGCGGTGGCTGCAGTGTCGCTCTTCTCGGCGGCGTCGTCCGCGGTGGCTGCAGCGTCGCTCTTCTCGTCAGCATCGCTCTTCTCGAGGTCAGCGTCCGCAGTTCCCTCCTGGTGAGCCAAAACGCGCTCGAGGATGAACTTACCTGCGGCTTCTCCGCCGTGACCCAGGTTGAAGATCATGTTGTTGCGAATCTCTTCAATCTTGTGCGACCAGCTGTCGGTCTCTTCAAGCATCTGCGCAACCGCATCACCCAAGCCCGAGAGGTCCTTAGGATCAAAACTGCGGCCAATCTCATTTCTCAGCGTAATGTCGCATGGATCAGAATGAATCTTGCTCCAGTCAGGGTTATTCTCCTTCATTGCGGTATCAATGAAGACCGACGGCTTGAGCGTGGTAAACGAGAACTCCTCGGCAACACTCGACCAGTCAGTAAACAGCAGGTCAGCCGAGAGAACCGAAGTGTTAGAGCTGAAGTCAGTCTCAAAGGAGAGTTCCTCTGGATCCGCGTCAGCATAGCGAGCAAGAATCTCCTCCATACGGGCAGGATAACGCTTCAAATACTCTGGGTGTGGGCGAACCACAATACGCCAGCCGCGGCCCATGAGCTGCTCAAGCAGGCCGTCAAGGCAGCTATCCATCAAGTTGTCGTACTGCCACGAAGGACCAATCAGTAACAGGGGTTTCTCGCCAGGTTTACGCTGGCCCAGATTCTGCTTCTGGTAGTTCTGGATTGACCTGTCGAGAAGATCGTAGCCAATAGCAGGCTTTCTCTTGGATGGCGTGCCGTAGTACTTCTCGACCAGCTCAAGATCGTGCTGCTGATGAGGGCCAACGCAGAGGACGTCGTCGTAGTAGGTGTACTCATTGCGCGTCGAGGTGACTGTCATAGAGGTCATGTGGTGGCACATATACATGTACTCAGCGTCTTTGCGCACGTAGGAGCGCTTCATGTAAGAGCTCTCCAGGTCACCGAGGGAGGTAACCACAACGTCGGCGTCGAGCTTCATGAAGAGCGTGATGAGGCGACGCTGGCCCAAGTAATAAGGAATTAGGCGAGGCTGCTGTTTTGCCAGCTCAAAGACCTGGTCGTTAGGGTCAGAGGTAACGTAGTGGATGCGGATGTCCGAGTTTGCCAGCAGCCACTCAATAGCGCCCTGGAAGTATTTGTAAAAGCCGCTTGACTCAGAATAGAAAACCAAGTGCTTGCCGATGGTGTCAAAGAAGCGCTTGTAGTCCTCTTTTTCGCGGGCAGCATGAGGATCGCGCTGGAACCACTTGTGAGTGGACTTGGTTGCTGCGTCCATTGCCTCAAACTCGTCGCGAGCAGCGTTGAGATCGTCATAGTCAACCTGTTTACGAGGGTCAATGATAATATTGCAGACAATCTGGACCAGAATTGAGAGAAGGTTTGAGCAAACCCAGTAGAATGCCATGCCACAAACAACGTAAACCGCAAGTACAAGCGACATTGCAATGGAGAGGCCGTTTGTGGTGTTCTTCTCGGCACGAGACTGCTCGCGCTGGAGTGGATTCAGCTTGTTGGATGCAAGGCCAAGAGCAACCGAGGACAAGGCTGCCGCGAGAGGCATAATCCAGGTGATGCCGCCGTCAATGATTGGAGTCATGCCCAAAAACTCTGTGCCAGGAGCGCCGGAATCAGTGATGCCATGGATGACGTCTACCAGGCCAAACAGGATGACTACCTGGATGGCCAGAGGGATAAGGCTCAGCAGCGGGTGGTAACCTGCCTTTTTGTTGAGCTCGTTGGAGCGCTCCTCGATAGTCTCTCTGTCGCCGAAGTAGCGTGTCTTCAAGCGGAAAGTCTCGGGCATAAGACGCACCATAACAATGGAATTTTGCTGCGTCCAGAGCGCCAGAGGCATCAGGATGATTTTAGTTGCAAGGGTGAAAAGGAAGATTGCCGCCCACCAACTGCCGGTCAAATCGTATGCGGGCTGAACGATAAGTGAAAAAACGTGTGCAAGCTGCTCCATATACAAACCTTCTACGAGAAAACTCTACAGAAGCCAATAAAACCTAAGACCTGAAAACCAATGGAATCCATGGCAAACTCAATAAAACTTTCAGCGTCAAAACGAAGCTTGCAGTATCTAAAGTTAACCTGAAGAAACCATTTGTGCATAACTAATTTATGGTATCAAAAAACGCTATTTATCGGCAGTTTAAAGCGAATAAACAAAATGGAATATCTTTAATTTACATGGACAAAATTTATACATAAATTGTTCTTTTTAAAATCATTCTTTAAAAGTTACGTAGGCAATTGTCTTTCTCGTTAATCAAAATTTAACCCCTGAAATGGCATTTTATTTTATTTTGGGGTTGCAATCGCAGTTCTGCTGGCTAAAATACTCTCCATGTTATTTTTAATATTCGGCGCATTAGAGCGCTTTTGAAATGAGGAGATTCTATGCAGGCAAATCTGCAGGAGCTAAAAGAGACCTATTCGCGGCAGACGTATAGTGTGTTTTCGATCAACCGTCAGCAGAAGATTGCTGACTCCCAAGTTACTTTTTCGCTTGCTCATTCTGTTTTCATTATTCCTGTATTTGGATCAGCTGAGATTACTATTGGCGGAAAAGAATTTATCTGTGAAGGAACCACAGTTGTCCACGCTCCTGCAGGTCAGACCGTAACGTATCGCACGCTCTACGGACGCTCGTTTGACCATGTAAATATCTACTATGATGGCGTTCAAGGAGATACCAGCAGCCCAATCTTCAATGCATACGCATTTGATCCTCAGGGATTCGATCGTATTCTTGATAAGACACTTGACCTGGAAAAACTTAACACTACCCCATCGCTGGACAACCGTGTCGCACAAATTGTCAACGGTACCGAGCTCATCAAATCAATGTTCCTGCTCACCAACAGCCAAAAAGTCCAGGAGAGCATGGCCGAGGCTCGCACGTACATTGAGCTCCACTTTGCAGATCCAATTACCATTCCCGGTCTAGCTAAACGCTGTGGAATGAGCACTCAGCGATTCTCCAACAATTTTGTCCAAACATTTGGCGTTCGCCCAATGACGTTCATCATTGCAAAGCGTCTTGACCATGCTCAGCAGCTGCTTCAATCTGGTCTTTCTGTGCGCGAGACCTCCGAGGCGGTTGGTTACAATGATCCGTTCTACTTCAGCAGGCTTTATAAGAAGCACATGGGCGTAACACCTCAGGACGTTCATGACAGCTATGAGGGAAATGTCCTGATTAAGTAGGTGTCGTTTACAAAATAGCGAACTTCAATCTTTTTAGTAACAAAGTTAAGGGTCAGAACGTTTCGTTCTGACCCTTTTTGCATAATCAAGTCATAAAATGCATTCCTGTGAATACGTAATTTTTGAGCTCAAAATTATGTGCCGAAAAAGGTAAAAAACGCGTTTAGTTGGGGATGAAAACTGAAAATTAGCCGATTTATCCCCAACTAAAACGATTTTTTACCGCACTAAAAACTTTTATCTGGGCAAACGTTGTATGCAGAAAAATGAAAACCCCAACTAAACGCATTTTTTACCACTTGGAGACTTATTCGAGCGTTTTCCGAAGAATCTGAGGCATCCGCTGCCTACTTATCAGTCGTTTATCAACCTTCTTTGAGCGTCTCTACAAGAAACCAACGGCACGCAAGGCACAAAAAATCCCAGCACCCGAAGGTGCTGGGATTTTGAACTTGAAACTTTAAGAGCGATTAAGCAGCCTCAACAACTTCCTCGGAAGCGTTGTCTTTCTTAGCAAAGTGCTCAGCAACGTAACCAGTGATCAAAGGAGTCAGGATTGCAGTAACGATAACTGCAGCTGCTACCTGTGCGTTTGCTGTTGCAAGAGCAGCTCCGCCATACAGAGCTGGGTTAGCCTCTGCCATAGCAGCAGGTGTAAGTGCATTTGCACCTGCGCAGGAAGAAATAGCAACACCAGCAATACCAGTTCCGCCAGTTGCGCGATCAACAAAGTAGTTGATAAAGCCACCGCAAACGGAGCAGATAACGCCAAGCAGAATACCTGCAGGACCAGCCATAATGAGCGAATCAA
>CAKARX010000013.1:0-22171 GCA_916720745.1 uncultured Atopobium sp.
CTCTGTTGGTGTGAATGTTTCAACTTTTGATGAGTGGATGCGCGATCAATGGAAGTTGTACGGAAACTCTGATCGTCTGCTTTCAACTACGCTTCGCAAGGTATTTTTCCAGCAGGTTTTAGATGGAATGTCTGCTGATGAACTGGGTTCGTTGAATGCTGGCAAGGGTACGGTGGAGCTTCTGTCTAAGCTTGCTCCAGAGTATCTTACAGAGCTTGATCAGATTATGACCTCTGGTCAACTTTCTGCTGGTCAAATGAGTGCTTGTAAGGTGCTAGAGCGCTACAAGGTGCTGCTTGAAGAAAAGTCGTACGTTGAGGTGTGCCAGTGCCTGGATTATCTACTGCAGTCTATTCCAGAGCAAGGAGCTGCACTGGTTTTCTCGCGAGTCGAAGATCTTTCGGAGGCGCGCCTTAAGTTTGTGCGTAAGCTGTCGCAAAAGCGTGAGGTGGCGTTTTCTCTTTACGTGCCTGAAGGACCTGCAGGTTATGCGGCAGAGCAGCAGCTGGAGTTGGTCAGCGGCCTGGGATGCGATTGTCGTGTGGATGCGGAGCTTGCGCCAGCCGCAAAAAGTCAGGAGCTCAATGATCTTCTCGCCATGGTGTTTAGGGCTACGGAGGGCAATGAGGTTACGCCAAGCGGTGCAGTAACGTTTTTGTCGCCGCTGGGCCAGCTTGCCGAGGCTGAGTCTATTAGCAGGTATATCTCTCAGTGTGCTGAGTCTGGCAGCAAGAGCTTTGTGGTATACACCTCAAATCCGCAAAAGGTTTGGGATGCACTCTCGCAGAAGCTTGCGGCTAAGGGAATTGCTGCTCACTATAAGCGTTCGGTGCGCATTCAGGACTCGCTTGCAGGTAGTGCATTTGCTAGTTTGATCGATGCGTACGCCACGCTCAGTGAACGTGCAGAGCTCGAGAAAAACATTGACTATCAAGCCTCTGAGCACCAGATGGGTGATATGTCGTGGTGGCCTCCACGCTCGCTCACGGACTATTTGATTTCTCCTATTTCAGGTATAAGTGTTGAGCGCGCGTGGATGCTGGATAAGAGTTGGCGCGGTAATAGAACGCTGTATGCCACTAGAGTGCTTGAGACGCTTTCTAAGGCGGCTATGAGCTCGCGTTTGTGCGCAGAGACCATCAAGAGCCTTGAACTTGGCAGAATTGGCTCTGCTGCTCAGCGTATTATTGAATACCTAGCTACAGAAACATCTGATAAGCAGGTAGAGGTTGTTCAATCTAAAGAGTTGACGCTTCAGTCTCTTCAAAACCAAGAGTCGCTTAAGGTAATGAGCAAGATTGTTTCTTCTGCACAGGAGCTTCATGAGGCAGGATTAAAGCTCACTCCTCAGACACTCAAATCATTTATTGACCTCTGCAAAGATCAGGCGGTCATGATGCCTGTTTCTAATGGTATTGAGTCTGATATTCAGGTGTTGATTGCTCCTGTAATCCAAGCTCATTCTTTTGAGCCACATATGTTTGATACCGTCATTTTCCAGGGTATGGATACGCTGAATTTTGGTGTTAAAGCATCCGACGGTGCACTGCAGGAGTTTATTCGCCATGCGAGTAAAACGCCTAAAGTGTCAGAGTTTGCACGGTATCAAAGAGATTTCTATGCGGCACTTATAACCGCTTCTACCAGCGTTGCATTTGAGAAGGTTGAACAAAAAGATGTCTTTAACGCAGTAGCTCTCAGTGAGGTTAAAGCATGCTATCCCAAAGACTATGCAAAGAAGACAGGGGTTGCACGCGGAGAAGAAGAGGTGCTGGTAAACCTGTTGCCTCAAGCTACTGACCCAGAACGTGTTGCAGAACTCCCAACAATTGAGTCTGGTGAAATTGACCCTAAACTCAAAAATATCGTGGTACTCCCACGTCATTTGACTAGGGAGACCCTTGAGCAGGAATTACAGGGTCTTATAGAGGTCTCGCGAGAAGGACTGCCGTTTCTTTCCGCTTCTCAGATTGAAACGTATCTTGAATGTCCCTACAAATGGTTCACGCAACGTCGTATCAAGATTTCCCAGGTAGACACTGAGTTTGCTCCAATGCAGATGGGTACCTTTATCCATCGTGTGCTAGAGCTAACACACGCATCACTTTTAGCTGAAGCACTTGGTTGTGATGTTGCCGAGGTTGATTTAGCAGTTGAACCTGTGCTTCTACAAGACGTTGCTGGCTCTAGGATTACATCTGACAACTTAGACCACGCAAAGCAGGTGCTAGATACCTGTTTTGCCCAGGTGTGGGATGAACAGTTCAACAATATCAACCGGGCATCTTCAAATGAGCTGATTCCGCATAGCATTCAAGAAAGAAAACAGGTTGAGAATATTCGAGAAAATCTTAAGAATCTTCTTGAGTTTGAAGCTTCGCACTTTGTTGGCTATCAGCCTAGATTCTTTGAGCTTCGTTTTGGTAGAGAAGAAAATGTTGTTGAGTATGCAGGAGCTCAGTTCACTGGTTCGATTGACCGTGTAGATGTAAATGCTCATGGCCAGGCACTTATTATTGACTATAAGCACAAGGGCACAAATGACTTAAAGGCTTATTCTGCAAAGTTAAGTCTGGACAGTGAACTCTCAAAAGAGATTCTGCCAAGGCATGTACAGTCTGCAATATATGCTCAGATTATGAGAAAGCAGCTCACCAAGTATGAGCTTGAGCCAGTTGCTGCAATTTATTTGGGCACCAAAGAGCAAAAAGATAAGCCTTCATTTGCTCTTGCAGGCATGGCAACAGAAGCGGCAACAGAACATATCTGGAATATACATCCAGAAGATAAAAAGCTCAGAGACCAGGCAGTTATGGTTGTGTCTCAAAATTCTGCAGAGTTTGCAGACTACTTGGACGCTTGGGAGAATTTAATTGCTCAGAAGGTTCAAGCTATGCTTTCTGGAGATGTCCGAGCTAATCCTTGCGATAAGGATGCATGTAAGTATTGCCCAGTAAAACTGTGTGACAAGAGGAGGTAAGCTACTATGGCTGATACACGTTATACGCCCGGTCAAGAGAAGACCATCAAGACGCTTGATAAGCCTCTTTTTGTTGCAGCAGGTGCTGGTTCAGGAAAAACATTTACGCTTACACAGAGAATTGTGTGGGCTTTAAAAGAAGGTTCGGGAGCTGACGGAAAGCCGTACCTGAGTAGTCTTGACCAGGCATTGATTATTACGTTTACCAATGCCGCGGCTACAGAAATTAAGGAACGCGTTAGGGAAGCTTTAGAAAAAGAAGGCCTTCATAGCGCTGCGTTGCAGGTCGATGATGCATGGATTAGTACCATCCACGGTATGTGCAGCAGAATCTTAAAGATTCATGCACTTGATTTGAATCTTGATCCTGAGTTTGAAATCATTGACGACATGACCAGAAATCAGCTGGTCAACATATCTATTGAAGAAGTACTTAGGGAGCTTTCTCAAGATGAAAGCTATGCTGAATTCCTCTCTACTTACGCAGGGAATAGAGATGCGCTGAAGTCCCGTATTGAAACACTGATCTCGTATGCTCAGTCATCTCCTCTAGGAATGGATGCTATTTCGTTTGCAGGGGACAGCTCTGACCTGGAAGTTCTGAAAGCAGAGCTTGAGAGTCTATGCGGCGCACTTGAAGCACTAAAGGCCGCAATTGCTGAAAAGAAACCAGATGAAGCAGAGCAGCTACAGAGTGTTCAATCTGAGCTCTCTAACAAATTGCAGCAACACTTGGTCCTCTCGCTCACTGATTTTGACCAGGCGTTTTGGGAGACTTTGGGAAAAGCTGTCAAGGCCGTTCGTTCCTCAAAAGAAATAAAAATTGTAAAAGATGAAGCTGCGTATCAGCTTAAAGTTTGTAGCTCTTTATTTGGACTTATTTGGGACATGTCTGAGGGCCAGTGTCTGAAAGATGTTACAGAGCAGGTCTACAAGCTCTTTAAACAGAAGAAACTTGCTATTGGCGGTCTTGATAACGATGACCTTTTACATCTAACAGCCAAAGTGTTTGAAGAGCATCCGGAGATTGCGGCTGTTTACACAGATAAATTCAAGCTTGTAATGGTTGATGAGTTCCAAGATACGGATCAGCAGCAAGTGCAGATGATTAAGAGTCTTTCTGGTAAAGATGCTCAATATCTCACAACAGTTGGTGACGCGCAGCAGTCAATTTATCGTTTCCGCGGCGCTGATGTTGACGTGTTCTTCAGACGTCAAGCAGAGGTTCCAGAAGATTTGCAACCCCGTCTTGTAGATAATTTCCGCAGCCACAATGAAATTTTGCGATTTGTTGCAAAGGTTTGTAGCGCTGAGGGCATGATTGCTAACTTTATGGATCTGTCCGCCGGGCGAGAAGAGCCTAAAACTCCGTTTATTGCTCATTCGCCACGCGTATATTTTGAAGTCACAAATTTTGTGAGGTCAGGAAGATCTATGCCAGGCGATGACGTCACAAGAAACCAGCTTGTTGCGTACCAGCTTGCAGACAGAATCAACACGCTTATGCAGAATGAGAACATCCAAGCAAAAGATATTGCAATTTTGATGAAATCAGTTAAAGATGCACAGCCTTATATTGAAGCACTTCGTACTTTTGGAATTGAAAGTGTGGTTTCTGGAGCTTCAACGTTTGGCGAGCAGCCCGAGGTTGAACTGATTGGCAGCCTTTTACAAACACTCGCAAATATGTATGACTCGTACGAGGGACTGTTTCCTGTACTTTCGAGCGAGATATTTAGTCTTGATGCATCTGATTTGCTTCTCCTGGGTACTAATTTTGGTGAAAATGGCCAGAAGATTGCCAACAGAGACATTGCAGAGTCAGTGGTAAATGACGCATTTAATCCACCTTTTGAGATAAGTCCAAAGCTTAAAAATGCTTTAGAGGTGTTGGGTAATGCTCGTAGCTCACTTTCAAACAAGAGAGTTTCAGACGTAATTAAAAAGGTAGTTCTTGATGCCGGATGGATTTCTCGCCTTCAAAAGATGGGAAATGAGGGACAGTCAAAGATTGCAAATATCTTTGCGGCTCTCGAGCAGATTGATAGTTTGCAAACAGACCTAAGCGTTGGCGTTGCTTCTGTTGCAAGAACATTTAGTCAGTGGTGTAGCACTGCCAAGGAATCTCCAAAAGTGCTTCATTGCAGCACTCAAAATGCAGTTACCTTTATGACCATTCATGCTTCTAAGGGATTGGAATTTCCTGTTGTTGCTGTTGTAGGAGCTGTATCTGACTCTAAGGCAGGCGCTGGCAGTAAACCATTTCTGCATGTTAGAAAAGACGATTCATATCAGATTGCATTCTCAAGCAGTTCTAAACAACTTAAAGAATTGTATGACGGCTGTCACGATGTTCCTACAAGTCTTGGTGAGTGTAAGAACCTTCTTGAGTGGAGAATGTTCCTAGAAACACAAGAGAATGAGTTTGACGAGCAGGAGCAGAACCGCCGTCTGTATGTTGCTCTCACACGCGCTCGCGAAGCAGTCATTCTGACTTCAACTATCGACCTTACTAAAGAGGGAATTAGTCCTCGTTATACACGCAAGATTACAAACGCCTTGTTTAAAGAGCCGCCACTTTCTGCTGGTGAGCATCAGTTTGAATATGGTGGAGATCTTGCTGGTTGTATGCGTGTTGTTCAGGGTTCCGGCAAGAAGGATGAGCCAATTCAGGTTGAAGGTTTAGAGTTGGTTGAACCTTTTGATCGCAAGCCAAGTGAAGAGAAAAACCCTCAAGCTGAAGAAACGTTTGACCTCTATGAGAAGGTTGAGCTGAGCATTACGCCAGAAGCTACGTATGACCAGCGAGAAGGCTTCTTTAGTTATTCTTCTGCTCACCAACAAATGGCAGAGAACTTTAAGGGCGAGAATAACAAGGCGCTTGAGGAAGAGCGCCAGGCACAAAGCCTGGAATATGATGCAAATAACCCTCAACCAGTAACTGAGACTTCTGTGATTTTGGCTGGTTCATTAGCTGATGATGGAGTAGATCCAACCAGCCTTGGTTCAGCCTTCCATGAGCTGGCTCAGATTATGGTTGAGACTCAGGCTAAGGTTGATGAACAAACTATTGATAGATTGTGCTTGAAGAATAGTGTTCCTCAGCGCGTTGTATCTCGAGTTAAACAAGCACTTGAGCTGTGGGGCAACTCTAAGATAAGACAGGAAGCTCTTGCTCATGATGTGGTTATTGCGGAGTCTCCTTTTACGCTGCAGGTTGATTCTGAATATGGGAACTATGTAGAAGGAGCCATCGATCTTCTCGCCTATAATAAGGGAAGTAAAGATGCGCTGGTAGTTGACTATAAAACAGGCGCTAAGGGCCTTAGTGTCGCTCAGATTTACGCGCATCATCAGATGCAGGCAAATTTCTACGCCTACGTTTTGATGCAACGTGGATTTACCAAGGTTGAGTGCGCATTTGTTTGTGTTGAGGTTGAAGAAGCTGGTCAGCCACACGTTGCTCGTTACACGTTTGATGTAAACCATCAACCACGGCTTTAAGGAGGCAAGAACGTGCCTTTTGCACATGTTGTTTTAGACATACCAACTCGTGCTCTTTCTGGCACGTTTGACTACGCCATTCCAAGTTCTTTGGAAGAGACTGCGGTTGTGGGAACAACGGTTTTAGTGCCGTTTTCTCACAGGCAGGTTGTTGGCTACGTTGTGGGTGTCTCAGACCATGTGTCTTCAGGTTTGGATGTTTCACGCGTCCTCCCAATAACACAAGTCCTAGCAGATTCAGCCTTTGATGAGCAATCTGCTCAGGTAGCAGAATGGATGAGCAAAGAGTATGCCTGCAGTTATGCAGACGCCTTACATCCGTTCTTAGCGCCTGGTCAAAAGGTTAAAGTCACCAGAAAAGACGCGGATTCTCCCTGGCAGCTTGTTTGCGAGAAGTCCGGTCCTGTTGATGAGCGCTGGGTTGAGCTGACAGAAAAGGCGGCAGATTTTACGCCTGCAGCAAATGCAAGCAAGCAGCGATCGGTGCTTGAGGCTCTGGCGCAAGGCGCCATGAGGTTATCCGAACTCTCGGCTACCATTCCAGGAGCTCGCAGCTCAGTAACTGCACTGCAGAAAAAAGACATCGTTGAGGTGCGCACACAGCGGCAAATTCGTGGAAGCCAGGAGGGTTTGGGAACCACGCTTTCAAGCGGTGTAGCACCTCGTCCACAGCAACTTACTGAAGGCCAAGAGTCTGCTCTTGCAGCAATTAAGACTGCACAAACTGCTGCTCAGGGCGATGTTGTGCTCATTGATGGTGTAACGGGCTCAGGTAAAACAGAGGTGTACCTCTCTGCTATTGAGAAGACCTTAGTGGCTGGCAAGGGTGCTGTGGTGCTTGTCCCAGAGATTTCTCTTACCGCGCAAACAGTTGGCCGATTCCGTTCGCGTTTTGGCGAGCAGGTAGCCGTTCTTCACTCAAAGCTTTCGCTTGGCGAGCGCTTTGACCAGTGGGATTTAATCAGGCAGAGTAGAGCTCGCGTGGTAGTAGGTGCTCGATCTGCTCTGTTTGCGCCCATCCAAAACCCAGGACTTTACATCATTGACGAGGAACACGAGGCTTCATACAAGCAAGATTCGCTCCCGCGCTATCACGCAAGAGAAGTTGCTGCTCAGATGGCTCGTCTGCGCGGAGCCGCGCTGGTGCTTGGTTCTGCAACACCTTCGCTTGAGAGCTTATACCGAACAGCTCAAGGAAGCTGGCGTGGTACTAACTGGACGCGCGTTGCCATGACCGAGCGGCCTGGCGTGGCGGTGCTCCCGCAGGTCCAGGTAGTTGATATGGCTTCCCAGTTCAAAAACGGGGGCAGATCGGTCTTCTCGGCAGCCCTTGCTCTTGCGCTGCAAGAAACAACAGAGCGTGGCGAGAAAAGCGTTCTACTCCTTAATCGGCGTGGATTTGCAAACTTTTTGATGTGTCGTGAGTGTGGTTGTGTGCCCGAGTGTCCGCATTGCTCGACGTCTCTTACGTACCATGAACGCACGCATTCTCTGGTTTGTCACAGTTGCGGCAGGCAGTGGTCTCAGCATGCGTATCCTAACCCTTCCAGCAAATGTCCAAATTGCGGCAGTCGATATATGGGTGCATATGGTGTGGGAACACAGCGTGTAGAAGATGAGCTTAAGCTTCTGCTTGGCAGCGATGCGCCAATTATTCGTATGGACGCCGATACCACGGCTAAAAAGGGCGAACACCAGCGACTCCTTGAGCTCTTTGACGCAACTCCAGGAGCAGTGCTCATTGGTACGCAGATGATTGCAAAGGGCCTGGATTTTCCTGATGTCACCTTGGTTGGTGTTATCAACGCCGATACTATGCTTAAGCTGCCAGATTTTAGAGCAGCTGAGAGAACATTTGACTTGCTGGAGCAGGTTGCTGGTCGTGCAGGCAGGGGAGAAAAACCAGGTAAGGTAATCATTCAGTCGTACTGGTCAACACATCCTGCTATTGCTTCTGTAATTACACATGACAGATGTCCGTTTCTTGACGCTGAGCTTAAAGAAAGAAGGGAAGGAGCTTACCCGCCCTTCTCGCGCTTGTCTAATGTGCTTTTCTGGGGAGCTTCAGAAAAAGAAGTTCGTCGCGTAGCGGACCAGATGGCAGAGGCGCTGCATACAAAGTTAGACGCGCAAACAGGATGGGAGATTTTGGGTCCTGTTGATTGTGTAAAAGCTAAGGTAAAAGATAAGTATCGCAGACACATTTTAGTAAAATCTCCCGTAGATGCTCAGGTAGGAGAAATTCTTTCTGAGTGTGCTGCTTCACTTGATAAAAGAGTGGGTATCAACATGACATTAGATGTTGATGCTTACGATATGATGTAAGGAAAGTTATGAGCTCTGAAGTTGATGATATGGTGCTTTGGCCAGACCCTCGTCTGAGCCAAAAGTGTGAAGAGATTGACGATATTAACGACGACGTCCGCAAGATGGCCGAGCATATGCTCAAGGTTATGTATGCCACCGACGGCGTTGGTCTTGCAGGACCTCAGGTTGGCTATATGAAGCGCATGGTAGTCATCGATGTTGATTACCCAAACGGTCAAGAGAACCCTTTTGTGCTCATTAATCCAGAGATTAAAGTTGCAGATGGTGAGCCTCGTGTATATGAAGAGGGTTGCCTTTCGTTCCCAGGCATTACCGTTCCTGTTACACGTCCAAGCCACGTTGTCGTTCACGCATATAACCTCGAGGGCGATCTGATGCGCTATGAGGCAGAAGGAGACCTTCTCGCCGTATGTTTGCAGCATGAGATTGACCACATTAACGGCGTAACCATGCCAGATCACCTGGGACCAGGTGCTCGCATGGAGACGCTGCAGGAGTACAAAGAGGCGTTGGCTTCTGGTGCCCGTCCTGGACAAACAGACTATTAGGAGTTGACATGCGCGTAGTCTTTATGGGAACTCCAGATTTTGCTGTTCCATCGCTCAAAAAACTTGCCCATGACCACCAGGTTGCTCTGGTCATTACAAGGCCAGATGCTGTTCGCGGTCGTGGTAAAACGCTTGAGCCGTCTCCCGTAAAAGAATGCGCACAAGAGCTTGGATTGCCCGTTCTTGAGGCAAACCGCATGACTCCAGAAGTAATTTCTTCAATGCAAGAGGTACAACCAGAAGCGCTCTGTGTGGTTGCTTTTGGCTGTATTTTGCCAGATGAAGTTATCTCTCTTGCACCTTATGGCGCTCTGAACGTTCACGCATCGCTGCTGCCTCGCTGGCGAGGGGCTGCACCAATACAGCGTGCCATCCTTGCGGGTGACACGGTTGCTGGCGTTTCTATCATGAAGATTGCGCACGAGCTTGATGCGGGAGACTGGTGCAAGCAAGCATCGTGTGAGGTTGGCTCCAAAAATACTGAGCAGCTCACTGACTCTCTAGCACAGCTAGGTGCTGATGCTCTCTCCGAGGCTCTTTTTGAGCTTAAGGAAGGTTCTCTTGAGTGGCAGGTACAAGATGAGCGAGAAGTAACGTTTGCTCCTAAAGTTACCAAGCAAGAAATGAAGCTTGCTCCAGAAGATTCCGCCCAGGTAAACGCCCTGAGGGTTCAGGCTTCTTCTGATACCGCTCCAGCTCGTGTTTCTGTTGGAGGCAGGTCTCTTCGTGCTTTGTCCGCTCAACTGGCACCAAGTGAAGTTTCTGTTGCTCAAGGTCAGGTTGCAGTTCAAGATCACAGGTTGTTCCTCGGCTGTGCTGAAGGAGCCCTTGAGCTTCTTGAGGTGCGCCCAGATGGTAAGCGCTCTATGGATGCTAAATCATTTGCGGCAGGGCTTCAGAAGTCTCAGATGACCTGGCAGAAGCTGCAATAATGGCTACGCTTACTCCCGCTCGAAGAGTGGCTTATCAGGCATTTTTTGAGTGCAGACGCAATAATTTACGCATTCGCGATTACCTACGAGAGTCAAAGGATTTCTCGGAGCTTTCCGTTCAAGATAAAGCTTTTGCTACTCGTTTGGCACTTGGAGCAACGCTTACCAAAGGTAAGCTTGATGAGGCTCTAAAGAATCATCTTAAGTCGGGTATTCACCTAGAACCAAAGGTACAGGACGCTCTTCGTATAGCTGTATTTGAGGTTTTATATTTAGAGACAAGACGAGATGCCGCCATCAGCCAAGGTGTTGAGCTGGTAAAGTCTATCTCAAAGCGATCTTCTGGCCTTGCAAATGCGGTGCTCAGAAAAATTTCTGAAGATGAAGCTCAGCTGACGCGTGCAAAGAACCCAAAAACACCTTCAGAGCTTTCGTGGGCGTCAGGCATTCCTGAGTGGATTTGTTTGGAGATTATTGAGTCGCTGGGAGAGTCTGCTGCTCAAAAGCTCATTCTTAATCTTAAAAACCCAGCTCCTGTGTATGTTCTACAAAGAAACGTATCAGAACAACAATTGCAGAGCAGCTCTTTAGAGTTACAGCAAACAGTTTTGCCAGATGTGTATGAGGTAAATAATCCTGCTCAACTTAACGTTGACGCATATGTAAAGAAAGTTCAGCTTGTTCCTGCAGATTTAGCTTCTCAGCTTGTGGCACTTCTCGCGGCATCTTATGTAGACCAAGATATGCTTGAGGTTGGACAGGGCAGAGGAACCAAATCCTTGTTGCTCTCTCATGCTTTTGAGGTACTTGATAAAGAGAATACCCACATAACCGCTGTTGAACTTGTAAAGGGAAAGTCCCACGTTTCAAAAAGAAGATTGAAAACTGCTGGCCTTTCAGATCAGGTTACATCACTCACGTTTGACGCTACACAGTTTGTGTCACCAGAGGTTCCAGAGGAGCTTAATCAGAGCTTTGACGTGGTGTTTATTGACGCTCCCTGTTCTGGTTTGGGCACACTTCGTCGTCACCCAGAGATTGCATGGAATCTGTCATCAGAAAGCCTGTATGACGGGGGAGAGCTTACTGCTTTACAGACCAAACTTTTACAAAGCTGTAGCAGCCGTGTAGAGATTGGTGGTTATTTAGTCTATGCAACGTGTTCGCTCTCAAATTCAGAGAATCAGCAGGTTGTAGATGATTTTCTTGCAAGCTCAGAGGGCTCTCATTTTGAGGTGCAAAGTCTTTTTGAGTGCCCTGCGCGTGCATGCTTAACCTCAGAGGCACAAGAGTTTCTCGATACGTGCATTACACCAGAGGGATATTTGCAGACAGCTTTTGCGTCCGCTGATTGCGATGCCCATTTTATGGCGGTGCTCAAACGCAAATAAAAAGCTCTTGCTGAGTTGTACAACAAGAGCCTCATAAGTGATGTTTAAAGAATACTTTCAGGCTTAGAGCACGGAATTACTTTCCCTTGCTGTCGGTGTTATAGAAGCCGCTGCCCTTAAAGACAATGGTTGAGGTGTTGTAAACGCGCTCAGTCTCGTGTCCGCATTTTGGGCACTGAGGAGCTTCAATCTTCAGGCTCATTGGGCGCTCAATCTCAAAGGTATTGTCGCAGTGTGTGCAGTGATAGCTATAACGTGCCATGCATCCTCCATGAAAACAATTTATAAACGTGAGATACTTTACCCTACTTAGAGTAGATATTTCACGATTGCAACTAATAAGTTTGTTTACGGAGGCATTATGCAGGTAACCGGTGCAATTTTTGATTGCGATGGAACCCTTGTTGATTCAATGCGCGTTTGGCACAACGTTTTTGGCGCTGTTCTTCCTAAATATGGCAAGACTATTGATTCGGATATTTTTGACCGCGTAGAGGCTGTTTCCCTCATTGGTGGATGTCAGATTTGCGTTGATGAGCTGGATTTGCCTATTACAGCGGAGGCTTTGTATGAAGAGTTCTGCGCGTACGTAACTGATCAGTACCAACATCATGTTTCAATCATTCCCGGTGCAAAGGAGTTCTTACAGGAACTCTACGATGCAGGCATTCCTCTGGCCGTTGCTTCGTCAACTCCCGTGAGAGAAGTTCGTGCAGCTCTGGCAGCTCAAGGTATTGAGCACCTCTTCAAAACAGTGGTCTCAACAGAAGATGTTGGGGGAGTGGACAAGGTTGAGCCCGATGTTTACCTTGAGGCTCTTCGCCGTCTTGGCACCGATAAGGCAACTACCTGGGTCTTCGAGGATGCTCCGTTTGGCGCTCAGACGGCTCAAAATGCAGGCTTTCCTGTGGTGGCGCTCTACAACGACCACGACGGCCGAGACCCCGTCTTTATGCGCGAGCACTCAAACATCTTTGCCCACACCTACGGCGAGATGTCACTTCTGCGTCTTCGTGACTATGAGCGCCCTCTAGCCGCCGTTCCTTCTGGCGAGAAACCCCTTGAGGTCCTTATTGTGGGCGGATCCCCAGAGGCTGTTTCGCACACGACGCTCTCTACCTGCGTCCAGAGCGCAGACTACCTGATAGCAGTTGACCACGGCGCCGATGCGTGTTTTGACGCCGGCGTGGTTCCGCAGCTTGCGCTTGGAGACTTTGACTCAGCTTCTGCCAAAACGCTGTCTTGGCTCAAAGAGCAGCAGGTACCTTGCATGAAGTTTAATGCGGACAAGTACGATACCGACCTGGCTCTTGCTTTAAAGTCCGCCGAGTACGAGGCTATTCGTAGAGATAGCAAGCTCTCTCTCACGGTTGTCTCCACATCTGGTGGACACCTTGATCACCAGCTTGTAGTGCTTGGTCTTCTCGCTACATGGGCAAAGACGGGTAAGGCAAGTGTTCGAGTTATTGAAAATGACTTTGAGATACGCTTTTTAGCTGCAGGTCAGGTTGATTCGTGGCAGCTGAGCGCAACTGATGCGGGTAAAAAGATTTCTCTTGTAGCTTTGTCAGAGGAGTGCGAGGTTTCTGAGACTGGCATGAGGTGGAATCTTAATCACGAGAAATTCACACTGCTTGGAGACGATGGCATTTCAAATATCGTTGAAGCCGACAATGCTTGGGTAAGGTGCGAGAAGGGCTGTCTTTTGGTGCAGCTTTGGAACTAAGACGATCATCGGGTTGCATTGGGGTCACGGTTGCATAACAAAGCCCCAACGAGCGACTGTAAGTCCAGCAGACAGTATTAGATATTGCTGTCAGTTAATCGAGCTAAGAAAAAAGGTCGCCGAAGCGACCTTTTTAAGTTTGAGGTAAGACGAGCTGAGTTGCTTAGTTGCGGGCAATCTTGCCGGACTTGAGGCAACGGGAGCAAACATTCATCTTCTTGCGCTGGCCATCGACAACGACAGTAACACGCTGGATGTTTGGCTTAAAGGTGCGGGCCACAGTACGGTGAGAGTGGGAGATGGAGCGACCGGCAACGGCGTGCTTACCGCAGAAATCACAGACCTTCGACATGAGTAAGACCTCCATAGGATAGGCGCCCTCTGCGCCTAAAATTTCCAAATAGCCGAATAAATATAGCACAATATATTGTGTTGTCAAAGCATGAATATAACATTCACAATTAGATAGCTTTTTGATAGCTTTTGAATGTTTTTCATTTATTACACCAAGATTAAATAACAAGAAAAAGATTTGTCAATTGCAAGGTTATCAACTTGTATATATAAGCCGCTTTAATAATAAATGTGTCCTGCGGTATACTAAATAACAATGACTAACCCTGGTTCTTGCGAGAGGAGTTATGTAATGACTACCGCTGTTCCCGGAACACTAAGAGTTTCTAATGATTGCCTTGCTGACCTGGCGGGCTATGCAGCTATGGAATGTTATGGCGTTGTTGGCATGGCAGAGATTGATGAGGCAGCAGGTGTTGCTCGTCTTCTTCCAACGTACCGACTTCGTAAGGGTATTGATGTGACCCCAACTCCTAAGGGAGTTCAGGTTGACCTTCACATTGTTGTTGAGCAGGGCGTTAACATGGCGTCTGTTGTCGACAATCTTGAGAGCTCAGTAAAGTTTTTGCTTAAGCAAATTGCAGAGCTTTCATGTGTTGATGTAACTGTACATATCGAGGCCATGCGTAATTCTCGCTAAGCTTTTTGCTTCAAATGAGTAGGAACTGAGGTCTAACGTGATTTCAAATGTCATTCGTACATGCTTCCCTGTAGCAGCCCTTGCTGTTGCAGATAAAGCAGAAGAGATCAACAAGCTCAACGTTTTTCCTGTACCAGATGGAGACACCGGCACTAACATGTCTCTTACCCTGGGCACCGTTGTTCGTGAGGTTCAAGATCTTCCTCAAGATGCAAGCATGCAGGATATTGCAAAGGCAATTACTCACGGTTCTCTGATGGGCGCTCGTGGTAACTCTGGTGTTATTACGTCTCAGATTCTTCGCGGTATTGCTGAGGGTCTTTGTGACGTTAAGAACCCTGAGGCAGTAACTCCAAAGGATATTGCTCACGCTTTCCGTCGTGGTAAAGAAGTTGCTTTTAAGGCTGTTAGAAAGCCTGTTGAGGGCACTATTCTTACCGTTTTGAAGGACGTTTCTGCTAAGGCAGACTCCCTTGAGAAGTCTCAGCTCACCCCAGTTGAGGTTTTGGACGCTTTAGTTGTTGAGGCATATGAGTCTGTTGCCCGCACTCCTGAGCTTCTTCCTGTCCTCAAAGAGAACGGTGTTGTTGACTCTGGTGCATTTGGTTTTGCAACCTTCCTTGAGGGCTTTGTAAACGCTGTTACCGGCAAGACTGAAACAACTGACTTCCAGACCACCGTTTCTGTTTCTGACGCTAAGGCTGCTACCAGCGCAAAGGTTGAGATTGAGCTCAACGATGACTGGGAGGGTTCTGAGTACCGTTACTGCAACGAGTTCCTCTTCAAGGCAGATAGTCCAGACTTTGACGAGGAAGCAGCTCTGAACTTCCTGGCAACTATGGGTGATTGCGAGCTTCTTGTTGGCGCAAACCCAGACTACAAGATTCACGTTCACTCAAATACTCCTAACAAGGTTCTTGAGTACATGCTTCAGTACGGCCAGATCTTTGAGGTCTTCATTCACAACATGGACCTTGAGGCTAAGGAGCGTACCGAGAAGATCGCTGAAGATAAGAAGGCTGCAGCCGCACCTAGAAAAGAGCTTGGCTTTGTTGCCGTAACTGCTGGTTCTGGCGCTGAATCAATCTTGAAGTCTCTTGGTGTTGACGTTGTTGTTTCTGGTGGCCAAACCATGAACCCTTCAACCGCAGATATTCTTGCTGCAATTGAAGAGGCCAATGCAGACCAGGTTATTGTTATGCCAAATAACTCCAACATTCGTATGGCAGCAGAGGCTGCTGCAAGCGCATGTGAGGATGTTAAGGTTGCTGTTATTCCAACTAAGTCAGTTCTTCAGGCATTTGCTGCAATGTTTGTTGTTGCAGATGGCGTTCCATTTGAAGAGCTTGTAGAAGAGATGACCGACGCAATCTCTGGCGTTCGTTATGGTGAGGTAACTACCGCAGTCCGCGATTCTTCCGCAGCTGACGGCACTCCTATCCACGATGGCGATGTTATGGGTATTCAGGGCGGCTCCATTGATGTTGTCGGTTCTGATGTCATGAAGGTCACGCTTGACCTTATCGCTAAGATGCAAGAGGAGGAAGAGGGCGACAACCTCACTATTCTTGCAGGTGAGGACTTCTCTGACGAGCAGCTCGATCTTCTCGCCAGCAGAGTTGAGGACGCCTATCCAGACCTTGAGGTTGACGCTCAGCGCGGCGAGCAGCCACTCTATCCAGTCATCTTCTCTATTGAGTAGGAAATGTCTGAGTCTAAGGTAAGCATCGCTCCCGCATCAGAGCGAGTAGCACATACCTGCTCGCTTGTTGATAGCGTGACCAGGTTAAGGTATGTCAATGCAAATCGTGCCGAGGCGCTTGAGCGTCTCGGCATTCTGCGTGTACGAGACCTTTTGCTCAATGTTCCTCACCGCTACCTCGATTTTTCTCACCGCGTGCAGATTGCTTTTGCGCAGATAGGTGAGGACGCTACCATTACGGGCCGCGTTGCTTCGGTTAAGACTAAGCGTCCACGTCCTAAAATGGTCATTGTTGAGATTGAGGTTGTAGATGATACGGGCGTGCTCACAGCTTCGTTTTTTAGGCAGCCTTGGATAGCTGAGCAGATTCACGTTGATGACGAGGTGGCACTGAGTGGCAAGGTGCTTTTTGCCTACGGTTATCGTCAGATGAAGTCACCGTTCTACGAAGTTCTGAGCACGGCAAAATCTGATGCAAGCGACGAGGCTCGCCCCAAAGAGACTCGCTCCAAAGAGGCTCCTTCAAAGGCAGCAATTCTTCCTGTTCACCCAGCTACCGAAGGCGTGAGTCCTGCATGGATGCGTCGCATTATGTCAGCGGCTTTGGCGGACACGGGAAGCGTGTGTGATTGGCTGCCTTCAGAGCTTGTCACCAAACACCACCTCATGTCGCTCTCATCGGCGCTTCGTGAGGTTCATTTTCCCTCCAGTTTGGACGCAGCTGAACAGGCTCGTCGCCGTCTTGCCTTTGATGAGCTCCTAAGTTTGCAGCTTGCCCTTCTGGCCAGGAGAAACCTGGAGCTTGCAGGTCATAAGCCTTTTGAGCACGTTATTGATGGACCTAAAGTTAAGGCTCTGGTTGAGGCTTTGCCTTTTGCGTTAACTGACGAGCAGAACAACGCTGCTCAAGAGATTCTTGCTGACATGGCTGCGCCGCGCATTATGAATCGTTTGCTTTTGGGTGACGTTGGTACTGGTAAAACTGCTGTTGCCGCTGTTGCCTTAGCTGCGGCAGCCGATTCTTCAACTCAGGCTGCCGTGATGGCTCCTACTTCGGTTCTTGCTCAACAGTACGCTCAAAAGATTGGTCCTTTGCTTTCGCTTGCTGGAATTACCTGGGCGCTTATCACGGGTTCTACCTCAGAAGAGGAGAGGCAGCAGATTGAGCTTTGCCTAGCTGACGGCTCCTTGTCCGTTGTCTTTGGCACCACTGCGCTTCTTTCTGACCGTGTGGTATTTAAGCAGCTCACCCTTGCTATCGTTGACGAGCAGCATCGTTTTGGCGTTGATCAAAGAACGGCGCTCCGCAAAAAGGGACAAGGCGTAGATCTTCTCGCCATGAGCGCAACACCTATCCCGCGTACGTTGGCACTCTCTTTGTACGGAGATGTTGATACGTCTCGCATTACCAAGAGGCCAAAGGCGGGAGCAGGCGTTACCACCAAGCTGTGCGTTCCAGAAAATCTTGACCAGGCATACGCCGCCATTTCCGAAGCTGTTCAGGCTGGTCACCAGGCATATTTGGTTTGTCCTTTAATTGACCCAAGCGATTCTGAAGAAGAGCTTGAAGATGTTCCTGAGGCCGCTCGTACAAATGGCAAGCTCTACAGCGCCACCCGTGTATATGAGGAGCTCTCAAAGACCGTTTTTAAAGACTTTACCTGCGATCTTTTGACGGGTAGATTGCCTGAGACACAAAAAGATCAGGTTATGGAAAAGTTCCGCGCAAATAAGACGCAGATTTTGGTCTCCACAACCGTCATTGAGGTTGGTGTTGACGTTCCTAACGCTACGGTCATGATTGTCTTTAATGCGGATCGTTTTGGTTTGGCTACCCTGCACCAGCTCAGAGGCCGTGTTGGTCGAGGAGACTTCCCAGGAACCGTCTATCTTGCCAGTAATGCCAAGCGAGGCTCTACCGCAAGAAAGCGCCTGGCCGCCCTTGAGCAAACCTCTGACGGTGCGCGCTTGGCAGAGCTTGACCTTGAGCTTAGGCACGAGGGAGAGACCCTGGGATACCGTCAGTCGGGCGGCACCACGCTCAAGATTTCTGATCTTTACGCGGATGCGGACCTGATTGAGGCGGCTCACATGGACGCCCTGGCTATTACGGCACAGGACCCAAATCTTACCAGCGACGCCTATGCCACGCTGGGAATTGAGGCAAAAGATCGCTTTGGCATCTACTTTGAAGAGCTTGGCTATAAGTAATAACCCGCAGGTAAACTGCAGTACAAGATAGGTTTGGTGGCGAGAAAACCATGAGGATTGTTGGCGGAAAATGGAAAGGTCGTGCAATTGAGGCTCCTGATGGTAAGGGGACTACGCGACCAACCACTGATCGTACGCGTGAGGCTATTGCAAGCTCCATCTTGGCTTCTCGCGGTCTTGACCTCAGTGAGTCTAGAGTGCTTGACGCTTTTGCAGGCTCGGGTGCTATGGGTTTTGAGCTACTTTCTAGAGGAGCCCTGTACGCTACTTTTGTTGATAAAGACAGAAAGACGTGTGACCGCATTAAGCGAACGGCTAAGTCACTTGGGGTAGCCACCTCTGAGATGAGTGTTATCTGTGGTGATACTGCGCGTCTTGCTGAGTCATCCCAGCTATTTGGAGCTCCTTTTGACGTGGTATTTTTGGACCCGCCTTATGCCGTTGAAGCTGAAGTAGTGTCCAAGCTGCTTAGAGATTTAATCCAGCAGGGAAGTCTGACAGATGATGCTGTGGTAGTGTACGAACATAGCCACAAATCAGATTCAGTTTCTCTTGACAACTTTGAGCTTTCTAAGAGTAAGCGCTATGGTATTGCTCAAGTTGATGTACTTGTTCGTTGTGAGGGATAGGAGATACGTTGAACAGCATCACTCACGTAGTTGTACCAGGTACTTTTGATCCCGTCACAAACGGACACCTTGATGTAATCAGACGAGCTTCTCGCCTTTTTGAAAATGTTACGGTAGCTGTTGCGGCTTCCAAGCGCAAGCACGGCACAGGAACTACGTTTTCTCTTGAAGAGCGCGTACAGATGCTCAAAGACGCTCTGGTAGATGAAGGACTTGTGGACGTTTCTGTAGAGCCTATGGAAGGTCTTCTCGTTGATTTCTGCAATGCTCGCGGCGCAGGTGGTGTTGTTAAGGGCCTGAGGGCTATGACAGACTTTGAGTATGAGCTGCAACAGGCAGACCTTAACGCTCATATGGCTCCTGAGCTGGAGAGCGTCTTTGTTATGTCCAGTCCAGAGTACGGTTACATTTCTTCTTCAATTGTCAGAGAAATCTCAGCCATGGGCGCAGACGTATCATTTTTGGTACCAAAGAACGTCATTAAAAAGCTTGAAGCTCTGCATAATTGCGGTAATTAAGTATATTTGCCCTGCATTTTCATTATATTCTGCTAACATTCTTAAAAAGGTGTTTTATGCGTCGTGCTCATAGGGGCTATACGTGCATATAACACAGCTTATGTATTGGACTGAAAGGAGCCCTGGATGCAGCCAGGCGAGGAAATTGAGAGCCTTGTATCTGAGATTGAGCAGATCGTAACTGAGGCTAAGTCACCTTTTATGGATGGCGGTAACAAGAAGATTATTGATGCCCAGGACTTCTACGAGCTGCTTGACGAGATTCGTCGTGTCTTCCCAGAAGAGTTTGCAACCGCTCGTCGCATTATCAAGGAAGAGGATGAGACCCTTGAGCGCGCACGTGCTCAGGCAGAGTCCATCATTGCTGACGCACAGCAGCAGGCTATGATTCTTGCTGGTGACCAGGAGGTTGTCCGCCTTGCTCAGCAGCAGGCAGACGCCATTCGTGACCAGGCAGAGCAGTATGAGCGTGATACTCGCTACAACGCTGAGGAGTACGCAGATACCGTTCTTGCTCACCTTGAGGAGAACCTCAAGAGCCTGACAAATTCTGTCTCTCGTGTTCGTCAGACGCTTGATGAGAACTCTGGTCCTCGTAACACCAGCAATAACGTTGCCTGGTAGTTCCAATGCAACCAGTTCTTTATGCACTAGATGATCGTCTTGCAAATGCAGGCGATACCGTTTCTTATGCGGGTCATCTTAATGAAGACTCGTATAAGCTGGGTGAGCATGAATTTTCTCTCCCTATGGGAATTGATTTTGATCTAGTGCTTACCAACGCGGGTGAGGGCATTTTGGTTACCGGAATGCTTCGTGCTGACGCAGTTGGTACGTGTGACCGTTGTCTTGAGGACGCACATCTCTCTTTAAATGCAGAGGTAGATGAGTATTATCTCTTTGAAGAGCCTGTAATTTCTGCAGACGATGAAGATGAGGCAGATTACGTTTTAGTAAATGCCGATAAAACCATCGATCTTGCAGAGGCTCTTTTACCTTCGCTTGTTATGGAGACGCCTTATGTTGTACTGTGTAAGTCCGACTGCAAGGGACTTTGCCCAGTATGCGGTTGCAATCTGAACGAAGAAGATTGCGGTCACGCAGCTCAGATTGAGCAGAAGCGAGAAGAAGAAAAGCTTGCTTCAAACCCGTTTGCGGCTCTTAAAAATCTTGTGATTGAGCCGGATTCGGAAGAGTAAAATAAAATTTCTTCTCCTAAATGGTGAAGAAATGCTGTATCTACGTACAAAATGTGTCAGTACGTGGTATAGTATCCAACGCATTATGTGAATGGGTCGCGCCCTCATGTGTTTTAGGGGCGCTAGCAAGAGCAAAAGAGGTTTAAGATGGCAGTACCTAAACAAAAGAAGGGCCGCGGCGCAACCCACACCCGTCGTTCGGCAAACAGCAAGCTTAACGCAGCAGCTCGCTCTGTATGCCCACAGTGCGGCGCTCCAAAGCTTCCTCACCACGTATGCCCTAATTGTGGCTTCTACAAGGACCGTGAGGTTGTTGTTACTGAGTAACACTCATACATTGTATGGCCAAGAAGGCCGGTTCTTTAGGGGCCGGCCTTCTTTTTTATAGCACTAAGGAGTTATCATGCCCGTTATTTGTGTAGACGTTATGGGATCTGACCAAAGCCCTGAGGTTGTTCTCGAGGGAGTCCGTATGGCTCTCGAGAAGGACAAAGAGCTAGAGGTTCTTCTCGCCGGAGCTGATGAGTTTGTTACTCCTTTTTCAAACAAGCACAATCGTGCAAAGGCTTTGGTAACCACTGAAGTTATTGCCATGAGCGAGCATCCCGCTAATGCGGTTAGACAGAAGAAAGACGCCAGTATTGTAAGGGCTGCCCAGGCAGTCAAGGCAGGAGAGGCTGACGGTCTTTTCTCGGCAGGCTCCACAGGAGCAGTGCTTACTGCAGCTACCTTTGGTATTGGTCGCATCAAGGGCGTAAAGCGCCCTGCACTTACCCTGATTCTTCCTGGACTTGGTGGTCATAAAACTGTTTTTTTGGATACTGGTGCTAACGCTGATGTGCGCCCAGAAGTTTTGGTGCAATTTGCGCAAATGGGCAAGGCTTTTGCCAATGCGTCGCTCGGAATTGAAAACCCAACCATAGGACTTCTCTGCAATGGTTCTGAAGAGACTAAGGGTTCTGAGCTTGCTCTTTCATATCATGCGGCTCTTGCAGAAGCAGCTATCAATTTTGGTGGAAATGCTGAGGGAACTGATATTTTAGGAAGCCGTTTTGATGTTATTGTGACAGACGGCTTTACAGGAAATGTGGCCTTAAAATCCATTGAGAGCACGGGCAAGTTTATTATGGCTAGCCTCAAAGGCGCAATTAATTCCTCCAAGAAGGCTGCGTTTGGTGCACTTCTTTTGAAGGATGCTCTGAAGGCTACAGCAGCGGAACTTTCAGGAGATTCTGTTGGCGGCGCCTTTTTGCTTGGTGTTTCTGCACCTGTACTTAAAGGACATGGTGCTACCAGCTCTTCTGCTGTGTGCGCGGGAACACTTTCTGCAGCAAATGCAGTACGTGCCAACCTTATCGAGAAAATTTCCTCGTCAATTCAGCTGTAGTAAAAGCGTCTGTACATAAAAATTTTTATAAGTTATGGTGGAGCCCATGGATAATTCTGTGGGCTTTACTTTTTTTAAGATTGTTTGTTTCAGCTTTAGTAATGTCATCATACAGACACCCA
>CAKARX010000014.1:0-21101 GCA_916720745.1 uncultured Atopobium sp.
GGACACAAAAATACCCCTCCCGGCACTTAGCCAGGAGGGGTAAATATTACTTAATTCCAGCGATGTATCCATCATCATTGGTCGTGACTGTGATGTCGCCTGTGAGAAGCTTTCCTTCCTTATCGAAGGCGCAGATGTTGTCTGCTCCAACCTCATAAAGGCAATCTTCAACTCGTGAGCCATCGGAGCGTAGATAGAACCAGTCATCGTTGAGGTTAAGCCAGCCAGTAATCATGCGGCCAGTTTCGTCGAGGTAATAATGGTTTCCGTCGCGCTCCTGCCAACCTGTGACCATGCGCCCGTCAGAGCCTAGCAAATACCAGCTTCCGTTGTACTCAAGCCAATCTCCCGATTCAAGTGCGCCAGTCTCGCCGAAGTGCCACCAGAACTTCTCAGAGCCTTCCCAAGAAGCGTGAACCCAGCCGGTGAGCATCCAGCCTTTCTCGTTGAAGTAATACCACTTATCGCCGACCTTATACCAACCAATAGCGTACTCACTCGATGACTCGCCTGTTTGGTACCACCAGCTGCCCTTGCCGTCTGTGTGCCAGCCAACCTCAGAGCTTGAGCGTGCACCAGTCATGACCTCATACCAGTAGCAAACACGCTCCATAAAGTGCGCATTCTGAGAGCCGGCAAGCTCGCCAGGGCAAGCGGTTGCCACGATCTGCGAATGTGGACGGACGTTACCACCCCAACGTGGATATCCTAAGCCGTACTTAATAAGAAGAGCGGCCACGAGGTGTGCGCCGCTCTCTAGGGTAGCTTCAGAGACAGTCCATGGCGAAGTGGAATTATTAGCGTGCTCGATGCTAATACTCTCGCAGTTAGCAACCCAGCGGCCACACGCCCATGCGGTGTTGCTCTCCAGTACGTGCTGGGTAATAGTACCTGCTCCATCCACAGAATAGTGCGCGGATTGTGCCTGCATTCTGTCCCACATGGCTGTAATGGCTGCACCGTCTAAGCCTGTGGCAGCTTCGTGATGCACCACGATATACTGCACGGAATGACCGTCTCGCCCAGCTGAATATGCTGACGTTGGAATATACGCATCCGCGGTAATTTCACCCGAAAAATCAGCCATTATCTGCCCTCCAGTGGAGACTTTCCCTCGCGTACCTCCGGAATACCTGCAATGGAGGTAAGCAGGGACACAACGGCTGCGAGAGCTGCCGCAGAAGCAACGGCCACCCAATCAACGCCTGTGATGCCGATTGCGTTTGTGCCGATAAGAGCCACTGCGGTTTGTGCCGCCGTCTTGATTGCTCGTACCAATGCTGCCTTGATCCACTCGTTCATAGTGTTTCCTTTCAAACGATTTTAAGTTGTCGATAATTACCTAGTGTGTACGCGCCTGTTCTAGGCGTTCCAGCCGTCCCGCCTGATTACGGGTCACATCCTCAACCACAGCGAGACGCGTATCGTGTACAGAGAGCACATCGCGAATATTCGTAATAGTTTCATCAGTGCGCGCCATGTAAGCCGTGAAGGCTTTCTGCGTGTCGTCTAAGTCACTCTTGAGCTGCTTCACGCCTTCTTCGATACGCACCAAACGCATCGCGTCTTCCTGGCTTGCGCGGTTCATTGCCTTAGCGCCATTGATGAGCGTGAGCACCATTCCAAGAAACGACACGGCGGCGACAATCTGCTCGAATGTTAGTGGGTTCATAACGTCACCTCCTACTCGAGACTCTTAGGAAGAATCGGAATAATTCCCGTAGCGTAACCGCTCGACCAGTTATAAAAGTACACATGACCGTCACCGCCACCCACTGCACCGACCCAAATTTTTGCCGTATTATTAGCGGTCTGAGTGCCAAGCGGGTAATATCCATTGATTGCGGGTAGTACCTCATCGGGTAATTGCGCTGTGGTTGTATACGTCGAATAGCCCGCTGCGAGGTAACAATCTAGGTACGCCATTCCACCACGAAAACAGTAGCGTACACGGCATGCGCCGTTGTCCATTAGTGTTATCCACGGGGTGAACTTTAGCAACTTAATAAGCTGCTCAAACGTAATATTTACTTTCTGAGCATTGTTGTTAGTTGATACGCTCAGACTGCTAACGTTTGCACTAATGGCGGTAGTGTTCATTCTATCGCTGCTTGTTAGGCGGTTAGCCATGTACACCGCTTCTGTTTCAAGCCCGTTAGTAGGCTTAATAAGCAGATTAGAGGTCATCAACGCCGTAGCCCTGCTATCGTCTCTACCGTTGCTATAGCCCGCTACGATGTTTAGGGCTGTTCCTCCAAGGGTGACAATACCGGCGCTAAAAGACGCTAATTCCTTTTGATTGTTCAGTAGCTTCATTCCTTGAGCGTCAATAGTAGTGTGCATACCTGCCTTATCGCCAACGTGTGCGCCATCTACATCGTGTGAGAACGTGTTGGTTAGATTTGCAACCGCACTCTTGACTTCATTAGCATCACTCTGCGCTTTCGTCGCCATGGTCTTCGCCTCCTTTGCTGCATCTTTGGCGTTCTTTGCATCTGTTGCTACGTGGCTCACTTCCTCCGCCGCCTTCTCAGCTTTAGCCGCGACAGTCTCAACTTTCTCGGCTGCCGCTGTGGCCGTGGTTGCAACGTCTGCAATCTTCTCCGTGGCTGCGTCAGCTTTCTTCTCAACCGCTACCGCTTTCTCCTCAACTGCTGCAACTTTGATGGTTGTTGTCGCTGCGTCTTTTGCGATATTTCTTGTTGCGTTAGAGAGAGAAGTGACACGCTTGGCAATGCTTTCCTGGGCTGACTCTTGTGAGCTCGTGCCACCTCTTGTCAGCGTTGCAGTTATTGCGCCAAGCTTAAACTGAGTAGCAGCTGGGTTAGTTAGGTTGATTGTGCGACCTGAACAGATCATGTAACGCTCAATACCGTGTGGCTCACTCTTAACGAATACACGGTCTAAGAAGTCGATTGGCAACGTCTGCTCATTAAGGTTGTGCAAGTCAAATGCTGACACCTCGATAGAGTCATCTAGCTTGCCTGCTGCGAGGTCAGCAACAGCCTTGTCAGCAAGTGCTTGAGGAGTATCCAAGTCATAGGACATCGTCTTCTCGATGAGTCCATACTTCTCAACCGCTGTCATATCGACAACTGCATCGCCCTGGATTGCATAGCCAAAGGGAACGTAAGCAGTCTCAGCTGACACGTTGACTTTATGCTCATCTTCGCCTTTGCCAGTCTTTCCGACTGGAACAATAGCCGTGTAGATGTCTTTTCCGTCAACCTGTGTGTCGAGGTCTAAGAGGTTGCTGCCTAGCTCTACTCTCTGAGTTGCTTCTGCTGCGCCTGTATCTGGCAGCCAGTCGATAATAGATCCTGTTGCGTCATACCTCACACGCAACCAACCGCCGCACGCTTTCTCAAGCTTGTCGCGCATCTCTTTGAGTGTTGCGGGTCTAGTACCTGTACCGCGTTGCAGCTTGCCATAATTTGCGCCAGCATTAACGCCAATTATGAACTTCTCGCATGCGTTCATGACGTGTGAATTATGCTGTTCAATGAACCACTCAAATAGCTTATTAGCTTCAGCAGGTGCGTTGATGTCGCACTCAATCTCATCAGTGTCATAGGTCTTGTAAGGTCTAACAGTGGTGTCATTGAGGTATGCCATCGCACCCTCGCATGTCAGCTTCTTACTACCGTCAAACTCCATAGAGATTGCTCTAACACGGCCACGGAAGAGCACAAGACCAGTCTCAACCTCAAACAACTCAACCTCTCTGTTTGGAAGCATCACCGTGTCACGGGTAAAGCTATCCCAGAGCGGGTGCGTCGGCTGGATAGTAAGAGAAAGAGTCGGGGACTGTCCCGACTCTTCCTTTAAGGTACCTGCTGAGATTTGAACGTCTGTACGTGGGTCATGAAGCACACTACCTGCATACTTCAAGATGTACATTTAAGCCACCCTCTCCCACATATAGACTGCGCGATATGGTGGCATGTTGTTGTGAGGTTGACCGCCGCCGACCGCGTCAACCTGGAAGCGATAGTTAGTGTAGGTGTCTGCGGAGCGTGCAGTCCACTGGCTGCCACCGCCATTATCCGTGCCGTAGTGCATGCTAGTATCGTGGCTGTGGCTTGGCATCTCATTGATTGTCAGCGTGTGTGTATCCTCGCCGCCTGTTGAGCCAGCTGGAAACTTCTGCGACTGAGCCAAGAGAAATACACCGTTTAATGCTTGCCACGTACCGCCAAGAAACGTAGATGGGTCAGTTGGCTTAGTGCTCTGATAGATTGCTCCTACTGGAAACATTGCGTCCAGCAGGTCGAAGTTCTTTGCCAAGTCCTTAATAGTCTGTGTAACATCATCTGTCACATCTGGCTTAGTGAGTCCAAGCCTTGCTGTTTTAGTACTCATTAAATGTCCTTCCACTCGAACTTGAGTGATACGTCATTGCCTGGATGATTCTCGTTGTCTCCAACGTACATGTTGTTTTGCCACGCGCCGCGAACGCTCTCCCACGTCTTACCTGTGTAAGCTTGCCATTTAAGGCTCTTGAGCCTGTTCTGGCCTGCTCTAGCAAGGTAGCTGAGCGTGAGCCCGTCAAAGCGATTCCACTTATCGCCGGTGTAATCACGCCATAAGGCTATGCCGTAGTCAGGCGTGGTGTTTACCGTGATTGTGTTCTTGCCATTGTGAAGACGTGCAGCATCGCTCGACCATACGCCAGGACTCAAGAAGAAGCTTGTGCCGTTGATGTTTACGATTGCACTCGACTGGGTTGTAATAACCGCTAGAGCGTCATGCGCAGGACCATCAACAACGTAAGACTTGCCAAGCTCACCATTGAGCAAATACTCGACAATACCCTTGCTTTTGTAAGGCTCACAAGCAACCTTTACTTTGAGCGCCATACCCTGCATAAACATCTTCTGGGTATCGACCTCAAAGCGTCCATGATATGTATAACCTTCATCCCAGGACAGCTTGAAGTCGTACGCTCTGCCATGCAAGAAGTTACGCAGCTTAGTAAGAGATTGCTCAATCTCAACCCAGTCAAGAGCCTTGTTTGGATAGCAAGTAAACTCGATTGTTCGCTTACTAAAGAGCGGGCGGTGGGCGAACCATTCAGAGAGATCTAGAACGCCATCAGCTCCAGGAATTGTGACTTGCATTGTCTTTGGTGCAGGCGGCGTATCAACGTAATCTGTCATGATCACGTTAAATGTCTCGCAAAGTGGCGTGTCATCTACATATATCTCGAGATTCATCGACTTGCCACCACCTTATACGCACCAAGGTTGGCATCTACGTATGGAGATACGACACCGCCAACAAGTCTTGCATCCATATAGAGCTTCATGTTCTTAAGGTCCTCACGCATATTCCTAATCTCAGCAACAACAGCGCTCTCATGGTTAGACTCATTCATTGCGTCAACCATGTAACCTTTGATGTTATCGATTGGGAGAATTGCTTCTGGACCCGCTTCACCGCCAACCATTGGGCGTGAACCGTTCATACCAAACATCGTTGGCTTAGTAAGAATGCCGCCATCTGCGTACCAGTCAATACTGAGATGTGGAACGGAAGGTGGTGCAATCGAGAAAGAGCCAGAGATGTTGAAGTGTGGCAGCTTGATGTGTGGCAACTGAATTACAAGGCCAGCAAAGAAACTCTTAATCCTGCCAGGAATGTCAGAAATAAAGCTAACCATGTTATTGAAGTTGCTCTTGATACCGTCACCAATTGAATAACAGAAGTTCTTCCATGCAAGGAATGCTGCTGTTCCCAGTGATAACGCGGCTGCAATACCGCTCATGCCATTGTGAACAACTGTTGCTAGACCCTCGATAACGGGTCTAAGACCACCACAAATCTCACGGACAGTAACGCCAAAGCTAGCTGCGTCACTGCCAGCATTGGACATATCGTCACCCATGTCTTTAAAGAGAGGGGTAACAGACTGGATACAAGCTGTGAGGTCCTTTGCAATCTGGTCGATTAAAGGCTGTAGAGCATAGAAGACACCATTCACGGTATCAATCAAGAAGCTGAGAACGCCATTCAAGCCTTCCATTGCGCCACGAACAAGCGGCAGTACACTAACGCCAAGCTCCATGAGTGGCTCGATAAATGGAGTGAGTACGTTCAAAATGTTTGAGAGCAGGTCCATAAAGAACTCTAGAGCTAGTGACACCTGCTCCATGTTAGCCTTAAAGATACCATTGACTTCATCAAGAGCGCTTGTGTTCTCAATAATGTTATTGAACGAATCGCCAATGCCCTTAGCAAAGTCCTCAATTGAGCTGATAAGTCCTTCAAGAGAATCAGCAACGCCATAAACATCGAAGCCTGTTGTATCGATAAAGTCACCGATAGCAACTTGGTTGTCAGACAAGAAAGACTCAATAGATCCTGTCAACTTCTCTGCGACGCTGGCCCCAAGGTCTTTAAGGTCTGTTGCCTTAGCTGCGCTCGTAAACGATGAGAACATACCAGATGCAATTGACTTAAAGTCTAAGCTCTCAACAACAGCGGTAAGCATGTTGCCAAGTTCCTCGCCGATACCCTTCGCAACGTCTGGCAGAGCCTTAAAAAGTCCCTTAGTAATTCTGACGATTGTTGGGATGAGGTTCTTTGCGACCGTTCCGATAGACTTCAGAAGCTTCTCAGACATACCTTCAATGTCGCCATTTGGGTCAGCAATGGCCGTGAGCCAGTTCTCCCAGGAAGCTTGCATCATTTGAATAGAGCCTTGAATGGTCTCTGCTGCTTCTTCAGCAGAGTTGCCCATAATGCCTTGCTGCTCCTGAATGTCATGAATTGCTTGGACGATGTCACCATACTTCTCAATGGTTAAGTCACCAGCGCGTCCTTGTGCCTTCTCAAAGGCGTTAGCGTCTGCGATAAGACGCTCCATCTCTTGCTTTGTACCACCATAGCCAAGCTTCAAGTTGTCAAGCATGGTGTAGTTCTGCTTAGCGAAGCCTTGATATGCGTTCTGAATGTCTTGGAGATTAGAGCCAAAGATTGACGCATTGTCAGCCATGTCGGTAATTGCCATGTTGCCTGCACGGGCAGCTGCAACTACATCGCCGCCAAAGGATTGCTTAAGTGCCGCGCCCATGCTGTTGAGCTGATCCATGTACTGGTTCATCGAGACACCAGCAACGGCATAGGCAGCCTGAGCATTGGCCATAACCTGGCTTGATGCTTCGCCAAAAATCTTCTCTACGCCGCCAGAAAGCTGCTCAAAGTTTGCGTATGCGTCAAGGGATTGTTTGCCGATAGCAATCATCGTGGCACCGATTGCTGCAACTGCCGCCGTAACTCCGAGAGCTGCTGTCTTCATACCGTCAAACGCCGCTGTTGCTACGCCTTCATTAAAGCCTTTAGTCGAGGGAATGACAGATACGTAAGCAGAACCCACTTCTGCGTTAGACATATTCACCTCCTAATTAATGCGAGTCCCACCAGTCATTAAATTGACTAATTGGGATTGGGTCCTTGCCGTAAACCTCCTCTTTGGCGCTCTCAACGCCAGGGCGTGTGAGCGGCTTAGGCTTAGGCTGCTTTTTTGTTGTATTAGCAGAGGAATACATCCATGTCAGCTGGCTTATCTGGTCTGAGAGCATTGCAAGAAGCTGTGGAACAATCTCCTGCGATTCCCAGAGCGCATAGTCAATGTCATTAGGATGTGTTGCCTTCCAAAGAGCACTAGTCTTAGGCAAGTTATTGATAAAAGAAAAGAGCGCCCTAAAACTAAGGCGCTCTCCAAGGTCATCTAATGTGAAGCCTGTGAGGGTCATGAGGTCATATTCAAGCTCTCCAGTATGCTTAAGAATCACCTGCGAGAGCCAAGCTATTCCCCCGCTTCGACCTCACCAGCTTCCACACGCATCTTATTCCACTCAGACATGATGGAAGATAGATCGTCAATACTAAGCTTCTCAACCTCAACAACATAAGGCTTCAAGAAGCTTACGAACCACTTCACTGCTTCCATGCTAGAAGCTTCAGCATTGTCTAAAATACCAACACGCTCAATGTCTGCGAGGGTCAACTGGAGAGGAATATGACACTCTGTACCATCAACGGTAATATCGAGCGTCTTTTGGGAGGTTGAGAAGTTAAGCATTATCGAGTCACTACTCCATCATCGGTAAGGATATAGATACTGTTACCCTGTGCGTCTGGCTGGCACTGCATCTCAATCGCAAGTGAGATAGCGTCAGAAGACTGGAAGTTTGTGTCTGATGGCGGGACAGCCTGTCCGCGAGGAACGATAATCATCATCTTCGCAGCACCGTCCTTCATCTTAAACACCCAAGAACGTACCTCTGGAAGTCTTGCACCGATGGCAATCTTTAACTGATTGCCATGAGTATTGGTTGCAGCTGTTGCAGTAACAGACTCTTTACCAAACGCACGAGTCGCCGAGCGTTCGGACATCTCAAGCTCTGTGTACTTAATTGTGCCATCAAACTTCTCAAGTAGCTTACGAACAGAAGCACCGTTGGCCTCGGTAATGTCCTTAGTTGAATAGTCGGTAGACATAGAGATACCATCACTGGAGATATAACCAGAATCCTTAAACGCAGCATTAAGAGCAGCGTTTAAGTCTGTTGGGATAGGAGTTCCAACTGGAGCGTCCAGGACAGCGCCAGTAGTAGCCTGGTCTAGTGCGCCAACAAGTACTTTGGAAGCGTCAACTGCCATAGTTAATTCCTTTCATCTTTAATATTGACTGACATAGAGAATGTGACCTGCCATACAACGAAGTCGCCCTCTTGCTTGCCGTAACTGAATACATTTGGCGTGAAGACGGCATTAATGTTTCTGTCAGTTGGTGGGGTCACTTTAAGAGCAATGGCCAACTCATGAGCAACCTGCTCAGAGCGTGCGCTGCTCCTCGTCCAAATTGAAATAGTGTACTCAGGGGAATCATGCGGATAGTCCATCTCGCCGCCTGTACGGTCAACAAGAAGGAACTCGTCTGGAGTGTTCTTCTGAACTTCGGTTGAGCATGGCAAACCGATTGTGGTATGTGCCCACTTAATAACGTGCTCCATTGAACTGAATATCATGATTACCCCCTCGCTGCCTTCTGCAGCGTGTTATGCAGAGCATTAGAATTGATTGCGTGCACGCTTGCTGTGTGGACTACCGCATGAGCGCGGTTCTTGCCGACTGTGACCTTCACGCCATAGTCTTTAGCACCGTACATAGAAGCGGCACGAGCTCGTATCTTCTCTGCACTCTTACGTAAGACTTCTTGCGTCTTGGCACCAGTCAAGATTGATGTCAACTTGTTGGCTTTATAGATCATCTTGACTGTGCCGTCTGCATTGGAAGCCGTGAACTGCCTAACCATCTACAACTCCAAGCGGTACTAAGCAGCTCCATTTCCAACCCCTCGGAATCATCTGCTCTGGGAAGTCGACAGGAGCACCAATGACGTTAAACCAACGCTTGCCATCCGGACTAACCTGTGCGCGTCTGAGACGCTCAGCCCAACCACGGGGAAAGTAAGCAGTTGCTGTGACTTCAACGCCTTCAGGTCTGCTCACCTCTAAATCCTTTGGCTGGAAGGGTGCGAATAGACATCCTGGAACACTTATTGGCTCTGAATACGTAAATGACTCATTGCCAAAGCGGTCGGTACCAGATGATGTGCGCTCCTTAACAAGAAGCGTCATTGTTGGCTTCATTAGTCCTCCTTTGGCAGAGGGTTCGCAAATACTGCGTACCCTTCATCGACTCCAAGAAGTGACTTCTCAAATGATGTGAAGTAGATGTCTCCGGTTGGGTTCGAGTAGGATACAGAGCCGCCAAAAGGTGATGCAGTCCAGGACTGCGACTGCACACCGATTGGCGTTTCTGACCCAGCTTGAAGCACTCTAATTGCCACTTGGCAAACAACAAGCTTCAGAACAGCTGGGTCCTTAGACTCAACATCGCAAAGAGAGCCAACAGCAGCAGAGATAAGGGAGAGCAGGTTCTCAGCTCTCCCTTCATCTGTTGCCTCTAAGGTTGGAAACATTGCTTTTAAGTCGCTTAGAGTTGCGAAGGGCTTAATCTGCCCCGCCATAATTAAGCGCTCTTAAGAACTGCGAAGCCCTTAGGGTCAATTACAGCGTAAGAGTAGACAACCTCTGCACGGTAAGCAATCTGACCAAGGCGCTTGAGGTCGCCAAGTCCGTCTGGGTCACCAGTCTCAATGGTCTCGATGTTGATGTCGCGGACAATGCCCCACTTGATGAGGCTGAAGTCGCCCATAACGGCAAGAACCTTAGTAGCAGTCTTAGCAAGAGCACCGGAGACAGTGTTGGAAGTTGCAGCTGCAAGGCCATCGACTACACCAGTGTTTAGGTTGATTGGAATCTCAGGGAACATACGCAGGCCAGTGTTCTTGACACGAACCTTACGCAGGCTGGAAGCGTAAGCCTTAGAAAGACCGATACCAGAGATGGAGTAGCCTGGGTCAACTGCGTCAGCAAGAGCATCAAGGTCAGCAGCTGCGTCAGTGGTTGCAGTGACAGCGGTTGCACCAGCGGTCAGAGCGGTCAGACCAGTTGCAGGCATACCAGTTGCAGGGTTAAGAGCGTGGAAGACGAGATAGTCAAGACCACGACCAAGAGCAGCAGCAGACTTGTCAACGATTGCGTCAACAATCTGGAGCTGGCTGTCCTCGTCTGCCCACTGAACCTCATTGGAGAAGCGGACAGTGACAGAGAGCTTCTTGATGGTGTGATCTACTGGCTTCAGACCGACAGTCTGAGAAGAGTGCTGTGTGGACTCGCCGACAATCTCAGCTTCTGGGTCCTGAGTGAACAGGATAGAAGCACGGTTTGCGAAGATTGCTGGAGAAGAAGCAGACAGAGTCTGAATGACGGAAGTGTCTGCAACTTTAGAGACAAGGTCCTTTGCAATCTCAACAGGAAGCTTAATGTTAGTAGTGTTTGTTGCTGGCATTGTAAATCCTTTCTTTAATTACCAAATAATTGACGTGCAAGCTCAACCTTTGCGGAGTTATCTCCTGCTTCTGTGGTGAACTTGCCAGGATGTGGAGCTTTTACTCCTGCTTTGGGCTTTAGGTGCTTGACGAGTACCTCTGCAAACTGGCGCATATCCTCTTCCGTGAAACCAACAACAAGCTCTTCTGGCACATTGAACTCAGACGCAATCTTTTTCTTCATCGAGGCTTGTTCCTCACGGGTCTTATAGCCCTTTACTGCGTCTTCTGCTTCCTGTGCACGTTTCTGTGCTTCTGCAAGCTCCTCTGTGGCTTTGGAGTTTTCCTTGGAACGCTTCTCCCATTTGCGTGCTTGGGCTTTCCAGTAGTCGACAGTCTCAGTCTCATCAAGCTGTGCAGCTTCCTGGACTTCATCTGTAGTCTCTTGTACTTGCTCCTGCTCAGTAGTGTCTGGCATCTCATGCCCCCTTCTGTCCGTGCGGACCTAATAAAAAACCAGCTGTGCAGCTGGTTGATTACACAATGGATATGTGATACATTAAATTAAGAAGCGCCCCGGTTATCACCAATTGGTGATAGCTGCGGCGCTTTATCTTACAAAGTGAACTTTTAAATCATGCCCAAAATAATAAATTCTGCCATTTTTAAATCGTTGCGATTTTACGATCAATTCAACAAGTTTTTCATCTGGTAACTCTAAGTTAGTCGAATTATCAAAAATCACCCAAGTGCAGTCTTCCTTATTTTTAGCGTTTTTAAGATAACCATTAATGGTGTTTTTAGAAGTAGTGCTCTCCAAAACTTTTAATTCAAGTCCCTTAGTAAAATCAGCTTTTCCAATTGTTTGGATTCTTTTTTTCTTCTTATCATAATAGTCTCTATGGTCTTTTTGAAAACAGCACGGAACACCAGCGTGAATCATTCTCAGCGCTGACTCATACTCTTTTTTGTGCTTCGTTAAGATGTCTTCCTTAACAGCTTTATCAGTAAAAGTAACTCTAGGCTCTTTGCCATTAAGCCAATCGGAGTCTCTTCTAGCACATTCTTCTAAGATTGCTTTTTTATCTTTAGCATTATTTACATCTAATCCTATTGAATCAGCAACCTCTTTAAATCTACCCCTGATTAACTCTGGTTGATAGCCACCGACTTTAGTTCCAGGTTTTCCAGCGACAACCTTGCATCTGCAATGATCATGATAATGAGAATTTGCGCCTTTTTCTGTGTAATGGAAGCCAAAAGAAGCAAGCCAAGCGCAGAATGGACACTCGCCACCTTGTGGTACGCGAGCAAACTTCATTCCGTTTCTTGCACCAGCTTTTCCTATTGTTCGATTAGCTTGTTGAAGAGTCTCACTTTCGACAAGATTCCCACATGCTTCTAGGAATTTTTGACCTTTAATATCATTATTCCTAGCGTATTTTTTTACATGGTCACTAAACGAATCATTCACTCCAAAAGGCAGTCTAGCAATATCAGTGTTTTTAGCATCGAGACCAGTTGTGTCTGTAAAAAAATCAAGTGCAACAGAGCTTGCAGCATCACCAAAAGAAAGTGTCGCACTAATCATTGATTTCTCAACAAGCTCGAGAAATTCTTCATCGCCCATAGCTGGGTTTACCTTCAACCCAGCTTCAACAAGACGATTAAAAGTAGACTTAGACCTTTCTTGAATTTGAGATAGTAGTCGATGGTACGACTCCATATCCTTTTTTGAAATATCCATGACTACTCACTTTGTGCGGCAGTTCTAACCAGCTCCTGTGCAGCAAAGCGGCGACGGTCAGCCTGAAGCTCTGTGAGAACATCATCCTTATAGCCAAGAGCTCGCAGTGGAACATCAGAGCTTGCAAGCCACGGGAATGTCGCTACCTGCTTTGTAATGGCATCAGACATCGAGACGGGTGATGGTGTCTCTGGGTTAGCAAAGACAGCCGTTGTCTCGTTGTCTCTCATGGCGCTGTAGAAGTCCGAGTCATGTTTTACTGCGAGAGCCATAGCAGAGACGTTCACAAGAGATCTCTTGCAAGAAGCGATGTAGCTTGTAATGTCGATAATCGCGTCTTCCTGGTTCGCAATAATTGCATCTGCTGAGGTTGGGTTAGCAGACGTGAAGCTAAGCGAGGAAAGAGGAACATTCGTTGCATCTGAGAACATAGAAGCAAGCAGCTTCATATAGTCACTGTGTGGCTGCATAGTAAGCTGTGGAAGCTGGCCGTAGTTCGGAATCTGCTTGTTCTTGTTCGATGTTGCAATAAACGTTGAGCCAATAAACGCACCAAACGGTGAGTCAGCAATTTTCTGAGCAACGCTCGCGTCAGCGCCAAGCAGATACTTCTGTGGAGCAGAAGCAAATGCAGCGGTTGCGCTCATGTTGAGAATCTCACGCTGCGCATCATCAACAAGACTCATAACCGTGCGGCTAATACGTGAGGTGCCAAATGGTCGCTCAAGTGTTGAATGATACGCAACGGGCTCAACGGGAACTCTGCCCATTGAGTGCGATTCTTCAGTTGCAAACCATCTACCATTGAGCAGACTGAGTGTAATAAACGTGTCATCTGTGAAGACGTAAACAAGCGTTGGGGTCTTGATTGATTGTGTTCTGTTCCACTCAGCGTCAACCACTACAAGAGCAGCTTCAATGCGCTTCTTAGCGTCTGACCAAATAGCAGATGCAGCCGTTGCAGGATATCCGGAGATAACAACATCCGGCTCATTAAACTCTGGGTTGCCCTGGGTAACACTAATGAACGCAACTGAGTGTCTAAGTGAACTCATGACAACCTTGCGCACCAAGTTCTCTAAGTCATTCTCGCGAGAAATGGCTCGAAGTTCCTCTTTAACAGCCGTGTCAGTCGCATTGAAGTTCTGGAACTGCACACGATCAGCCCACCAGTTAACGCACTTTGCCGCCCAGTCAATCTTGGCATCAATCTTAGAAGCTAACTGAGGAAGCACGGAAACGCCTAAATCCTTAACCTTGACATTGCCGTTATAGTAACGGTCTCTGAGAACATTCCTGGTATAGTGTTTGCGCCACACTGAAACAAGCTGAGAGACAACCTCTCTGTTCTCATCTGATAGACCAATGGCAGCAGCCATGGAAGCATCGAGTCCTCTATCCATTAGAAGAATACCTCGCCTTCATCTTCATCATCTTCGTATTGCTTTGCTGCCCAAGCAGCTAATGTTGCAGCTTCAACAACCGCTGCTCTTTCACCATCAAAGCCCCAGCCACCTGTGCGGCCGATAGGGCGCTTGTAGGACTCAGTAACTGCCTTTGTCAGCTCATCTTCTTCTGAGTCATCTAAGGAATCAGGCTTAAACCATGTAATTGAGCCTTCATTGACTGCATCGACAAAGTCAACGTTGGCCGTGACTAAGTCAGCAGCCGCTGGAATTACCACATTGTCTTCTGGAACAAAATCGATAACTCGCCTATAGAGAGACTCAGCGCCCGCCTTGCCGTCAATGATGACTGGCGCCGTTTGAGCACGCTTAGTCACAAATTCTGCAAGCGCCTGCTTGCCGCCGATAGTAGCTCTCTTGTCCACGAGCTCAACGTGTGTGCTGTCACCGTCTTTTATCGCAACGCATACAGCGAAGTAGACTCCATCAACTGAGAACTTCACCGCATAGGCAGAAGGTGTGCCTTGAGGTGGCGTAGCTGTTGCACATCTTTGCCAAGTCTCTTTGTCAATGAGTGGTGCTCCTGCACCTCCTGCAAGCTCCTGTGGAGTAAGCCATACTCCTAGACACTCTTGAGCAAACTGCAAACTATCCATTTGAGTTCTAAGAGCTCGCAAAGCCGTAATGTTAGTAATACCTTCGACAAGTGATGGCGCTGCTTGGTACCAGCGTTCTTCATCTGTAACATCACCGACTTCTTCGAGTCCGTATTCAATCCAGGATGTCTCAATCTCGCCATTGTTGTTAATTGCATCTGAGCGCATCTTGTCGAACTTATCAGCAGGAGAACCAGCACGTCTTGGAGTTCCCATGTAAATGAATTGCGGGTTCTTATTAGGACCACTCGAGGTAGTTGGCAACAAGGCTTGAACGTGCTCTGGTAAAAGCTCCTGAGCCTCATCGACCACAATCAAGTCGAAGGTGTTACCAAGGTTTGCCGTCTTAGTTCTTGTAGAGAATGCTATAAAGCCTTCTCCTTTGCCTTCCATTTGCGACTTAAAAGTGAAGCTTTCTTGTGCGGTCTTTGATGAGACTCTTAAGAGCGAATCATTGAAGTACTTGATACCTCGCACCTCATCGTTTGGCTTTGCGCCTAAGATGTTGCGGAAGTCCTCGAGCGTCTTCATTGTCGTGTTGTAGTTGTGCGCGGTCCATAGAACACGGTAACCAAGCATCATCGCAAGTGTGATGATGTACCACTCAACAATGGTTGTTTTGCCATTCTGCCTTGGTACCGATAAACCAAAGATGCGCTGAATGAATTGAAGGTCAGTATCAACCGCTGCAAGAATCTCTAGCGCCTTGATTTGCCACTGTGCAAATTCAAAGCCGCCTTCTTTAGCAAGTGCCACTACAAGCGGTGCCAGGGATTTAGTGTATGGCCTGTAAATGCAATACCTAGGCTCCAACGACGAACTTGAGGGCTTGTGCGACTGCGTCGTCGTGCTTTGTCTCAACGACATCTGTTGCATCAGCTCCCTCCAGCTCAGCAATCTGCGTGACCGCTGCTCGATACTCTTTTGAAATTGCGGAAATGTTGCGTGGATCAGCAACGAGCATTTGCTCTCTGAGCAAATTGCGAAGCTCCTTTAGGCGCTCAATTGTGTTCTGTTGTTTGCGCTCTCTGAATGGCAGCGTGTGAGTCAGCGTCTCTTTATCTGGAAGCTTTTCCATCGCTGTCTTTGCTGCATTGTTTTTCTGTTGATACAGGCTGTAGTACTTCTGCACCACACGCACAGAACGGCCAATGGTATCTGCAATAACCTTGTTTGGAACGCCCTGGTCTTTAGCTTTTAGAATGTAGTTAATTTCAGTCTGCGAGAGTGTTGCTCCATGCTTACTGTTCACCATGCACGCTCCTTCCGTTCACGTGTGCATTCTCATTCGTAGCCATCAATATTGCCCCATCTGAAAAAATGGCTCTGTGCCGCCGAGATAGCCGCTGCTTATAGGGGGTGAGGGTCACCCCGCCCCTCATTGCTACCACTGTCTGCTTCTGAATATCTTTCCTTGGCTCACATCACAAGGAATCTTGTTGCTCTTCTCACGATTGCAGTGTCTGTGAGTAGCTTGTACGTTGTCCTGGCTGAGCGCCGCCGCTTGCCCAGACTCAAAAGGACCAGCCCAGCAATGACGCTGAGCGTTGTAAAGTCTGAGCCAGTACCTCGATACGGGAACAACTTCATCCACTTCAAATGCATCTGGATGTCCAGCAGGTAGCGCATAGTTAATTGGCTTGCCACAAATGGCGCACGGTAGTCCTTGAGCCATAAGCCAGGCTCTCAGCTTCCGTCTAGCATTGCCATTTCCCTGGCGAACATTCTTTGCCACTAGATCACCTTGCTAAACAAAAAAGCGCCCTGGCTTGTACCAGAACGCTTATTAGTTCCTTTGTTGCGTAAATCGCTACTGTACATACTATCACAAAACAGTGCGCAACAGTGCGCAAGAGTACGCAGAACTTAATTTCTCGAGTTCTCCATATCTTTTCGAATCAGGTCTTTGATATAGCTCGAGCGGTTCTTCTTTGATTCTAGAAACTCTAACAAGTCTTTATCGCTTGGATACAGGTTGAACATAATCGCCTTAACGTTGTTCTTGCGATACTTAGCACTTGCCCGCTTTTGAGCTTCACTAGTAGCCATTATCGGCTTTCCTTCTTGCGAATGGTCTTGTAGAGAATGTGCGTTACTGCAACAGTAACTAATATGAGTAATACGTTTTCCATTTTGTGCTCCTTTATGCTAATCTTAGAGCCTAGGAGATACCAGCTGCAACTGATATCCCCTTTGGCTTTAAGTCCTTACTCTTCGTCGGGGTGGGACTTTTTTAGTTTCTCTGCAATCTTTTCAACTGTGACTGTAGCTACTGCTGTGAAGATTGCGAGAAATAATTGCCATATCTTTTCTTCCATCTCTCACCTCCCTTCTTGTTGTATATAGTATATAACTACTATCTATATATTACAAGCAAAAAGGCAAAAAAGATTACTTATTTTTCAAGAATTTTTCGATGTAATTCTCCTTATCAATTGTTTCAAATACTTCACGCTCTAACTGCTGAAGCGTTCTTACAGGAGTAAGAAGTCTCTCAGACACATCATTCCAAGTCAGGCATTGAAGATAACGCCACTGAAGCAAGTCAGCATAAATAGTGCTGCTCATTAATTGACATATGCCGCCGTCTCCGAGTTGGCTCACGCCATATAGAAGCGTGTAAGCGTCATTGATATAGTCATAATTGTCATTCATTCTTTTAGACAATAATGCTTCTAGATCTATGCGTTTATCAACTCTTGCCATCGTATCTTGATTTGAGCCCTTACTCCCACCAGCTGAATATGACTGAGCTTTTGCCCCCTCTGTCTCTTGAAGGCTCATGATCTGTTGCAATGCTCTTGTATTCTCTCTTGATGCTTCTGCTACACCATGAAAGAACTCTGACGCAGTAAGACCACTGTAATCCATAATTCTCCAAACGTGAATACGTTTAGTTAGAGTAGTAATTTAAATTATATGATTTAGCTGGCTTGATATAGAGTTTTCAACATTATGTTTACAAGTTTTCTACAACTTATAAACATAATTGTATTGTTGAGCGGAATAACCTCTAATTTTTTATAGAAGGGGGCGCAACCGGTACGCTTGCGAGCCTTTCTCCGCCGCTTTGCGAAATTGCTTTGCGTGCAATTCGCAAGCTGCTTTTTGCTATACCGTTACGCTTTTAGATAGAAAAGCGAAGCAAGTATAGCACATTAAAAATCTCATAATGAGCGTATCGAGCGTAACGAACTTTAATGAGCGCTACCAACAAAATCTACATAATTTTTAGCCTATTTTTCTTAATTTAGGGGTCTCAGATGACTCCAAGACCCCTTTGCATAGGCTCTACCTAACTAATAAATAATTTAATTATTCTTTAGAACGGAATGTCCGAATCGTAAAACTTTTCTTCTGGTGCTTGTGGTGCTGTGAATGAAGGTTGGTCCTGCGTTGTGGCAGCTGCTGTTTGAGCCTTTGAAAGAAACTCAATCTCATCTACAACAACCTCTAGTTTGCTGCGACGCTGGCCGTCCTTAGTTTCCCACGAGCTGTAGTGTAGTTTTCCATCAATAGAAACCTTTGCTCCCTTGGAAATATAGCGTGAGAGAGCTTCAGCACGCTGACCGAAGACGATGCAATCAATGAAGTTGGGAACGTCTTGCCATTTGCCTGTTTGTGGATTCTTGCGGCGGTCACTAACGGCTACACCAAACGAAAGGATATTTGTTCCTCCTGCTGTAGAGCGGAGCTCCGGATCTCTTGTAAGGTTTCCGGAGATATTAACGTGATTAATTGACATATTGAACTCCTAAAAATACTTATCGATTATTTTTTCAACGTCCATTACACGAGGTGAATATGAGTAATTAGACATTTCCCAAACAAGAAACTTATGCGGGAAGCCTCTAATGTCATCCCCATATAGAACTGAAACCCAGTTACCTCGAGACTTGAAATAAATGTGCTCAACACAAGCGTTGCTGCGGTCAGTCCAGGTCTTACCATAAAGCTCTAAAGCGTCACACAGTTCTTGACAGTACTTACTTCTCTCCATATATGCCCAACACCTCCAAAATCTCTTCAGGCGTTTTAGACGCTCCCGGACCGAACGCATAGTCGTCTATCGAATGAATAATAGAAACTTCAAGCTTTAGTGGAAATCCTGACGAGATGCCACATTCAATGCCACCTGGCGTTATGTAGTATGAGCACATACAACAAAGTACTGACCCATCATCTAAAGGAATCCAAGTCCGTTCAGTACTAAATCCAGAGTGGTCTTCCCAAGGAATATTTTGAGCATCAAGAAGCCTGCGCAGATTCTTTGTAACTTTACTAATAGCCATGCTAAATGTCTGCCTTTCTCTAATTGTCTGATAATTACTTCTTATCTAGCACTCACTAAGGGATAAAAAGAATTTCCAAGTTGAACAAACGTTTTTTGTAGAAATCAACTTGGTTGAAAATTGCTGATTGCAACAAATTGCAACAAGCATTTAAGGCAAGGAACGATTAGAGCTCTCTTTGTTCAATGGTCCTAAGAGCGTCTCCAAACGCTTCTGCCGCTCCCCTGTCACGTCCAGGAAGCAAATGAGAATAAATCCTCAATGTCGTTGCAGGGTCGGCGTGGCCAAGACGCTCTGAAAGAGTCTTTAAGTCAACACCACTAGCCAAACACCAAGACGCGTGAGTATGTCTGAGTGAGTGGAACGTAATGCCTTGAGGTAGCTGGAGAGTGCGTCTCATACGTGTAAATGACCTCGAGACGCTCGTAGGGCGCATATATGAGCCATCAAGACTAATTAGTGGCGTGGAAGACTCTACAAAGGCAATATGGGCTTTCTGAAGCTTCATATAGTCACCAATGAAACTAATGTCCGAGTCAGTAATGGCTATGTTTCTTGATCTCTTGCCCTTAGTAGACTCTCGTCTATATGGCCTTCTGTAAGACTCTTCAATAACAGTACCGGATACGTGGATATGCTTATAAAGCATATTTACATCGCTGTATCTGACAGCACAGACTTCACCGCAGCGCATACCAGTTACCAAGGACAGCCAAGCAGCAAAGGCACAAACAACACGGGAATTAAATTCATTCTCTTGAATGGCTGTAGTAATCCTGGAATTAATAAGAGTACTGATCCCAGCAAAACCCCATTCTTCAATGGAAACAGCTTCATGGACTTCCCTAGACGGCTTGGCCACGTTAATAAGCGGGTTATAATCGCATATTCCAGCAGAAACAAAGTAATTGTATGCACCTCTCAAGAACTGATGTAGGTTAATTACACTGTTTCGAGACAAACCCTTCTTCAACAGATCCTGCTCAAAAGAGGTAAGTAAAGAGGACGTAACACTCCTTACATCCTCTTTACCAAGCCGCCCGTTGATATGGTTTCTAATAAAGCCCTCATGCTGCCTTGTAGTGTTAGGGCTCGCGCCATTCCTTTGCTTAATCGACACATATTCAAGAAGCAAATCGGTAAGCTGAGTACTTTTAACTTTGCCGTCAGACGTAATGTGTGAAGCCCACATAGTGGCCAATTCTTCAGCTTCTTTCTGCGTCTTTGCTGCAGGAAAGCTCGCATAAGGCTGAATAATTTTTCCGTTGAGGTTTCTTCCAAGATACAGGCGACAGCACCAAATACCGTTCGAATTTAATCGAACTTTTATTGAGCGATTCATTATTTGCCGCCTTGTGATTCTTCGTCTTTTCTGAGATGTTCGATGTCTTTGTCAAGCAAGTCTAGCAATGTTGTTAAGCACTTCTCTGACAAACTAAGTCTGTAAAGAAAGGCAGCTAAATCATTGCATATGAGAGCGCGGCTCATGAAGTTCTGATGGTTACGTACTTCATTAACCATGTCACGAATAAAAACCACGTCAGCAATACGTTGTTGTTTTTTCATTAGTACCTCTTCATATACACGCCTTTAAAGCGTCTCCACTCAAGGATTAAGCCAATCGCATTCGCTTTTCTTGAGCCGTCATATCCAAGAGTGATACCCTCGTCCTTTGCGACTGCCTTGATCTCCTTCATCGTCATCTTTTCGAGACGCTCTCTGTCTTCTGCTTCTTTAGGGTTCATTAGTGTTTACCTCCCAACTGCAACATTGCGCCCAAATAGGTCGCAAGGCATATAAATGCAGCAATGAGCACTGTATATACAAGTGCAGGTGTCTTGTTAAAGTCTCCTGTTGCAGGAAGTACAGCCTTCTTCTTTACCTTCTTCACTGGCTTAGACGGCTCCTGCTTAGGCTGTGGCTCTGGCTCAGACTCCTCTGGAGTAGGCTGTGGCTGTGGTCCTGGATTAGGCTCTGGAGTCGGTGGTGTCTCCGGCTCAGTTGGCTGCGGACGGTTATCACCGTTACCGTTGCCGCCGCTGTCCTGGCTAACGAATTGATAGCGTGAGCCCTGCGTGGTCTCGCGGCTCTTTAGTT
>CAKARX010000015.1:0-20739 GCA_916720745.1 uncultured Atopobium sp.
GACCCATGGGTCACTACCTTGTCTTTTGTTGTTGCACTAGCAATGAAAATTCAAGACCGATAAAAACATACCGTTTACAGTAAAACACATAACAACAGTACCTATAAGAATAAAATCAAGATAAGAGAGCCGGTATCTACTCCAATATAGTAATAGGCTAAAGAACGAGAAAACAACATAGTGAAGGGCGTATGGAGTCCCGACTCGTGTAGTGGATTTATCGAGGTCATCTGGGGCTTATTATGTTTTCTCACGATTCTAAAAACCTAAACTTAAAAACAAATAAACTCCCCCAACAGGCTCGTTCTTTGGCAGTAGTGATTGCTTGTGTCATCATTGCTGGGCTACTTTATTTTTATGATCTTGCCCAAAAACAGGCGCAGCAAGAACTTTTTGCGCAGCAAGTTGCACAAAGGCAAAACGAAGCCTCGGAAACTTATAAAATTGGCGATACTGTACAACTAACTGGACTTGATCAAGAAGGAGGTAATCCAGCTGAGACTCCTTTTGGGGCTTATTTACCATGGATTGGTACAATAGAGGTAACGGTAACAGACGTAACCCTTTATCATTCTATAGACGAAGCAGGATTTACCTCTGAAGCACTTAACCATTCGTCAGCACCGGAAAATGCAAATAGCTTGTATCTAGTCTATACGCTTCATTTTAAAAACATAGATGCTGTTCAAAAACGCACCCCAAACGGGATGAGCTCTATATTACTTTCTAGCTACTCAATTAATGCCGAAGGACACGATATTTTCATGTCCCAAATCACACCTGAAAATGCCCGAATTAGCAGTTCGGAAGTGGAAAAAGAAAAAGGATATTTTTGGATTAATACAGGAGATGAATGTGACGTCAAACTTGCCTTTGTACTATCTCCAGAAGAGATGAGAGATATTACTTCTATTCATCTGGCAGATATGGGAGGAATTTATTCAAACGCAAAGTTAGTTGATATACAGTCTGCATTAAAAAGTGATAAGTAGGTGTTTGCTATGAATTCATTGTTCAAGTCTGAATTTAAGCGACAACTTACCCATAACCCATTATTTTGGATATGTATTGCAATTGGCGCCTGTCTTGCACTACTTGCTGCTTGGATTGAAATTCAAATTGAATTTAATACCTTAGAAGCAACTCTTCAACAGGGAAATCATCTTTCCTATAACACTTTGCTTTCTGTCATTTCTGCTTATACTGCTTGGATTCCCACACGAATCGGAGATTTTTACAGTGGACTGTACTATCTCTTATGGCCGCTCTTAGCTACCATCCCAACTGCTTGGATACTAAGCAACGATTCAAAAGAAGGAGTGCTTGAACAGCAATGTCTTAGAATTAAAAAAGCTAGTGTTATCAGGATAAAACTATATGTAAGCTTTGTTTCTGGAGGTATTTGCTCTGCCTTACCTCTTGTCCTTAATTTTTTAGCTGTAATTTGTTTCTTACCGTTATCTACGCCAAAAATTTACGATGAGATATATACCGCAGTCCCAATGAACTCTTTATTCTCAGGACTCTTTTATAACTCTCCTCTTGCTTATGTCATTACTCTATCCGTATTAGCCTTCATAATTGGAGGGCTGTTTTCCTGTGTTGTTTCTCTTTTCGCAAGTTTATCTAAAACCAAATTCCAAGCAATTTTTGTTTCTTATTTTCTGCTGCATCTATTAGCGTTCCTAGGCTCACAATTTTCTGCAATCCTCTTCTCTGCTCAATTAAGAGAAGTGGGACAAAATTCTTTTATTAAGTTGAATTTCTTTCAGTTGATAAGTTCTGAATATGCTTCAACAAAACTTGGATTCTATTGCTTCTGTTTTGTTTTGCTATTACTGGTTATCTTCATTTCTTACAAAAAGACTTGTAGAAGTGATCTGCTATGAAACATCAAATTTCAAGGAACTTCACTCAGCTTTTTGATATGCATAAAAATCTTCTAGCAGCGCTTTTTGCGATGTTGCTATCTTGTACTGCGTTTATTTCTTCTTTTGCACAATTCAGCTTGATTACACAAGGAGGATATTCGTTTTCTTTAGGCGATTTGATTATCGCGACATTCTTTGGATCTGCCCACACGCTCTACGTAGAGTGGACCGCGCTTTGCGTCTCTTTTCTTCTCATAATCATTATTTCTAGCTCAGACACAAATGAACATTTTTCTATTCAACGCATAATGAGATTTGAGAAGAAAACTAGATTTTGGATTTATAGCTATATAAATATAAGCGTATCTTGTCTCGTTTTGATTGCCGTCTATATAATGACATACGTTGTTTTACTTATTTGTACAGGCAACAGCCTTACTATTGCTACACTAAATGTAAATATCTTCATTAACCATACCGTTCAAGTTGCTACAAATTTTTCGCTCACAGCCTCAGAAGTATTAGTCCTTCTCGGCATTTATTATCTTGGCCTCTTGTTCTTTTACTCTTTTTACAAAGTAATGGAACTCTATGCTCACAATTCACTAGCTATATTACTAAGCGTATCGCTGCTAGTTTTAGGAGAGTTCTTTCCTGAACTTCCATTCCCCTCTACATTAATGACTTTTTCGAGACTTCTTCCTTTTAATCCAGAAGGATATAGCCCTGTATATACAACTTTATATTTTCTTGTTGGAATCATTTGCTTAAACATTTTTGGCCTCATTGGAACTAAAAATACAGAGTTTGGTGGTCATTATGAGAAACTCTAAAGTAATTCCATTTGGTCCTTTTATCTATTCATTACGTGGTCCATTTTGTATCTGTACCATCTTAATGGCACTTATCGTTGCTACATCTCTTGTAGTGTTCAATCGCTCGGCAACAAGTAATCCAACATTTGCAGATAACGTATCAAGTCTATTTGCTGGAATGCCACAGATATCGCAAAGCATTCCTTCAAATGCTGCTCTGCCAAAAATTAAAATTCCTTTTACCTGGTTAATACTTGTTTTACTTCCCCATCTAATGTGTTTTCTGGCAGTCTCCAGGTCACTAAGAAAAGATATGTATCTTGTTATGTCCTCCTCAAAGAGTTTCTATCCAATTCTTCTAACAGTAAGTTGTGTGACAGCAACTGGGCTTTATTGGATAATAGCGGGAGTTTTAATCCTCTTATTTACACTGCTTCACGGTGGAGAAATTCTACCAACTACGACATTAAGCTTAGAAATTCTCGAAGGTTTTGACGCCTCAACATTACCTGCAAATACGGTAAGTATTGTCCCATTGATTGGATCTCTATTTATTACTTCACTATCTCTTATAACACTTCAATGTTCAGCAGGATTATTCATTAAAGAGTGGCCTCCTCTCTTTTTAATAATTTCCTGGATAGTTTCCTCAATTTTCAAATTACATCCTATCCTTATTGGCAACTACATGATGTTTTCTCGAAGTTCTCTCTATATTGATTCAGCTAGCAGGGAGATTGTTGAAGGTAACCTCTGCGCAGGAGTCAATCCATTCTGCACGTTAGTTTTTTGTATTGGCTCCTTAGGTATTTTTCTTTATCTGTCTCTTTCACGCTTTAAGAACATTGATCAGTTTGGCGGTGAGTAAACATGTCGTACATTTCAGTTGAACATCTAACAAAAGAAATCGGAAACGATACTGTTCTCAAGGATGTCACATTATCCCTGGAAAAGGAAAAGATAATTGGTCTCGAAGGCCAAAACGGCTCTGGTAAAACAATGCTTATGCGAGCAGTCTGTGGTCTTATCAAACCTACCCAAGGATATGTTTCTATTGAAAACAAAAAGCTCTGGGATGATATTGATTTCCCACCAAGTGTTGGCCTGCTCCTAGAAAAACCAGCACTTCTCAGCTCATATAGCGGTCGTAAGAACCTAGAGATTCTCTCGTCAATAAAACAAATCGCGTCTGAGCAAGATATTGATGCTGCAATTGAAAAAGTAGGACTTGATCCTAAAGACAAAAGACCTGTTAGGAAATACTCCCTTGGCATGAAGCAACGCTTAGGAATTGCCATGGCGTTTTTTGAGCAGCCAGATTTAATTATTCTTGACGAGCCAACAAACGCTCTTGATGAAGACGGTGTCCATATGCTCACTGAGCTCATTATTGAACAAAGAGATAGAGGCGCAACACTTCTCATCTCAAGTCATGATGCTGAGTTCTTAGAGGTTGTCTGCGATGTAATTTACAAAATGAAGCTCGGTAAAATTGTCGAGAAAATCGACGTGCAAAGACGTGCATCATGAAACTAAAAAGCAAACTACCATTATTCGCAATTGCCATAAGCTTTGTACTGGTTTGTGCTCTTGGCTACAGAGTTTGGTGGGTAAATGCCCATGCACTAACTATCCCCGAAGAGATTTATCAAATGGGAGAATGGGTCCCCCTTGACGGAAATTTTCATTATTCGTCTTCTGAGAATACAGAGGGATATTCAATACGAATAACTGAAATTGCCCTAACCACATATGACGGCTACCTGGAAAAACATGGTATTACACCACAACAACCTAATGCTCATGGCAATCAAACAAGTGTGATAGATGTCACTATAGAAGTTAAAAATGATAGAGAAGAGACTGAGCCCGTAGGAGGAATAGATTTTCTCGGCACGATTTTAATTCCACAAGCCAACAACACCTACTACATTTGCGATTTAGGAAATGAAAATTCCCTTTGGCCGCTTGTCCAGCCAAATATAACCACTTCGCGAATTGCCATCAAACCGCATACCTCGTATGTTTTTCATGTGCCTTATGTAGTAAATCTCACAGGAGAGGAAATCTATAGAAATCCGATTACTGATACGACGTTTGATTTGCTTGTTTCTCGTCTACCTGTAGAAAAACGAATTCGAGTGTCTCTATAGCAATTCTTACCATTCCAGCAACAGGTTTCACCACCCCCACTACAGATTGTGCCACCCCCCCACTACGGATTGTGCCACCCCTCCCACTACGGATGAATGGATTGTTAGCTGTCTCCCAGTTTGCGCTAAAATAATACCTTACGTTTTTGAAGCGCAATGGGAGGCATCATGGGTCTTAAGTATGAAACCGCACAATATGAGGCATCATACGGGGCAATTTCACAACTTCCTTCTCCAGAGACCCCAGAGGTGGCTTTTGTGGGCCGCTCAAACGTGGGAAAGTCTTCCCTCTTAAATAAACTTATTGGCAGAAAACAGCTCGCACGAGTTTCAAGTGTCCCAGGTAAAACCGCTAATATCAACTTCTTTGACGTTGATGGCGTCAAATTTGTAGACTTGCCCGGCTACGGATTTGCACGAGTTTCTCGCCAAGAAAAACAGCGCTGGGCAGACCTCATCGGTGGTTACTTTGAGCAAGAACGCAGCTTTAACCTGGTTATTAGCCTTGTTGACATCAGGCATGAAGCTCAAAAGCTTGACCTGCAGATGATCAACTTTCTCCAAGAGGCTGAGCTGCCCTTTGTAGTTGCGTTTACCAAGGCAGACAAGATTGCACGCGGCAAGCAAAATCAAGCCGCGGCCGCCCTGCGCAAGGCATTCCACATCACCCCTGAACAGGCCATTATTACTTCATCCGAGACCGGCCTGGGCATTGACGAGTTGCGCCGCCGCATCGAAGACGCAACTATCTAGGAGCATCATGGATCCAATCCACCAGCAAGAGCAAGAGCACCTCTCCCACGTATACCAAAAACTTGTTGAGATTCGTGAGGATTTGGACACAACGCTCAACACCACGCAAAAAGATGCAGCTAGAGACCTTCGTCAGATGAGTGAAGAAATCCGCCCGGACTTTGGCGGAGCGGACGAAACCATCGAGACCCTTGCGGCCATTGAGACGCTCAACAGCGTTATTGATACCTACAACCAGTACCACGATTTTACTGTCGAGAAACTCGGTCGAGTTGAAATCCTTTTGAGGCAGCCTTACTTTGCTAAGGTCACGCTCAAAATGCGACCCGGACGTCCTTCTCGCGATGTATACATTGGTGCGGCAGGCATCACCGACAAAGACCGTACGCCGCTTATTGTTGATTGGCGCAGCCCCGTTGCCGAGACGTATTACAACCAAGAGATGGGAACTACGTCGTACCAGGTAGACGGCAAGAAAAGAACGGTTGAACTGGAACTTAGACGACAGTTTGACATCACGCGCGACAAGCTGAACCTCTACTTTGACACAACGGTTGCCATTGAAGACTCTCTGCTGCTTGCCGCTCTGAAGCGTCAGCACACCGAGAAGCTGCAGGCCATCACCGCAACTATCCAGCGCGAACAAAACGTTGTTGTCAGGCACGAGGATGTGCCGGTTCTGCTGGTCAACGGCATTGCAGGCTCGGGCAAAACGTCCGTTTTGCTGCAGCGTATTGCGTACCTTCTGTACCAGCAGCGCACTACGCTCACCGCAGACCAGGTGTACCTGTTCACTCCTAACGAGATGTTTGGTCGCTACATCAACACAGTTTTGCCTAGCATGGGCGAGCACAATCCACAGGTATTTACCTGGGATTCTTTCCTCAAGGCATTAGGCCTAGCCGACCACGCATCGGGCGCCCATAACAACCCCGATTCTCTGAAGAAACTTGAAGAGCAACTTGCCACACTTGAGCTCTACGAGGACGACTTCAAGGCCATTTCTGTTGAGGGAACCACGCTTATTAAGCCAGCTCAGGTGGCTAGTTCTGTGGCAAAGTTCTCGCAATTCCCTGTTGGCCCGCGCCTCATTGCGCTTGCCAAAGACGAGCTCCACACCCGCTTGGAGCGCAGACTTGGCCAGATGGCTCACAACGATGAAATTCAAGAAGAGATGCTCTCCCTTGACGTTGAGCAGCAGCTTGAAGTCTTTGGCCGCACTATCAGTCCTTCCGACGAGGAAGAAGTCCTGGCGCGCACCCGCGAGTTCCTCAACTGGCGCTATGCTTCCGCACACGAGGTCATCGAGTCCGCTTCCTGGCTCCGCATCGACCGCATTGGCATGCGCATGCTCAACACCTCTGCGCTCAGCGGCGCCGAATGCGTTTACCTGCGACTTCTTATCACAGGAGCTGGCGAGAAAAACGTCAAGTTTGTCATGATTGACGAGGTTCAAGACTATACCGAGACGCAGCTTATGGTGCTTGGAAAGTATTTCTCACGCGCGCACTTCCTGCTTTTGGGCGACTCCAACCAGGCAATTTGGGAAGACACCGCAACGTTTGAGCAGATCGAGAAGATCTTTACCGCAACACACGGTGAAGGCGCAGTTTCTACCTGCAAGCTTCTGACTAGCTACCGCTCCTCTCCCGAGATTACCGCACTCTTTACCTCTCTTTTGAGCGAAGAAGAGCGTGGCCAGACAAGCTCCGTTCAACGCGGCGGCAAAAAGCCTGAGTTCTTTGAGGTGGTAGCAGACGACAAAGATGCTGAGCGTGCCGAGTACCTGCAGACGATGAAGTCCCTTGTTGAGCAGGCGCAAGCTTTTGACGGGCTGACCGCCATTGTGTGCACCGAGAAGTCTCGTGTTCGCTGGCTTGCCAAGCAGCTGGAGGGGTCTGCGGTCAAGGTACTCACCACCCACGATTCCCTCCCCGCGAAGGGTGTTGTTCTTCTCGACCTTGCACTGGCAAAGGGCCTTGAGTTTGATCAGGTCATCGTTGCCGATGCGCAAGAGGAAGTGTATAAAGCAGACGGAATTTCTCGCCGTAGGCTCTACACCGCCCTGTCACGTGCGATGCATCATGTGATAGTGGTCTCTCAGGGAAAGATGACTCCGCTGCTCAGCAAATTGTTTTAAAAAAAGCAATTTCTACCTGCGATTTTTTTGAAATTTACTGATTGAAAACAGATGATTCGGGTAAATGCTAGTCATCGATAACATTTACCGTTGGAGGTTAGTATGTCCGAAGAATTGATTCCTGGTGTCATGAAGAACATCGACGCAAAGACTGTAGTAACTCTTAAAGACCAGGTTGCATGCCTTCCTGGCCAGGTCATCAGCAAGACCCTTGCACAAAACGATGCTGTCAGTGTCACCCTCTTTGGTTTTGGCGCAGGCGAAGAGATTGCAAGCCACCGCGCGGGCGGCGACGCATTTGTCACCATTCTTGAGGGTCGTGCAAACATCACCATCGATGACGACGTCTACAACCTTGAAGCTGGCCAGTCTATTGTGATGCCACTTGGCCATCCACATGCACTTCAGGCTCCAGAAGAGTTCAAGATGCTGCTGGTTGTTGTTTATCCGCAGAAATAATTTATATAATTTACCTAATAATTCTGCAGGTATTTTCTATTTGGCCAGGTGGACAGTGCGTCTGCCTGGTCAAATACTATATCTTCCTAACCTAATACTATGTGTAATTACAATACACACCTCATAACAGAATGGGTATACTAGTTATGTCTGTGCAATCAGCAAATTGTTAAACCTAAAGAAAGGTGAGCTATGAGCCAGATTTTTGATGTTCACGCACGTGAGGTCCTCGATTCCCGTGGCAATCCAACCGTTGAGGTTGAGGTTGTTCTTGACGACGGCTCCTTTGGTCGTGCAATCGTTCCTTCCGGCGCTTCCACTGGTGAGTTCGAGGCTGTAGAGCTTCGCGACGGCGATAAGAGCCGTTACCTGGGCAAGGGCGTTCTGAAGGCAGTCGAGCACGTCAACACTGAGATCCGCGACCTCGTTATTGGTTGGGACGCAGAGGATCAGCGCGGCCTTGACCTCGCTATGATCAAGCTTGACGGCACTCCAAACAAGGGTCGCCTCGGCGCAAACGCTATTCTCGGCGTTTCTCTTGCTGTTGCTCACGCTGCAGCTGCTTCTGCTGAGCTTCCACTTTACGCTTACCTCGGTGGCGCAAACGCTCACACTCTTCCTGTTCCTATGATGAACGTCCTCAACGGTGGCGTCCACGCTGACAACAACGTTGACTTCCAGGAGTTCATGATTATGCCTGTTGGTGCTCCTGACTTCACCACCGCTCTTCGCTGGTGCGCACAGGTTTACCACACCCTCAAGGACACTCTGAAGTCCCAGGGCCTCAACACCGGTGTTGGTGACGAGGGCGGCTTTGCTCCAGACCTTAAGTCCAACGAGGAGCCACTTGAGCTTCTTTCCGAGGCTGTTCAGGCTGCTGGCTTTGAGCTTGGCAAGGACTTCCGCTTTGCTATGGACCCAGCTTCTTCTGAGTTCTACAACAAGGAGACCGGCAAGTATGACCTCAAGGGCGAGGGTCGCTCCCTTACCTCCGAGGAAATGGTTGCTTACTACGAGGAAATGGTCGAGAAGTTCCCAATCGTCTCCATCGAGGACGGCCTTGCAGAGGAGGACTGGGACGGTTGGAAGATCCTTACCCAGCGCCTGGGCAAGAAGATCCAGCTCGTCGGCGACGACCTCTTTGTTACCAACACTCAGCGCCTGAAGAAGGGCATTGAGGTTCACGCTGGTAACTCCATCCTCATCAAGGTCAACCAGATTGGTACCCTGACCGAGTCCCTCGAGGCTATCGAGATGGCTAAGCGCGCAGGTTACACCGCAGTTGTCTCCCACCGTTCCGGTGAGACCGAGGACACCACCATTGCTGACCTTGTTGTTGCAACTAACGCTGGTCAGATCAAGACTGGTGCACCTGCTCGTACCGAGCGCGTTGCTAAGTACAACCAGCTTCTCCGCATCGAGGATGACCTCGCTGAGGGTGCTGAGTACCTGGGCATGGACGCTTTCTACAACCTTCGCTAAACCCGCAGGTTGTACGCTAAGAGCTACGAAGCCGCATCTCATTTGAGGTGCGGCTTTTTTGTGCGCGCGGGTGCTGCGGCGCGGACGTCGGGTGCGGCGCGGGTCCGGGTGCGGGTGCGAGTGCAGGTCTGGGAACGGCTGCGGGACCTGCGGGTTTCTCGCCACATGCGATGAATTAGCAGGCGCATTGGTTCCGTAGACGCGTCCGCGCCTAGTTTGAAACGCCCGAACACACCTATGTCAGATAATCTGCTGAAAACTCGTATACATTTCGTGCAAAACGCTTATCTCATGCAGAATATCTTTGTTAGATGTGTTTTTTATCCTTGATTTTGCAGATTATCTGACATAGATGTGTTTGCCTAACTCTGAAATTTAGGGTAATTAAATCTTTGATATATCTTCATTCATAATTATGTATATAAGACAGCACTTATGCATAACTATGAATTGAGCAAACACAGATGAGTTCAAATCACATTGCCTAAGCCATTTCACAATGCATTCGAGCCAGCAAGCTTCACTTTATCTGCAGATTCTTGCCAATCCCTCGTCAGCCGATATTACAGCACCGCAGCTCTTGCGATTTATTGAGGAAAATCGCTTTTTCCTCACAGCGTCTCACTAACGCCGTAGCCTCCTGCCGCGGGTATACTTGATACGTCAACTCTCGAGAATCCGAGGTACCCATGAACACCACATCAGAGCACGCAATTCGCACAATCCTTGTCGGACAGTCGGGTGGACCAACCGCTGCCATCAACGCATCACTTGCAGGCGTTGTTCGCGCAGCTCATACCCAGGGTCTTCGCGTGCTCGGGATGCGCAACGGAATCCAGGGATTTCTTGAAGGCAAGGTTGTTGACCTGACGGAGGTGCTTGAACTCACCGCATCTGAACCAGAAGCGCCCAAGCAAGCTGCCACAAATCCTGGCGAGAAAAACCTCCAGCTCCTAAGAAAAACGCCTTCGAGCTGGCTGGGCAGCTGCCGTTTTAAGCTGCCAGAACTTGCTGCCAGCTCAGAACCCGCGGAAACCTCCCCTATTTACCAGCAGATTGATGCGCAGCTCAAGAAATACCAGGTAGACGCCGTTCTCTACATCGGCGGCAACGATTCCATGGACACCACAGACAAGCTGTCTCGCTACTTTGCCCAGGTAGAAAGCCCTGTTCGTGTTGTTGGCGTGCCAAAAACTATCGACAACGACCTCGAAGGCACTGATCACACCCCCGGTTTTGGTAGCGCGGCGCGATTCGTCGCATCCGTAACCGCCGAGCTCACCCGCGACGGAGGCGTTTACAACAGCAAAAATATAACGTTCATCGAGGCAATGGGCCGCGACGCCGGCTGGCTCACGGCCGCCGGTGCGCTCGCGCAAGATATTTGCGGAACTGCTCCGGATTTTGTGCTCCTGCCAGAGATTCCTCTTGATGAGCATGCACTACTTTCGGCCATTGAACAGCGACTTCGCGAGAAAAACAATGTGATTGTAGTCGTCAGCGAGGGTGTCCATCATGCAGATGGTAGTTTCCTTTTTGATGCAAAATCTGTTGCAATTGACACGTTTGGTCACCTTGCAGCGCAGTCTGGAACAGCGGCATACTTGTCGCAGCTGGCTAAGAATCAGCTGGGCGTAAAGTCTCGCGGCATTGAGCTTAATACGCTGCAGCGCTGTGCTTCGCACGCTGCTAGTAAAGTTGACTTGGACGAGGCAGAGGCGCTCGGCGCCGCGGGAGTTGAGGCTGTTCTCCAAGGTAAAACGGGCGTTATGGTTGGCGTTCACCGAATTTCGGATGTCCCATACGTTACGGAGATTCGCACCACCCCTGTCGCCGAGGTTGCTAACAAGGTAAAGCTTGTACCTCGAGAAATGATCTCCGAGGACGGCTTCAACGTTACCGACACTGCTCTGAAATATCTGCGCCCTCTTGTCTCGGACATGGAGGAGCCGATTTCCACCGACGGACTTCCTCGTTTTCTTGCGGAGTTATCGTAGCGATTCGTTGTGGACGCGGCAGTACCGTGCAGACACGTGCGATCCGTGCGGACGCGTGCGAACCGTGGTACGTAGCTCACTACTCTCCGAGGAACCTTACCTCGGGGTGAAGCTCAACATCAAACTGGCGCTTAACCTCTGCCTGAACATGCTCGATAACTGCATGAACCTCGGCGGCAGTAGCGTTGTCGTAGTTGACCACAAAACCAGCATGCTTATCGGAAACACCAGCGCCACCAAAGCGATAGCCCTTAAGACCAGCGTCGGTAACAAGCTTGCCTACAAAATGACCCTCGGGACGCTTAAAGGTTGAACCGGCGGAAGGCAAATCAAGTGGCTGCTTCTCCTCGCGAGCGCGCGTAAACTCTTCCATCTTTTCGCGGATCTTCTCGCCATCCGCACGATGAAGATTGAACGTGGCAGAAAGCACAATCATGCCCTCATCAGCGATTCTGCTGTGTCGATATCCCAGGTCAAGCTCGGAAGCATCCAGCGTAGCAAAGGTGCCGTCGGCGAGAAGGACGCGGACGGATTTGAGCACGTCAGCGATGCAGCCGTCGTAAGCGCCTGCGTTCATGAAGCATGCACCGCCCACAGAGCCTGGGATGCCACACGCAAACTCAAGTCCAGAAAGGTCCAGCTCACAGGCCATCTCGGACGCCTCTTTGAGGCCAACGCCTGCCTGGCAGGTCATCTCGGTATCGTCGATGCTTACGCCGGTGAGACCATCGGCAATAGCAATGATGACGCCGCGATATCCCGCGTCAGAAACAAGCAGGTCAGAGCCGTATCCAAGAATAAAATAAGGAGCTTCTGCATCTTTAACTGCAAGGAGAATCTCTTTAACCTCATCGGGATCATCAGGGATGACATAGAGATCCGCAGGTCCACCCACTTTAAAAGTGGTGTGCTCGCTCATTGGCTCGTCTACCAGGACGTTCTCTTCTCCAACAATCGAGCAAAGCTTTCCGGCCAGGCTTTGTAAGTCATAGCCACTTTCAGACATGTAACACGCTCCTTAGTAAGTTACTTTTTATAGTTTATCGCAAGCGAGAAAAACGTGGCGTTGGGGCGAGAAAATCACGGCATCAGGACCAGAAAATCACAGCATTAGGCCGAGAAAATCACAGCTTCGGGGCAAGAAAACGGTTTCTTTTGCAATTCTGTCAAAGAAATGTCCATCCTGTTTTACGTGTTATCAGCTGTTAACTCTGCTATAGTACTTATCGATATGTTTCAGAAATGGTTGCAATTACCTACTGGTGGTAAGGTGGCCGAGCTTCAGGGTTTGTAACAACCCAGCTCTATAAGCCATCAAGTCCGCGACCCGCAAAATGCGGTTAACCTGGTTAAAGTCCAGGACCAACGGTACAGTCCGGATGTCAGAAACGGAGACTTTTATGGCTTCATCCCACTCAACCCACGCAACAACCGCATCTTCTAACGGCTGGTCTACCAAGAGAATTGCTATTCTCGCCATGCTTTGTGCAGCTGCTGCAATCAGCACCATGGTGCTTCAGTTCCCGCTCATCCCAGGCGTGACATTTTTGAAGTACGATCCATCGGGCGTCTTTGCCCTGCTTGCAGGCGTAGCTTTTGGCCCTGCTGCAGGAGCGATCGTCTCGGTGCTTCCCTACCTTCTGCACCTCACCACGGAGTCTGGAATTTACGGCACCATCATGGCAATCCTGGCAACGCTTACCTACGTTTTGCCTGTCTCGCTGATTGTGTATAACCGTTCCGAGAAGATCAAGCAGCTGGTACTTGCCCTCATTGTGGGCAGCGTTGTCAGTGTTGTTGCTTGCATTCTGGGCAATCTTGTGGTTACCCCAATCTACACCGGCATGAGCGTGGAGGCAGTAAGCGGACTGATTGTCCCTGCTCTTCTCCCCTTCAACGTGGTAAAGGTTGCCATTAACAGCATCATCTTTGTTGTAATCATGCGCTCGGCTACCTCACTTTTTGAGAGCATCAAAAACGGTGAGTAGTCTGCTGGACAACTCCCCAGATTCACACACGTCTGAAAGCGCTGCACAAACTCGGGACCTCCCTGTAGCCGCAACGCTTTTAGACGTGACCTTTGTGCACGCAAAAGGCGTAGTTGCCTTAGACCACCTCTCGTTCTCTATTCCGGCAGGTAAACGTACCTGTATTGTTGGCGCAAACGGATCGGGCAAGTCCACGGTGGCCTCAATTCTCTCTGGCCTTACCGCGCCTGACGAGGGCACCGTTACCTTTTTGGGAACCACCGTTGTCAACGATGGCCAGGTTGACTTTGAGACGTACAAAACCATTCGTCCGCAGCTTGGGCTGGTCTTTCAGAATCCTGAGGATCAGATTATCTGCAGCGTGGTCGCGGACGATATTGCCTTTGGTCTGGAGAACCTTCAGGTACCCAGTGATCAGATAACACCGCTGGTAGAACAGCAGATTGAACTTGGCACTCTCACCGAGTTTGCGTCAGAAAATCCACAGATGCTTTCGGGCGGGCAGCAGCAGCGCGTGGCCATCTCGGGCGCGCTGGTCATGAAACCGCAAATCCTGATTCTTGACGAACCTTCCGCAGCTCTTGACGTTGTGCATAGAAATAACGTTATGGGCCTTGTCGAGAAACTCCGTGCAGCTGGAAAGACTATTGTTCATGTAACGCATTTCATGGACGAAGTGGTTTCCGCTGACCACGTAATTGCCTTGGACGACGGTCGCGTTGCATTTGAAGGAACGCCTGAAGCGCTCTTTGAGCAGCATGAACTGGTTGAATGTCTGCATCTTGAGGAGCCGTTTGCCTATCAGGTTGCCCACGCGCTCAACAACCGAGGAGTTGTCGTGTGCAAATCACCTTCGGCTGAGCGTGTGCTTAACGAGCTGACGGGGCTTCTCGCCACGAGGTCGCGAGACGAGAAGGGCGGCGTGGTTGGAAACTGCGACACGATGGCTGCGGGTTGTGACAGCGTGGCTACAGCCGACAGCGTATCCGAGCCAGCGGCGGTTTCCGTGCGCGACGTGACGTTCTCGTACCAGAAGCCTGTGCTCAAAAACATCTCGGTTGACGTGCAAAAAGGCTCACATGTTGCCGTTATCGGCTCCACTGGTTCCGGCAAGTCCACCCTTGCGCGCTTGATTTGCGCACTTGATACGCCTGACACCGGAAGCCTTTGCGTAACTGGGCTGGATACTCGACAGAAGCAAAATCGCAGAAAACTCCACGGCATTGTTGGCTACGTCATGCAACGACCAGAGCGCCAGCTTTTTGCACAATCGGTTGCCGAAGACGTGGCGTTTGGCCCCACTAACCTGGGTCTTTCTGCCTGCGATGTCACAGACGCTGTGAATACTGCTTTGGAACTTGTGGGCTTTTCTCATAAGGCAGACGTATCCCCTTTTGAACTTTCTGGTGGTCAGCAGAGACTTTGCGCACTTGCAGGCGTTATTGCCATGCAACCAAAGGTGCTGGTGCTCGACGAGCCTACCAGCGGACTTGATCCCCACTATTGCTCTGAGCTCAGAAAAATTATTAACGCCGTTCTTGAGGACGGCTGCACCGTCATTGAACTCACACACTCGATGGAAGATGCGGCAGAGACTGACCAGATTATCGTGCTCCATGAGGGTGACCTGGTGTTCTCTGGTACGCCTTATCAAACATTTACTCATTTCTCAGAGGCAGAATTCCAAGACCTTGGACTGGGCATTCCTCATGCACTTGCATGGGCACAGGATCTGTACCGCGCCACCGGTATCAACCTTGGAGAACCTCTGACCCTGTCTGAGCTGGTAGACGCGGTGGTTGATGTGGTGACGACCGCCCCCGGCGCCGCACAGGACAGCGCCGCACAGCCCAACGACCTCACACAAGGAGGTTGCTATGGCGCTTAAGATTTCTGTCGGCCAGTACTATCACGGGGACTCGCTCATCCATAGGCTTAATCCCAACGTTAAGTGCCTGGCTGCACTTCTTTTGATGCTCACAACGTTTTTTATCCGCACGGCACCACAGCTTGCGCTGCTGGTAGTAGGTGCACTTTGCCTACTAGCTCTGGCAAAAATCCCCATCAAACAAGTGCTTGTATCAATCATCCCACTTGCTTGGCTGCTCATCTTCCTCTCGCTCTTCAACCTGTTGCTTACGCGAGAAGGAACTGTGCTTGTTTCCTGGTCAATCTTTACCATCACTGATGTGGGAGCATGGAGCGCTTTTCTCTACCCTGTGCGCATTTTAGCTGCGATTTTGATGGGTGCACTGCTTCTGCTTACCACCACTCAGACTGATCTGGGTAATGCCTTTGAAGCAGCTTGTACGCCGCTCTCAAAAATTGGTCTTCCCGGTAAAGAGATTGCCATGATTTTCTCGCTTATGCTGCGCTTTATTCCAACACTTGCAGGCGACGCCGTGTCTATTTCCGAGGCTCAAACTGCTCGCGCAGGAGACGTTGCTTCAGGCTCGCTTCCTAAAAGACTCCGCGCAACTTTCTCCATTGTGGTGGCGCTTTTAGCAAGCTCAATCAGACACGCCAACAACCTTTCCAAGGCACTTGATGCTCGACACTATGTAGCAGGGGCTTCTCGCACACGTTGGCATCAACCAACCTTTGGCGCTCGCGAGGTAATTGCCTTGGGCATAACCGCCTGTTTTATCGCCCTTGTCTTTGTGCTGGCGTAAAACTTACTGGCGTAAAACGTTCCGACGTACACTTGCCGGCGCAAATCTTGCTGGCGTAAAAACTTTTAACTAAATAATCTGTATTTTTAACGCTCTGTTACAACCCATTTTTCTTTTCTCGACAACCGCCAATTTGGCCACCTAAGTAACGTACAATAAAGCTAGTAAAAGCGTAAAAGGCTTGCATTGAAAGGTGGCCCCATGGTCCTGCGCGTCTACGTCCAAAGAAAATCTGGTTTCGAGGGCGAGGCAAAAGCCCTGCTCAAAGAAGTGAAAGACCTTCTTGGTATTACCGAGTTACAACGCATTGACCTGCTCAACCGCTATGATGTTGAGGGAATTTCAGAGGAACTCTTTGAGTCCTGTATCCCCACCGTTTTCTCAGAACCACAGTCCGATCTTGCCAGCCGCACCATGCCAGAGTTTTCTTCTGAAGGTGCGGCTGTTCATACGTTTGCTGTTGAGTTTTTGCCTGGCCAGTTTGACCAGCGCGCAGACTCTGCAGCTGAGTGTGTGCAGCTCATCAGCCAGGGAGAGCGTCCACTTGTGCGCTCTGCTCGCCTTTACGTACTAACCGGAAACCTCACAGAGGCAGACGTTGCCGCCATCAAGAACTACCTGATTAACCCCGTTGAGGCTCGCGAGGCTTCCCTTGAGTTGCCCGAGACTCTCAAGATTTCCATTCCAGAGCCTGCTGATGTAGAGGTTCTTGAAGGCTTTAACGCCCTTGACCAGGACGGCCTCAAGGAGTTCATTGCTTCTCACGGCCTTGCTATGGACCTGGCTGACCTCACCTTCTGCCAGCAGTACTTCACCACAGAGCAGCGCGATCCTACCATCACCGAGATTCGCGTCATTGATACCTACTGGTCAGACCACTGCCGCCACACCACCTTTAACACCGGAATTACCGGCGTGCAGATTGATGATGACCTGGTAAAGGCAGCATTTGAGAAGTATCTCTCCATGCGCAAAGAGCTTGGGCGAGAAGATCGTGCCGTTTCTCTTTGGGACATGGCAACTATTGGTGCAAAGTACCTTCGCGAGAAGGGCGTCCTCACCAATCTTGATGAGTCAGAAGAAATCAACGCCTGTACCGTAAAAGTCAAGGTAGACGTTGACGGTACAGATGAAGACTGGCTCTTCCTCTTCAAGAACGAGACTCACAACCATCCAACCGAGATTGAGCCATTTGGTGGCGCAGCTACCTGCATCGGTGGCGCCATTCGCGATCCTCTTTCTGGCCGTAGCTACGTCTACCAGGCAATGCGCGTCACTGGCGCTGCAGACCCAACCGTTCCTGTCTCCCAGACACTTCCGGGAAAGCTTCCTCAGCGCACCATCGTGCGCACAGCGGCCGCAGGTTATTCAAGCTACGGTAACCAGATTGGCCTTGCTACCGGCCAAGTTTCTGAGCTCTACCACCCAGGCTACGTGGCAAAGCGCATGGAGATTGGTGCCGTTGTAGGCGCAACTCCTCAAAGCCACGTCCGCCGCGAGCGTCCAGAAGATGGCGATATCATCGTTCTTCTCGGCGGCCGCACTGGTCGCGACGGCATTGGCGGCGCAACCGGTTCCTCCAAGGCCCACGACGCTGGCTCCATTGAGCGCGACGGTGCCGAGGTCCAGAAGGGTAATGCTCCTGTTGAGCGCAAGCTTCAGCGCCTCTTCCGCCGTGAAGACGCTTGCAAGCTCATCAAGCGCTGCAACGATTTTGGCGCAGGCGGCGTTTCTGTTGCTATCGGCGAGCTTGCCGACGGCCTTGACGTCAATCTGGACGCTGTTCCAAAGAAGTACGACGGCCTTGACGGCACTGAGCTGGCAATCTCCGAGTCTCAGGAGCGCATGGCCGTTGCGCTTGAGGCAAAGGACGTCGAGCAGTTCTGCGCATACGCCCGCGAGGAAAACCTCGAGGCAACCATCGTGGCAACCGTCACCGAGGATCCTCGCCTAGTCATGCGCTGGCGCGGTCAGAAGATCGTCAACATCAGCCGCGCATTTCTCGCCTCAAACGGCGCTCCTAAATCAATCACCGTGCGCCTGGCCAAGCCTCTTGCCTACCAGCGCACCTGGGCAGGCACAACTCTTGGCGAGAAACTCCACTCGCTGGTACGCGATCTAAATGTTGCCTCTAACAAGGGTCTCTCCGAGCGCTTTGACTCCACCATTGGCGCAGGTACCGTCCTTATGCCATTCGGTGGCGCTCGTCAGCTGACCCCTGCCCTCTCTATGGTGGCTAAGCTTCCGGTTATGGGCCAAACCAACACGGTCTCGGGCATGGCCTGGGGCTTTAACCCCTACCTCATGGAGGTTGACCAGTTCCGCGGCGCATACCTCTCTGTTGTTGAGTCCGTTTCCAAGCTGGTTGCTACCGGCTTTAAATACCAGGATCTCTACCTCACCTTCCAGGAGTACTTCGAGAAGCTCGGTCAGAATCCTAACCGTTGGGGCAAACCAGCCTCAGCTCTTCTCGGCGCACTGATGGCCCAGATCAACCTTGGTCTTGCAGCCGTTGGCGGTAAGGACTCCATGTCCGGCACCTTCGAGGACTTGGACGTTCCACCAACGCTGGTTTCGTTTGCAACCGGCCTCACCAAGGTGGACAAGATTGTCTCTAACGAGTTCAAGGGTGCAGGTCACAGGCTTATCTCTATTGTTCCATCCTACGATGAGAGCGGCCTTCTCCCCGACAACGAATCCCTGCTCACCGCATACAAGCTGGTCAGCACCCTTGTCCAGTCCAAGAGCGCCCTTGCCATCACCACACCAGGTTACGGCGGCGTGGCCGAGGCTCTCTTCAAGAGCTGCCTGGGCAACAAGCTGGGCGTTGAGCTAGTCCCAGAGATTTCTGCCGACGCGCTCTTCTCGCCAACTTACGGTGCCTTCATCGTTGAGCTGGCAGACGGCGTATCCGTTGACGACGTCGACGGCGTGTGCGTGGCTCCTCTGGGCGTCACCACGTCCGAGTACGTCTTGAGCGCATGTGGCGAGAAGATCGACCTCTCCGAGCTCCAGGAAGCATGGGAGCGTCCACTTGAGGAGGTCTTCCCCTACCGCGGAGGCTCCGACGAGGCTGTGGAGAAAATCAGCTTCGACGGTGCGTCTACACGACACTCCTATGCTGGTCCAGCCCTTATCGCACCTGCTCGCCCACGCGTCATCATCCCCGTATTCCCAGGTAACAACTGCGAGTACGACGTTGCGCGTGCCTTTGAGCGTGCGGGCGCCGATCCAACCACGCTGGTCATTAACAACCTGACGCCTCAGGACATTGTTGAGTCCGCAAATGCGCTGGCAGAGTCCATCAAGAAGAGCCAGATTGTCATGATTCCAGGCGGCTTCTCTGGCGGAGACGAGCCAGACGGATCTGCTAAGTTTATCTGCGCACTCTTCCGCGCCCCTCAGGTTACCGAGGCCGTTCGCGAGCTTTTGCAGCAGCGTGATGGCCTTATGCTGGGCATCTGCAATGGCTTCCAGGCACTCATCAAGCTGGGCCTTGTTCCTTACGGCGACATCCGCCCTATGGACGACACCTGCCCAACGCTGACGTTCAACACTATCGGTCGCCACCAGAGCCAGCTTGTTCGCACTAGCGTTGCCTCCACGATGTCCCCATGGCTCTCCAAGTGCGCACTTGGCGACATCCATACCATTGCCATCAGCCACGGAGAAGGCCGCTTTGTTGCCTCCGACGAGCTGCTTGAGACGCTCAAGGCAAACGGCCAGATTGCAACACAGTACGTTGACGCAACAGGCACTCCAAGCATGGACTTCTCCGTTAACCCTAACGGTTCCGTCCTGGCTATCGAGGGCATTACCAGCCCCGATGGTCGCGTCCTGGGCAAGATGGGCCACACGGAGCGCTCCGGTGCGGGCCTCTACAAGAACATCCCCGAGCTCACCGCCGGCGACCAGTTCCAGCCTCTCATCGAGGGCGGCGTCGAGTACTTCAAGTAAGGCAGGCTCGCAGGTTGCAAGCGATTTCAACCCGGTATCCATTTCGTGTGGATACCGGGTTTCTTGTGCGGAAATGCTGGGAGTGGACGGGTTTCTCGCCATGCGGGCGGTGCGAGCCGGGATGAACTGGGACGAGCCCGAAACGAACTTGGAGTGTGCCTGATTTTCTCGCCAAGTCTGAACGATTTGCCTGAAAAGCGCACCATGTCTGAGCTATTTGCCGGTTTTTCTCGTCATGTCTGAGTAAATTTGCTCAGACATGATGAGGTTTTCAGGCTCGCAATAATTGGAGCGGACAGTCTATCTTTCATGCGCCTAATTTCCTAAAAGAATCTGTAACTTCTGCCTAAATACATAAAAGAATCTGTGGATTTGCAGTTACGTCTCAAAAAGTGGTGTAAGGCTATTTCCTTACTACCTTCTTGCCTACATTATGCCACCTCTTTACAAAC
>CAKARX010000016.1:0-20314 GCA_916720745.1 uncultured Atopobium sp.
TGTAACAGAAGTGGCAGTTGGTGGAGTGATCTTCTCGTCAGGGTCTTTTGGTCCAAAAGTTTTATGCAGCTTCTGGCGCAGACAATCTGGGATAAACTTCACGCTACCTCCTTACCTGCTACTCAGTCCATCTGGTCAAACAAATTTTATCCAAAAAAGGCTTTTAGTCCAATCAGGATAAGCACTACGCCACCGACCATCTCGGCGCGATCACCCAAAAGCGAGCCGAGTTTTTTACCAATGAACAATGCAATAGTGCAGAGGATAGCGGTAATAATGCCAAAGAGTGCTGAGGCAACCAAAATGTCTACGCTATGTGCCCTAAAACTTACACCAACAGCAAATGCATCAATTGCCGTAGCAACAGCTTGAAATACCAACTTGCCATAAGAGAGTGTTGTAGCGCCTTGCTGAGCTTCTTCCTCATCTTCTTCAGAAGCATCTTCTTTGAGCGCCTTATAGCCGCTGTACAGCATGTTTGAACCAATGAAACCAAGAATGACTAAAGAGACAATACCTGCGTACTTCTCGATCAACTCTGCTGCAATACCACCCACAAAATAACCGGCAAGAGGCATGCCAAACTGAAAGAGACCAAAGAAAAGAGGCATACGCATAAGGCGAGAAAACCTATGGTCATCAAAGGCAAAGGTGTTAGAGATAGTGACAGAGAACGCATCTGTTGCAAGCGCCATACCCAGCATTAAAATTTCAAGTAGACCCATGTGTCAGTTCCCAAGTATCATTAAATCTAGTAACACGAAGGAGAAATTTTAACGCCTATAAGCTATTTTGGGCTACTCTTATATTGAAAAACTACAAGGAGTCCTATGCCTGCTTTAATAACCCACTATCTGTTTGGCGCAGAAGTGGTTCATGATTTACCACAAGAGCTTGTTGCAACTGATGCAGAGGTCAATGCATTCCTTCTTGGAAACCAGGGTCCTGATCCCTTCCTAGCACGTCATCTTGCCTGGCCAAACCACTCACTTGCCTGCAATAGACTACATCGTCGTATGCATGCAGGTCATATTGTTGACGCGTTTCTCTCTATTCGCGATGGTGTTTCTCGCCTACCGCAGAGCGACATGCCCGCTGGTCGTGCGTTTGCGCTTGGCCTCTTAGCACACTACGCGCTGGATAGAATTGTCCATCCATTTGTGTATTCCCAGCAAGATGCACTGATTGAGGCGGAACCATCTCTCAAAAATGCCTACAGAGAACTCCACCCTATTATCGAGACAGACTTAGACTCATACCTTCTCTGGCACATGCGTCACACCACCGTTGAGACGTTCCCACCAGCTGAGGTGCTTGAAGCAATTGAATCAACCAAGCATGTTGGTGGCGCACTCTTCTCGCAAGTAGCGCTTCAGGTATTTGGCCTTAATGTTGGCGTTGGTGAGTACGAGAAGGCCCTTCAGGATTACGCTCGCATCTACCACACTGTAGAGCGCACTGATCCTAAGTACACTACTAAGCTTCCTGACGTTTTGTATAAAACCGAGAAGTTCATGCGTCCTTCAAACAATTCATACGTTGCCGCGATGGCTCATCGTATTGTTATGACTGAGGACTTCCCTACCGCCAACCTCAAGCGTCTTCCTTGGAAAGAGCCTTACACAGGAGAGATCAAGACTGAAAGCATTCTTGATCTTATGGATGAAGCTCGTGAGTTCTACAAAGAGCTGGTTCAGGCAACTATTTTGGGTCAGAGAATTACTCTGGAAGAGCTGGTTGACGGCATCAATTACATGGGTAAACCTGTTGTAGAAATGGTTGATGACGAGGACTAACTCACATCAAAATACAAATGCATTGAGCATTCAAACACGTAAGCAAAAGGCAACTACTTGAGTAGCTGCCTTTTTTACTAACGCTTATCTACAATCTGACGCATGCTGTAAAAGCGCATGCTATAAAAACACATACCGTAAAAGTTGATTTTACAGAAGCGCTTCTTCCCATGCAGGCTCTTTAAATCCAAGCAAGATAGTATTGCCTGCAACCACCAAAGGGCGCTTGACCAGCATGCCTGTAGTGGCGAGCAGCTTATAGGCATCGCTATCGCTCATACCTGCATCAAGCTGCTCCTTGATGTTATTATCGCGATACACCATGCCTGAAGTATTGAAGAATTTCCTGATGGAGAGACCGCTCAGTTTGTGCCACTCAGCAAGCTCTTCTGCAGTTGGATTCTCCTCTTTAATATCGCGCAGTGTATAAGAAACACCGTGTTCATCAAGCCATTTAAGAGCTCTCTTACAGGTAGTGCAGCGAGAATAACAAAGAACCAGGATGCTTTTATCTGCCATGGCTGTGCCCTTTGGATCAATTATCGATTACATAAAGGCAATCTTTTTTGAGTTACAAGCAATCCTAAAATCAATATTCCTAGAGAAACGCCATAGATCATACCGATAAATAGGTCATTAACGTTTGATGCTGCGCCCAGGATGATTGCTAAAATCAAAAACATCATTCCAAGAGAAACATACTTACTTTTTAGTAGGTTCATTTGGTCGCCTCCTTTTTACTGACGGTAACGAAGCATTATAAATCAACACCTTGTTACTAACCATGCACATTTATGCAGGTGCCTGACCTGTTTCAAGAATTTGCTGGAGCGCAGCCTCATCAAGTACAGGAACGCCCAAGCTCTCAGCCTTTGTAAGCTTAGATCCCGCGGCTTCTCCTGCTACTACGAAGCTTGTCTTCTTAGATACAGAGCCAGAAACCTTTGCTCCCATAGCTTTAAGCTGAGCACCAGCCTCATCGCGTGTGAAGTGCTCAAGAGTTCCCGTTAAAACAAACGTAAGCCCGGCAAGTGTCTGAGGAAGCTCGTTTTCTGGCTTCTCTTCCTCAAGCACTACGCCTGCCTGACGAAGACGCTCAATAACGGCAACATTTTCTGGTATCGAGAAGAACTCGTGTACAGATTCTGCAATCTTGGGGCCAATACCTGGGATTTCAGCGATTTTCTCGACAGGAGCTGTAGCAAGCGCCTGAATGGAGCCAAATTCTTGGGCGAGCAGCTCTGCGACGTTAGCACCAACGTGCCTCATGCCAATACCAAAGAGCACGCGTCCAAGACCACGCGTCTTTGATTCCTCAACCTTTGCCATAACCTTCTTAGCAATAGTGTGGCCCACAGGAATGCTGTCGCCAGAAAGGTGATCTGCAGTATCGGTATCGTATACACGGCCCGTAGGCATGCTGGCCAGCGTTTCTTCAGTGAGTTTGTCGTAGAAGTCGGCAACGTCAGAGAGGACACCCTCTTCAACCATACGGTTAATGAGCTCGTCACCAAGGCCGTCAATATCCATGGCCTTACGGCTACCCCAGTGAATCAGGCGCTCAACTGCCTGAGCAGGGCAATCAATAGAGACGCAGCGGAAGGCCACTTCTCCTTCTTCCTGAATAACAGGGCTGCCACAACTTGGACAGGTAGTTGGCATCTGGAACTCAACAGCATCTGCAGGTCGAAGACTCAAAACTGGTCCAACGACCTCTGGAATAACATCTCCTGCCTTGTGGACAATGATGGTGTCGCCCTCGCGCACATTTTTACGACGAATCTCATCAAGGTTGTGGAGGGTTGCGCGCGCAATGGTAGAACCCGCAACAGTAACGGGATCAAACTCAGCAACAGGAGTAAGCACGCCCGTACGACCAACCTGAATACGAATTTCTCGCAAAACGGTCTGCTTTTCCTCTGGTGGGAACTTAAATGCAATAGCCCAACGGGGAGCGCGAGAAGTAAATCCTAGAGCTTCCTGGCTGGCAAAAGAGTCAACCTTTACCACCACGCCATCAATGTCGTAGTTAAGGTCTCCTCGCTGCTCAAGAGCTTGCGCACAAAAATCGTGAACTTCCTGAGCGCTCAAGCAACGACGAGCATGAGGATTAACATTAAAGCCGCAGCTACGAAGCCAGTTTAAGAACTCCCACTGACTGTGAACGTCAAGAGGACCCTCATCGGCCACTGCGTAGATAAAGGTCTCGAGGTCTCGATGAGCGGTAATCTTTGGATCCTTCTGACGCAAAGATCCAGCGGCCGCATTTCTTGGGTTAGCAAAAGGCTGTTTACCTGCAGCATCCGCATCTTCATTCAAACGAATAAAGGAATGCTTGGGCATATAGACCTCACCACGCACCTCAATGCTCTGGTTAAGACCCCTATTTTCAACCTGCTCAAGTCCTGCAAGTGCAAGTTCTCTTGGTACGTCAGAGATAGTCAAAACGTTTGCCGTAACGTTTTCTCCTGTGCTTCCGTCACCTCGTGTAGCAGCGCGAGAAAACTGTCCGTCACGGTACGTAAGCGCAACACCTAAGCCGTCAATCTTAAGCTCACAGGTATATGCCACTGGGTTTGTAGGTGACGCACCAAGAGCCTCATCAGTTCTGGAAAGCCATGCATCCAGCTCTTCTAAGTTCATGGCATCATCCATGGAATACATACGGGCGGCATGCTGGACAGGCTCAAACTGCTCAGAAACGTATCCACCTACGCGCTGGGTATAGCTATCCTCAGTTACAAGCTCTGGATATGCTGCCTCAAGCTGCTGAAGCTCAATAAGAAGGCGGTCAAACTCAGCGTCAGTAAGCTCTGGATTATCAAGGGCATAGTAGGCATATGCCGCATGATTCAAGATTCTATTGAGCTCTGCTGCACGAGCGATATCTTTTGGCGAAAGTGCTGCCATTACAACTCCAAACATAAAAACGTAGGTGCAAGAAATCTTGCACCTACCAGGTATTTATTTGCGTCCTCTTAAGGTTCTACCAAGGGCCTTAAGGGCTTCTCGCCTTGCGCTGCCATATGGTGCAATGGGGTCAATAATCTTGCGCAGAGGGCTTGCATCAGAAAGCGCACGCTCGTGGAACTCTGTGACATCGGCGTCATTTCTGGCGCCTGGCACCATGTCCTGAATAATGACCTCATAGAACGGGGTATTACGCGCGTACTTCCAGAAATAGGACGCCATGTCGCAGCTAGCGTTCTGCCAAGGCTTAATAGCACCAGCAAAGTGAACAATCTTTGGGGCACGACGTGCTGCCTGATAGTCATCAAAGACGCTATTTGGTGCCATTGGATAGAGTTTCTCGGCACGGCCAAAGATATTGTGCGTAACGTTCCAGTCAGCTGGTAGATAGACAACACGACCTTGGCACTCGCTATTCAAAATATCTTGATCGTTATAGATAAAGATCGGATTGGTTGCAATACGTAACCACTCTGGAACAGTGTGATAACGGCGCAGCTCAGCGGTATTGAAGACCATAACTCCCGCCTGGAAGTAGGCGTAAGGATTCTTAAGATTAAGCACGTCAAGGCTGTACTTCATGCGGTCTCCGCCGCGAATGTTGAGGTTTGCCAGATAGTCAATATCAAGCGTTGCCGCAATAAGATTATTGCCCATTCTTACGTCATACAGTTCTGCGACATTACCGTTAACCACAAGGTCAGAGTCAAGATAAACAACCTTATCGTAAGCAGAAAGAATGTCTTGAGCCAAGAAACGGAAGTATGTCTCCACACTAATATGCGCGTTATTAGTGTCTAGCTTGTAGTCTTTGACCATGCGCCACACGTTATAGAACGTAATACGAGCATTCTTATATCGCGAGAAATACTTCTTAACCATCTCCTGCTTTGAACCGCCAATATTGGTGTTAAGGACAACTACGTCGTAGAAGCGGCTAGGGTCGGCGTTTTCAAGCATTGAACCCATAGCGCAGGTAAGAATTGGAACGTAGTTATTATCTGCTGCAAAGACAACAGGAACAACGTTCTGGCTTGCAATCTCAGGCTTCTCTTCAAAGAGAGGAATGAACTTCTGACGAGGCTCTGGATTAGTAAAGTGAATGCATTGAAGCTCTTTTACCTTCCAATTTTTGCCCTCTGTACGCAGCATATGCATACGCCAGATATTAAAAAGACGCTCAGTCAGATGACCTGGAGTTCTCAGGGCCTCTTTGCTGTACGTAGACATATCAGTACGAGCAGTCCACTCGTCAACAAGTGGGAACACCCATGCTGCATAGCGGTCAAAGATCTCTTTGCGCATGATGTACATGTTGCAGAAGCACTGCTGATGACCGTTGAGAAAAGCGTTTACATCCTCTGTATACTCTGGGTGACGCTCAACAATAAGCGCAGCCATAGTATCCATATCCTTTGGATGAAGCAGTGGAGCAGCATGGTACTGCTCAAGAGGTGTGTTAGCGCTTCCAGGGAATTTGCGAATATCCTTTACTCCCGTGGTAATAAGGTCATAGCCTTCAATGCACTGAGCAATAGTCTGGTCATCAAGACCATATTTCTTAATGGCATCTTCATCAATGAAGTCATCCATAACCTCACCAAACGGATTTTCTGGATAAACCGTATCGGTAAAGTTGAAGTAGCGACGATAATGGCCAAAGCCAACATAGCGAGCATTGGCGATGTTCTTCCATGCCCAATACTGTGTAGTCATCTCACAGTACATTGGGTTTTTCTCGGTAATGGTATCGCCCTCATCGTCGTGGAGCATATACGTAAAGCGATTACTCTTCTGACCTGGTCCTACCTGGATAGGTTGAAGGTAGTTGCTTGCGGGAACATCAACATCTTTATGAGAAGTAATAAGGATGCGAATAGGCTGCTGCTCAAACATCTTTACCATGTGCTTTCTTTCTAGATATTCCATGTGCTCATCGGCAATCTGTTTCATGCGAACTGCCCTGTCAAACGACGGTCCCTCATCCTGATGCATGAGAGCAGCATATTTCTTTGCATACGTCCTGTAGCGATAGGCATCACTGTCTTCTGGAAGCTCTGTATCAGTAGCAATAGCCTCGTAAGCAATATCTCTTACAAAGCGATAGAGCTCTCGAGCTGCTACTGATGGTCCAAAGAGGATGGCAAACGGCTCAAGAGCAGCCTCTTGATCTTCAGGAGCAAGACGGAATCTCCACTCAGCACTCAAAAGCTCCAGCAATCTATGCTTCATACCCCTAAACGAATTAAGATGAGCAATGTTATCTGACTTGCCAATATAAAGTTCTACTTGATCAATGTTGTCTAAGAACTGATAGCAAAACTCTCCGAACTTATCTAAAGAAATACGAGAAGCACCAGTTACTCCGATGCCATAGTGGTACAAAAAGCCTCTGCAAGACTCAAAACCATCGGCAGTCTGAGCCTTATCTGCCAGGATAAATACCTCATAGGCATCTTCTGCTCTTACCAGGCGCTCCGAAGTCATCTCTGCAAAAGCAGAGCGGAAAAGCTCTCCTCGGTACAATCGCTGAGTAGCGCGCCAGTCAAGCTTTTGCCCATAACCCTCATCATAAATAATGCGTAGGATATCTTCACCCTGAGTAAAGTCCGATTGTTGGTTGATGTAGTTCTCAAAAGACTTTGCATCAGCTGGGTCAACACCATTTTCTGGAATAACGGTAATACCCAGGTGAAGAATATCAACAGGATTTTGGTCAATGCGCACAACTACCTGCTCAAGAAAATCAGGAGTGACCTCATCATCACCGTCTAGGCAAAAGACCCACTCGCCTTTTGTGTGAGCTGCAGCAGTTTTACGTGCAAGATGAAGTCCCTGGTTAGTTGCATGAGTAACAACTTTGAACCTTTTGTCATCCCCTACTGCCGTAACGATTTTCTCTGGAGTGGAATCTGTTGAGGCGTCATCAACAATAATTGCTTCAAAATCACCAAACGTCTGATTCTTTACGCTTTGAATACAACGCCCAATGTACGATTCGATGTTGTATGCAGGAATTACAAAAGAAACCTTAGGCATACCAACTCCTTATAAATAAGCAATCTCAACTATCTTCTATCTTATCTAAAATGTGCCTTCCTGGGGCGCGCAAAAGATGCCTACTCAACGCTCTTCAAGCTCTCCACCATATCGATATTTTTGAGCTTTGGCCGCATAGCAACATACACTAACAGCGAGAAAACAAGCGTGAGTCCAAAGGCAAACCAATAACTTGGTGCATGAATAGCACGACCAAACATAACAAGATCAATCTCAGCAGTTTGAACTACAAATCCCTCAAGATACGTTCCTAGAACAAGTCCAAAGAGCGCTCCAAAGACGGCTAGTAATGCAATTTCCCTAAAGACATAGGCATCTACTTCATGACGCGTAAACCCAAGAACTTTGAGGCTGGCAATTTCTCTAATACGCTCTTCAATATTGATATTAGTGAGGTTATACAAGACGATAAAAGCCAACAGAGCTGCAGCCACAATAAGAATGGCTACCACGCGATTAACTACGGCAAGTGATTCTTTGTAGGTATGAATAGCCTCATTGACGTCATCTACTGTTGCAACTCCTGCCTGGTTAATAAGCTTTTCTCCAAACGCATCTCTTGTTGTTTGATTCTCGGGAAGCGTTGCATACCAGCCATCCGTGGCGTCGTCTTGAATGCCCAAAGAATGCCATGCAGAAGGTCCCACATACAGATACGACCCAACGTAATTCTCGGCAACTCCTGTAATAGTTAGCGTACTTGGCTCACCTGAAGCGTTTCCAATTCTGTCTTGAGCATAGACCTGAATGGTATCTCCCACACCTACACCAAGCCGTTTTGCAAGCTTCTCTGTAATTACTACCGAGTCTTCTCCAAGCTCTATTGCCTGACCAGAAAGACGGTTACGGAGAGTGGCTAAACCAGCCATGTCTTGAAGAGAATTGCTGGTCATAATAGTTGTTCTTGTAAGCGAACCCGCCTTTTGTGTAGGTGACTCGAGAAGAACATTTTCTCTTGTTATGCGATGAATGTTTGTAGCGCCCACTTGATTGAGCTCTGCATTAATCTGATCAGCTTCTTCACTTGAAACATCGGAGGTCATTCCCACAATGTAGTCATAATGCGAGATAGCTGGCCATTGGTTATCAATGATGTCGCTAATGGAATCCCTAAGGCCAAAAGCCACTAACAAGAGTGCGGTACATCCAGCAATTCCCACGAGCGTCATAATCAAGCGCCGCTTATAACGGACAAGGTTTCTGATTGTAACTTTCCACGAGAAAGACAATCTGGACCATAGAGGCTCAACGCGCTCAAGCAAAATCTTTGAGCCCGCTTTTGGAGCTTTTGGAAGCATGAGACTAGAAGGCTCTTCTTTCAGAGAGGATAAAACGGCAGCCATGGTTGAAAGAAGTGTGATGCCTATACCAGAAAGTCCCGAAAGCAGCGCACTATCTAGCTGAATAGGGTAAGGAGCTCCCCCATTTGGGATGGTGTAAATAGACCCGTAAGCAGAAACAATAACGCCTGGCAGTACCTGACTTAAACATGCTATGCCAATAACAGCGCCTAAAAGCGAAGCAGACAAGGCATATAACAGGTACTTTGTCGCAATCTGAACAGTCGAATAGCCAAGCGCCTTATGAACACCAATAAGCGTGCGCTCTTCAGATACCATGCGCGTCATACTGGTAAGTGACACCAAAGCAGCCACCAAGAAGAACATCAACGGGAACACATTGGCAATATCGTTGATACGCTCAGAGTCTGCTTGATACGCTGCAACGCCAATCTCTTTTGTGCGATCAAGTACATACACATCGGGCTCTTTGAGCTCGTCAATTTTCTTTTGAGCCTCGTCAATTTTTGCCTGGCCATCAGCAAGCTGTTTCTCAACCTCAGTGCGTTGCTCCTCAAGACTCTGTCTTCCCTCGTTAGTCTGAGCTTCTGCACTTTGGAGAGCTGTTTGTCCTGCGCTCAGGCGACTAAGCGACGCAGCAAGTTTTTCTTGAGCCGCAGCTAACTGATCTGCGGTAGCACTTCTCGCCTCACTCAAATCCTGACGTGCCTGAGTCACTTGTGACTCTGCCTCATGCAGTTGAGCCGTGCGCTGATCTAGCTCTTCTCGCGCGGCTGCTAAAGCCTGCTGCTGGGAAGCCAGCTCTGCCTCTGCAGCGCTAATCTGCGCCTGTGTGGCGAGAAGAGCGTCTACTTGCGAGGTTGGTAGACCTAAAGCACTGAGCTGCTGCTGTGCTTCTTCAAGTGTAGAAGCCGTAATTCCTTGCGCAGCAAGTCCTGCAAGAAACGCATCTCTACCCGCTTCAAACGCACTCTTTTGCTGCGCAAACGTTGCTTGTCCTGCATTGAAAGCAGCAAGGCCAGCTTGATACTGAGCCTCTCCTGCACTAAGCTCAGCTGTTCCCTGGGCTATCTGTCCCTCTGAAGCTGTAATCTGAGCTTCCGCTTGTGCAAATTGCTGCTCAGCACTGTAGCGCGAAGCTGTAAGCTGCTGACGTCCTGTATCATATTGCTTCTGACCATCATCCAGCTTTTGCTGCTGAGCAGAAATTTGTGCCTCCGCATCATCAAGCTTCTTCTGAGCATCCCCTAGTTTATCCGCGGCCTCTTGTCTTGATTGCTCCAGCTTTTGACGAGCCTCATCAACCTGAGTTTGAGCGTCATCTTTGAGCTCTTGCAAACGAAGAGCAGCAAGCGACGGATTCATCTGTGTAATGCGTTCTGCAACGCTATCAACAGCGCTCTGATACGCCGATGAGCCGCTCTTATACCTGGTAGCACCCTGAACTGTCACATACACTTCGGTATAAGGGTCATCATCTGCAAAAGCATCTTCAGTGACATACACAAATTGCTGCACAATGCCATTGCCTAACGATGTAGTACCAAAATTGCTGACATACGGATACGTTGGCGCATTTACAAAACCAACAACCGTGTACGAGCCGCCCTTTAAATGAACGCCGTTTGAAGTATCTGGTAGCTCAATCTGTTGACCAAGACTGATATCAGCACGTTTCTTGGGATCTGCGCTCATCACGCACTCGTAAGGTCCTTGAGGGAGCCTTCCTTCAACCACTATTGGCTGGTTAAGCTCACCGGGTCTAAAAGAACTCACACGAGCAGTAGATTGCGACGACGTCAGTGTAGCCATAATGTCTACCGTACGAGAAGGCATAACCGCTTCAACACCCTCAACTGACGCCAGGGCGGAAACGTCCTTCTCGCTTAATCCAAGCGTTGAGATGACGCGAAGGTCATAGAGGTGCTGGTTTTCGTAAAACGTATGAGCAGCTTCTTGCATGTCAGGGCTGGCCATTTTGAGGCCTGCAAAGAAGCCGCAGCCTAAAGCAACAATTCCTGCAATTGCAAGAAATCTGGCGAGAGACCCTTTGATGGTCCGAGTAATCTCGGTAAAAAGAGCGCGGGGCATAACTACCACTCGACAGTAAGCGCGTCAGCTGGGTGTTGATTAATTTCTACCGATTGAGCTTGACCCTCTTTAACGTGGATTACCCTATCGGCAATTTGAGTGAACGCAAAGTTGTGCGTGACAATAGCCACGGTCTTATGCTGCTCTTTGCACATATCCTGCAAGAGCTTAAGAATTTGCTTTCCTGTTTTATAATCCAGCGCACCTGTTGGCTCATCGCAGAGCAGAAGACGCGGATTCTTTGCCAAAGCGCGTGCAATAGAAACGCGTTGCTGCTCTCCACCGGAGAGCTGAGCTGGGAAGTTATCCATACGATGCTCAAGACCAACAGCTCGAAGTGCATCTTCTGGCTGCATAGGGTCAAGACAAATCTGAGAAGCAAGCTCAACGTTTTCTTTTGCAGTGAGATTAGGAACAAGATTGTAAAACTGGAAAACAAAGCCAATGTCATGACGGCGATAGAGCGTTCTTTCTTTTTCCGAAAGCCCGCCAATTTCTTTTCCGTCTAAATAAATAGACCCGGAGGTACAGGTATCCATACCTCCGAGCATATTTAAGACAGTTGTTTTACCGGCACCTGATGGGCCAACAATTACGCAAAACTCGCCCTCTTCTATGGAGAAGTTCATGTCATGGACAGCGTGTACCTTGACGGAGCCCATGGTATACGTCTTTGTTACCTCTTTAAATTCAACAAAAGACATACGGTTCTCCTATAAGTAAGAATTCCTCCAAACAAGAAGAGAGTGGGTGAGCAACTACTCCTGTGGAGCCTCTGGTGCTGCAGGAGCCTCAGGTGCTGCTGGAGCTGCTGGTGTCTCAGGTGCTGCTACAGCCTCTGCAGTTACAGGAACTACAGGAGCAACCTCTGCGCCCTCGGTAGCAAGAGGCATTGGAGAAACAACAACCTCTTCCTCCTCAAGATCAGCCTGACGCTGGTCAAACTCTTTCTTAGCACGAACCCAAATGAGAAGTGCAAGAAGAGCCGTGAGGAACAAGAAGCCCACAATCATGATGTTAAGAATAAGGGTGGTGAAGTTTACCGCCTGGCTGATAGAAATCATCACAGAGAGCTCGGTAAGTGCGGAGGTTAAACCAACTACAGAGAGAATGGAAAGACCCCACCTAAGACGAGGACGGAAGCCCCTCAAAAGACCTGAAACCGCAGCAAAAAGATAGCACAGGAAAATAATGTAGGTAATTCGTGCAAGAATCAGAGAGATGGGATTTGTTTGACGAGTTGCAAAGTTAAATACCGTGTGGAAATAGCTGAGATACTGAACTGGTGCAACAAAATCAATGATGATAAAAATGAGAGCCACAATTGCTGGAATGGCAATCTTTGCTTTGGGGTTCATGAAACCTCCTCGATTTCTTTATACGACCTGTCTATTTTATCGTATAAACCTATGACCAGTGTGGTAAGTCATGAAAGTCTTTTATATGGTCTTGAGCTTCTTGTTCTCTTTCTGCCAAGGCTTCTCGTAAACCTTTCAGAGCATCAAAAGGCATAAATATTTTTGCCCTGTTTGCTCGCGACATGCGAGGGTGTCCGTAGTACATCTGCGCTGCAAACGCATCCTCTTTTACGCTAGCTTCTGCTGGCGAGAAACCCTGTTTAGGCCTCATTGGTTTCTTCTCCACTACGATGTCCTCCAATCTGAGCGTTTCTCTGTCGTGCAGTTGCTTCGGGGAGCAAGTCCATAGCTTTGAGCAAAGAATTCTTACCAAACTTTTTCTTTATGGCATTGATAGTATCTTGACGCTGGCGTTCTCTTTCTAAAACAGTGTTGTCCTGGAAAAGCGACGTCTGAATACCTGATCCCGTTTCTTCTTGAGTGTTTCCGAAGGTAAGGCCCACGCGGTGCACACTTTCTGAAGGTAGTACGCGCTCGTCAAAGAAAGACAAAACCTCTGCCATAAGCTCATCTCTAGAGTTAGTAGGATAAGAGAGCTTCTTAGTACCACTGCTAGAAGGAATATGTCTTCTCCAGCTCCTATAATCTCCCGTCTGCCTCAGTTCTTCCATCTGGCTCTCTGTTGCCGAGTAGCCAATATAGATGCCAATAGAAGAGCAAACCAGCTTTTGTGTTACAAGCTCTAACGTCAACGACTCAACCATCTCTTTAAAGATAAGGCGCGCGCCTTCTGTGTCTCTGTTGTGATCAAAGACTTGTGCCGTTGAGACAGAATGACTTTGAGACTTGTAGGCCTTAATATCCGCAATGGTAGTTGGCTCAATTCCCCATGCATGATCAATAAGGATTTCTGCATCAACACCAAATTCTTTATACAAAGGCTCTGTAGGAGCTGTAGCAAGCTGTCCCATGGTGTGAATATTCATTGCCGCAAGTCGCTTTTGAATACCTGCACCAATATGCCAAAAATCAGTTAAGGGCTTATGGTTCCAGAGTTTAAGCTTGTACGATTCTTCATCAAGCTCACCAAAAAAGTTGGGGCTGTGCTTTGCAGTGATATCAAGAGCAATTTTTGCCAGATACAAGTTTGGACCCAAACCACAGGTAGCAGGAATGCCAGTAGTTTTTGCTACATCTGCACGGATCTTCTCGCCCAACTCTCTTGCTGTACATCCATAAAGCGATAAGTACGGTGTTACATCAATAAATGCCTCGTCAATGGAGTAAACGTGGATGTCTTCTGGTGCAATGTATTTGAGATATACCGAATACACATCTGCAGAGCGCTCCACATACAGAGCCATGCGAGGAGGAGCTACCTCATAGGTAAGGTTTTTAGGAATCTCAAAAACACGGCAACGTCCAGGAACACCCAGCGCACGAAGCGCCGGTGAAACAGCCAAACAGATTGTCTTTTCTGTCCTAGTAAGATCTGCCACAACAAGCTTGGCCTTCATGGGATCAAGGCCTCGCTCAACACATTCAACCGATGCGTAAAAACTCTTTAGATCAATAACCAGGTACTGTTTTTGAGAAGGCGCCATGGTCTAGATAAGCACAATGCCTTTAGAAACTTTTTCTGCCACGTCATTACCTACAAGATAACGAACAATCTCAAGACCAAACTTAAGAGCTGTTCCCGCACCCTGACTGGTAATAAAAGAACCATCAACACAAACCGCATCTTGCGAAAGATTGGCGCCATTCTCTGAAAGAAAATGCTGGAAGCCTGGATTAGACGTAGCCTTCTTACCCGCAAGCAATCCACGCTTAGCGTAAATTGAAGGAGCAGCACAGATTGCAGCAAGCGCACGGCCATCTTCCGCAAACGCATCAACTGCCTGCATAAGTGGCTCACAAGCCTCAAGATTAGTAGTTCCAGGAAGACCTCCAGGAAGCACCAACATGCTGTAATCATCAAACGAGACCTGACTAAGTAGCTTGTCTGTTAGAAAGGTAACCTGGTGAGATGAAGTCACGCTCAAGGAATCAGAGATAGACACTTTGTCACAGGGAATACCTGCACGATACAGGACATCAACAACGCTCAGTCCCTCAATCTCTTCACAACCATCGGCAAAAAAGACAGCAACGCGCTTGTCAGTACATGGTGTAAACATCTGACTCCCTTCTCGACTAAAACTAGTACAAGTGTACGCCTTTTTACACAAAAAAGGACACTCAAGTTTGTGCTTGAGTGTCCAAAATTTTACCCAGTTAAACTGTTGCAGGAAGTACTTGCCAAGCCCTCTATAATCTGGCGAGAAACCCTACTCCTCGCTAATGCCCTCGTTAATAGCCTGAGCAATAGCTTCCTGATCATTAGAGCCACGAAGCAGAGACTTAAACTCATCTCTCATCAGAAGAACAGCAGTCTTAGAAAGAAGCTTGATGTGAGTGGTGCCAGCCTCTCCATCTGGGACAAGCAGTGCAATGGCAACATCAACGGGCTTCTCGTCAAAAGAAGGCCACTCAAGAGGGGTGCTGTTCTTGAAGACAAAGACAGCTGCGTCCTTGATAGCAGCATCTTTTGCGTGTGGAACTGCAAAACCGTCAGTCATGCCGGTCTCGCCCATTTCCTCACGAGCCAAAAAAGCATTGTAAACAGCGTCTGCATCGTCAGTTACGCCAGCTTCCAATGCTTTATCGGCAATAAAACGCAGGACATCATTACGGCTCGCTGCGTTCTGGTTTACAAAAACATTGTCTGCCTTAACAAAACCGCTCATGAATCTTCCTTCCGTATATTTGAGCTTTTAGCTCAGTAACTTCGTATGTAGTAATAATACCCGCAATGAAACAAAATTTACCTTGAGAAACTTTACTTTAGGGCCATTCTTAAAATCTGTTGAACATCTGCTGTTTTAAGCTGCATAAAGTTGCCCGCATGATCTCCACCGCGAGCATCAATAGTGCCTTTTGCCATCTGGAGAATGTCCTCTTCCGAAGGGTCTACTCCAAGCTCGGCAAGGGAGGTTGGCATACCAATTGCATGACACCACTGATTCCAAGCTTCGATTCCCGCAAGGCCTGTAGCGGTTGGATTATGGAAGTTATTTTGAACTCCAAAAACATTAACCGCAAACTGCGCAAAGCGCTCTGGATCTTGGCTCATAACATAGCGAGCCCAACTTGCCCAAATAGCCGTGAGACCAGCACCGTGAGCTACATCATACTTTGCGCTCAGCTCATGCTCGATTGCATGAGAAGCAAAATCGCTTACGCGACCAGTTCCGGTAAGTCCGCAGTGAGAAAGCGACGATGCCCAGAGCAAATCTGCACGTGCAGCGTAATTCTCTGGTTCTTTGACAGCAATCAAGACAGCTTCTTTTACGGTGCGTAAGAGCCCCTCGGCTAGCTCGTCAGTGAGTGCCACGTCCTTCTCGAGCGTAAAATAGCGCTCCATGGTGTGCATCATGATGTCGGCGCCTGTTGATGCCGTCTGATAAGCACTCACGGAATAGGTGAGCTCTGGATTCATGATGGCAAAGCAAGGACGGCCGCTCTGATGGTGATAAGAACGCTTAAGAACACGGCCATCAGCCAGCGTAATGTTCATGACGGAAGAATCAGAGGTTTCAGATCCAGTTCCTGCAATAGTAGAAATGACACCAAGAGGAACTGCCTTTGAAACACTGACCTTATGCAAATAGAGGTCTTCAAGAGAAACGTCATTGGCCAGGCCATATGCAATCGCCTTAGCAGAATCCATGACAGATCCGCCACCGATGGCCAAAATAAAGTCAACACCCTCGCGTTTGCCCAGCTCTACAGCTTCTTCTGCAAGCTCTAATCGAGGATTAGGGACAACTCCACCACAGTCAACAAAAGCAATTCCCGCATTGCTTAGAAGTTGGTGGATCTGGTCAAGCAATCCGCTCTTTACCACGTGATTGCCGCCAAAATGTACCAGCACCTTGGTACCTCCGTGAGCAGAGACAAGCTCTGCCACACGGAGCTGGGTATCTTTTCCAAAAACCACCTGAGTAGGTACAACGTACTCAAAATTAACCATGACTAAAGACCTTTCTTACCTACTCGAGCAACATCTTAAGCGCGAGGTTCTTCTCCCCACCAGAACGTTGCAACAGTTCCAGGACCAGTGTGAACGCCAATTGTTGCGCCAATAGTAAAGATGTTGATATCACCGGTCTGTGGAAGCTTTTCTTGAATAAGCTCTTTGACAGCCTGGGCATCAGAGGCGCATTCAGAGTTAGAGATAAACACTTTACGTGCGTAAGCACTGCCCTGCTCTGCAGTTTGAGTCATGATCTCAACTACGCGAGCGATTGCTTTCTTTTTGCCACGTGCCTTCTCTTTAACAGCCAAAGAACCGTCGGCCTCAATATCCATAACAGGACAAATGTTAAGCATGCCGCCAAGCAGGCCAGCTGTCCTGGAAATGCGACCACCACGAACAAAGAAGGTCAAATCTGTTGAGAAGAACCATCCATACACACGGTGACGAGCCTCTTTGGCCCATGCAACTGCCTCGTCAAAAGACAGACCCTCGTCGCGCTTATCGGCAAGACCATCTACCAAGAGACCATAGCCAGAAGATGCCTGCAGAGAGTCAACAACCTCAATCTTTCTGTCTGGGAACTCCTGCTCAATTTCTACCTTTGCCTGGCAAGCAGACTCATACGTTCCAGAAACGCCAGAACTCAACGAAACATGAAGAACGTCCTTGCCCTCCTCCAGGAAAGGACGCCAGAAGGCCATGTACTCACCAATTGATACCTGTGAAGTACGGCACTCAGCGCCTGCAAGCATCTTTTTATAGAGGTCAGCTGGTGCATTAGTGCGACCAAAGTCATCCTTGCACTGAACACCATCAAGCTCGTAGTTGAAATATACGTATTTCACATCACGTGACTGAAGGTACTTCTCACTTACATCGGCCGTAGAGCAACAGGTCAGAACGTAGTTGGACATACAAGTCTCCTTGAAATATCTTCTTGCATAAAACAATCGCACACACTTATTTTTCTTCAGATGTGAGTATACTTCTAATCTCATTTTTATGCTGCTTGTGGGGCGCTTCAAGTGCAAAATCACGTATACTTGCACGCGTTTGATTTTCTCAAATCACTACCTATACCTTAACTTTTACCTTCGACGGGAATGGATAGCGCGTGGCATCATCAGATCTTTCTACTACAAACTCTTCCAGACTCACACTAGATACTTCTTCTGCGCTTGTATGGAAGTTTGCTCTTCTTGTCTGCGCACTTATCTGGGGCGGGTCATTCGTTGTTATCAAAGATGCAATTAGTTACATCTCGGCAGCTTGGCTTATGACCTTACGTTTTGTCTTTGCCGTAGGTATTGTTGCCATCATCTTTAGAAAAAAACTTAAAGAACACTTGAATGTCACACATATCAAATACGGCGTGCTCTTAGGCGTTCTTAACGGTCTAGGATTTCTGTTCCAAAATGGAGCTCTTGCTTATACCACTGCAGGTAAAGCTGCTTTTATTGCATCAATTTATTGCGCGATGATTCCGTTTGTAAACTGGCTCATTGCAAAGAAAAAACCTCATGGAACCAGTATTTTTGCAGCCTTTTTATGCGTAGCTGGCATTGGTCTTATCTCACTGGGCACTGATTTTTCGTTCTCGTTTGGCTTGGGCGAGCAGATGACATTGCTCTCAGCCATTATTTTTGCCTTTGTTTTTGTGCTTACTGCCGAGCTTGCTCACAAATACGACATCATCACGCTTACGGTGGTGCAGCTTGGCGTGAGCGCCCTTCCCTGCCTTGCCTACGCGCTTTGCTTTGAAACGGTTCCCAATTTTGCGGCACTGCCCATAAATGCCTGGGTTGCCCTCGCCTACATCACTCTTATTGCAACCGCACTGACTGGTGTTTTGCAGAACCGTGCACAGAAGTCAGTTGCTCCTGTTCAGGCTTCTCTGATTATCTCTCTGGACAGTATTTTTGCAGCAGTTTTTGGCGTGATCTTCCTTGCCGAAGTTATTACCCCTACAATTTTCCTGGGCTTCATTGTTATCTTTGTTGCTATCTTTATCAGCGAGCTTGGCGAGAAACCCGCAGAGCCCCAAACCCCTTCAGAAAGCTAAGGCTCTCTCCATAAAACGTACTTAAGAAAAAGCCCGCAGACGCGGGCTTTTTAATGCGATAAGCAGCTTTTACATCTCTCGAGAGCTCAGCATTGGTCCGTCGGACCAAAGGGTAACCTCTCCTGAGGCCAGTGTTTTAGGGACATCAATAAGACGCTGGTTGGAAGAGCCTCTAAAGCGCAGCGTAATATCGTGAAGACTCTGAACCCATGGGCCGTCCACCAGTACATCAATACAAGACAGAATGCGGTCAGTGTACTCTGTATGCCACTTTCCCTCAGTCAGCTGATCCCAGGTGTGACCCGAATACATCCAAATGCTCTTTTGTGGGTAGGTAGCTCTGACCTTCTCGACAAACTCAACAAGACCTTCTTGGTTTTCTGGCTCAAAAGGCTCTCCACCAAGGATGGAAAGACCGTTGATATAGACAGGTGCAAGGGAGTCAATGATCTCTTGCTCAACTTCTGGAGTAAACTCTCCGCCGCTCTTGAAGTCCCACGCCTCGTAATTAAAGCAGCCTTCACAGTGCAGACGGCAGCCTGAAACAAACAGAGTTGTTCTTACGCCAACACCATTTGCAATATCTGAAAACTTAATATTTGAATAGTTCATACATAACCTTTGATGGGTAACTTCCGCATATTGTGGATGTTACCTGATAGAGATAATAAAAACGAGCAGAAGGGCTAAGGCGCTCTTCTGCTCGTTTGTCTAGTACTTAAAACTTAGAGGTGAAGGACGCGGTCCTTAATCTCCTGGGTACGACCCTGGTTCCAGAACTGGGTACCAATGTAGCCGCAGGTACGACGAGCAACGTTCATCTTGGTCTGGTCACGGTTGCCGCAGTGTGGGCACTCCCAAACCAGCTTGCCGTCCTCCTCAACAATCTGAATCTCACCGTCATAACCGCACTCCTGGCAGAAGTCAGACTTGGTGTTGAGCTCTGCATACATGATGTGGTCGTAGATGAACTGCATGACGCTGAGGACAGCCTCGATGTTGTCCTGCATGTTAGGAACCTCAACGTAAGAGATTGCTCCACCTGGGGAAAGACGCTGGAACTCAGACTCAAACTGAAGCTTCTGGAATGCGTCAATCTCTTCTGCAACGTGGACGTGGTAGCTGTTGGTGATGTAACCCTTATCAGTGATGCCAGGGATAACACCAAAGCGACGCTGAAGTGCCTTAGCAAACTTGTAGGTGGTGGACTCGAGAGGAGTTCCGTAGAGGGAGTAATCGATATCCTCTGCTTCCTTCCACTCGGTGCACTTATCGTTCATGTGCTGCATAACCTGGAGAGCAAATGGAGTTGCCTCTTTATCGGTGTGGCTGTGACCAGTCATAGCCTTAACGCACTCATACAGACCTGCATAACCAAGGGAAATGGTGGAGTATCCGCCGTAGAGCAAAGGATCGATAACCTCACCCTTGTCCAGACGAGCAAGTGCGCCGTACTGCCAAAGGATAGGAGCAGCATCGGACAGGGTGCCCTTCAGGCGATCGTGACGAGCGCGAAGTGCACGGTGGCAAAGCTCAAGACGCTCATCAAAGATCTTCCAGAACTTGTCCATATCGCGACCAGCAGAAAGAGCAAC
>CAKARX010000017.1:0-19684 GCA_916720745.1 uncultured Atopobium sp.
ATGTATACGTCTTTTTGACAGATTATCTGACTTAGGTGTGTTTTGAACTGCCTCCTATTTCTCGTGTCGAAGAAATGGGAGGCAGTTCACGAACGTCAGGCGCTGCGCAATTAATTGAGGTTTTTCGCAACACACTAGGTTTAACGTTGCAGTTATCCCGGCTTTTAACCTTGCTCGGATTAGTTTTCAGCCTTCTTGATCTTCTCGCCAAGTTTTTTATCAATGACGACGTAGAGGTAACCCAAGGCAACAAAGACAACAATCAAAATCACAATGGTCAGAGCAACTGTTGGGACTCCTAGCTTGTCAAAGTCCATAAATCCATAAGGCCAGCGAGACTTCTCTTTAATCTGCACACCAAAGCCCAGGACCAAGACAATAATGTACGCAAAATACGTAAGCGGATACAAAGGCCAGATCAGAGGCTCTTTAAAGCTCATGGTTGGTTTCTCGTCAAAGAGCAGCCAGTCCAAAACGGCGCAGATTGGGGTCACATCGTGCAGGATAAAATTGTTGAACTTAAAGACGCCATTTACAAAAACCTCGCCGTGGTCAAGCAGGAAGTAAGCTACCAGGCCAGTTACGGTAATGCCCAGCATAAGTGTGTGCTTAACCGTTGGCATCCATGGCTTCTGAGCAGTCTCGGGATGCTTGTAAGCCTGGAAAAGCGCGCCCCAGAAATAGGCAACAAGCAGCACGTTAGAGATGTTGGTAAAGTAGTACAAGAAAGAAACGCGGAAGTTCATTCGGAAGACGCCCGCCGAATCACACAGCACAAAGGTGCCAATCACAGCAATAAATAGCTTAAAAATAAATGACGCTTTCTTTGATTTAATCAACGCAGTACCTCCTTCTGTAAAGCGAGAGGTCACTGTAAACCTACCGCGCCGCGTCAAAAATACGTAATTCTCAGAGTTAACAGTTATGTTTCAAATGAAAAAGATTCAAAAAAATGCGGTCCTCTCGATTTTGTGGCGAGAAGACCGTAGAGTCGCAAGAAAACCATGGAGTTGCAAGCTTTATCAGTGCGAACCTAAGATATGCGCAGAGCAAACCTTTGTCGTCTACCAGCGCCTAATTACTGCATCGCATGCTTGATGACAAGAATTGGGTGGTGCAGTAAAAGTCGTGGACCCGAAGATTTCATGACCTCTTTGACTCGAGCTCGCATCTCTTTGTTGTAGCAATGCGATATGCATTTTGAGCAAAACGTCTTTGTCTCAATATGAGGACAGCGGTCCACACGCGTATGTGCGTATTTCTCCAGTTCAGCGCACTCTTCGCACAGAGGCTCATGAGCTTTGGTGTGGTGGTACTTCTCGCAATAGAAGCGAATCATGAGCGAGAAGAGATCCTTTTCTCTTTGGCGCTTTCGTTCAATTTCTTCAGGCGTCATTAGCTCACACGTCCCCCATCAACGGTGTAAACAACGTCTGCAATTCCCATGGTAGAAGCCCTGTGAGAGACAAGAACCACAGATTTATGCTCGGTCTCTTTATCAAGCGAGCGCAAGATGATGGCCTCATTTAAGCTGTCCAGGTTACTGGTTGGTTCGTCAAGCAACATGAGCGGTGCGTCATGCAGGAAAGCGCGAGCAAGGCCAATACGCTGGCGTTCTCCACCAGAAAGCGAGTCACCAAGCTCTGCAACAGGCGTGTCGTAGCCCTGAGGCAGCGTGGAGATATACTCGTGAATTGAAGCCTTCTTGCATGCCTCAACAATCTCTTCATCTGTTGCGTCGAGCTTTGCAATGCGCAGGTTGTTCTTGATGGAATCATGATACAGATGCGTATCCTGCGTCATATAGCTCTCAAGATCTCGCAGGTTAGAGGTATTAATCTGCTCCAAAGGAGTTCCAGAAATCTCAATAGCTCCAGGTATTGCTGGCCAGAAACGCATCAAAAGTTTAAGCAGCGTAGACTTGCCTGAGCCGCTCTTTCCTACAATTCCCACGATCTTATCAGTAGGAACATCAACGGAGATGTTGTCCAAAATCTGCTCGTCATCGTACGCAAATGAAAGCTGAGAAACACGAACACCTTCATAGGAGACGTCTTTTTGACCCTCTACATCTTCAACCAGGGGTTTCTCGTCCAGAATATCCAAAACGCGATTACCCGCCGCAAACGTGCTGGTCAGCGTTGTACCAAGTGCCGCCAAAGCAACCACAGGACCAAACGAGCTCATCAATGCAATAGTGACAATAAAGGCTTCGTTCATAAGAATCTGCTGGTTATTGGCCAGATAGAACGAACTAAAGAACATAACAAGGACGGAGAGCAAAATAACCGTTGACGTGACGGCATCGTTGACACCAAATGCCTTCTTAACTGCCTGTTGTCTGTCACTTAACTGGTCAGCTAACTGACTTGTTTCTTCAATCATCTGCTCGCCGGTGTTATATTGCAGAATCTCGTCAAGTCCACGCAGGTTATCAAGGGTAACCGTAGAAAGCTTACCAGCAAGGTCTCTTGCCTCAGCAGAGTCCTGCTCGGAACGTTTAGACATAGCAAGCGGAATAGCCACACCAACCACTAGGTAAGAAACAAGCGCAATAACACCTAAAATCCAGTTGGAGCTACCAGCAATAAACCACACCATAACAATGCAGAACACAACAGCAATGCAAATAGGCGAGATAGTGTGCGCGTAGAAAACCTCAAGCAGCTCAATGTCAGAGGTGATAACGCTCATCAAGTTGCCTTTATTCTTGACCTCAAGCTTTGCTGGAGCAAGCTTTCTGAGCGCCGTAAATACGCGGTCTCTAATAAGTGCAAGCAGCTTAAACGCAATAAAGTGATTGCATTCCTGCTCAGCGTAGCGCAACAAGCCGCGGACCAGGGCAAATACAAGCATGCCTCCAAAGAGCAGCACCATAGGGGAAGATGAAGCAAAGCCCATAGCGCTGAGCAGCGCATATGCACCAAAAATACTGATGAACGTGGCGGCAAGGTTGCCTAAAACACCCATCAAAATTGCAAGTATCATAAAGCCAGCCAGAGGGCGCACCAGCCCCACCAGCCTCAACATAATAGTGAGCGCACTACGGCGAGAAGTACGTGCAGTTGTGGCGTTGTTCTCAACTTCTGTCTTCATTACGCCTCAACTCCTTTCACATAATTCTCAAGCTCGGTCTGGGCCTGCGTCATTCGTTTGTACTCGTCATTTGTTGCAAGCAACTCTTGGTGTGTGCCGCTTCCAACAACTCTGCCACGTTGCATAACAACAATCTGATCAGCATTTTTAACGTTTACCAGGCGGTGCGAAATTACCAGCACCATCTTCGTCTGAGCAAGCTGGTGAACCTGCTGCATAATAACGTCTTCACTCTCAACATCAATATTTGAAGTAGCTTCGTCAAAAATGTAAACCTGACTGTCATGCAGAAGTGCTCGAGCAAGCGCTAACCTCTGGCGCTGACCACCAGACAAGTTGGAGCCCTTCTCGGCAACTGGCGTGTCAAGTCCACCTAAAGACTTTACGAACTCAGCAAGATTGACCTGTTCAAGGGCGTGCCAGAGCTGTTCTTCAGTTGCCTCTGGATTACCCATGGCAAGGTTAGAGCGAACGCTTCCCATAAAGAGATGTGCTTGATGACCAATATACGTAACGTTTTGAAGCAAATTCTGGTCAGAAATGTCTGTCAAATTGGTATTTCCAAACAGAACATCGCCAGAATACGAGCGGAGTTTTCCGGTCAACAGTGCTGCAATTGTTGATTTTCCGCAGCCTGACTCTCCTACCAGGGCATTCAAAGAGTTGGCGCGCATTCCAAAAGAAACATTCACCAAGACGGGTTTCTCGCCATCGTAGGAGAAAGAAACGTTACGCAGAGCGACATCACTAGAAACTGGAACGGTCTTGGTACCCTGCTCTCGAACAGGCATATCAAGCAGGTCAAAGATCTTGTCCGATACTGCCATACCGTTCATGGCAATGTGGAAATAACTGCCAAGAAGACGCATAGGCAGGAAGAACTCAGCCGAAATCAAAATGACAAAGACGCCTTCCCACATAAAGAGGAGCTGGTCATTTACCTGCTGAATTGCAAGAATTGTACCAAGCGCGCTTCCACCAAATGCAACCACGTCCATCACGGTGATGGAGTTGAGCTGCATGGTTAGAACCTTCATGGTAATGCGCCTAAAATGCTCAGCTTCATCGTTCATCTGCTTGTGCTTGAAATCGTCAGCCTTGTAAATCTTTGCTGTAGTAAGGCCTTGCAGGTTCTCCAAAAACGTATCGCCAAGCTGCGTATACTGGCCCCAATACTTAGACAAAAGCTTCTTTGCAAACTTCTGGATAAGAACGATGGTCATTGGAATGAGCGGCACAAATACCAGCAAAACAATGCCAACTACCGGACTAATAAGAAGCAAAACAAGAAAAAGTGTGAGTGGAGCTAAAACAGCATAGAAGAACTGTGGTAAATACTGCGCAAAATACGTTTCCAGCTGATCAACGCCTTCAACTGCCAGCTGAACAATCTCGCTGGTTGCATATGAATTTTTATACGAGGGACCAAACTCTAAAAGCTTCTGATAGATTTTCTCGCGAAGGGTCTTTTTAACTCTTTTTGCTGCGTAAAAGCTTGTCTTGTGCTGAGCAAGTTTGCAGAAATACCTGATCACAATAGCAATAAGGCAGAGTGCAATAAACACCAACTGCTCTTCGAGGACAAAATAATCCATGAATAGGGCTTGTATCATTCTTGCCAGAGAATACATAAATACAATATTGGCGAGAAGTGCAATCCACTGGTAAAGCACGGTCAAGCCAATGTATTTTTTACTCTCCTCAATAAGGGCAATGAGGCGTTTGTTAATCATCATACGCAGACTTCTTTCGCTTTTCTTACAAACAGAATCTTTAGTCCACTGACTGTTTTACTTACTTTACATGTAGTTTTGTCATTGCATATACGAGTTTGCCTTATGCAACATTTAAAAACAACACACAAAATAGCGAGAACAACTGCTATTTTTGAACACGTTCCCAGTCCTCTTTTGTGAGTACTGAGATACCAAACTGCTCTTCTTTGCCTGTATATTTATTCAAGTCTGTAAAGATTTCTACTTCTGTGAAGCCACACTTTTGAGCCACTGAAGCAGACCTCTTATTACGCTCAAGATATCTAATAATCACCTGGTCAACGCCATGCTCTTCAAATGCATAGGTAGTAAGAGCTTGAGTGCCTTCAGGCGCCAACCCTTGTCCCCAATAAAGACGACCAATCCAATAGCCAATTTCTGCCTGATGCAACTGCTTTGAGGAATCTTTTGGATCAGGAATTTCTTTAAAGTCCAATGACATCGAGCCAATTAGATGACCGGTCCTCATGTCTTTTACGGCATAACAGGACTTATCGGACAGCACGTTTGCAAGAACCTGCTTGGAATCTTCTAAAGTTTTGTGAGGTTCCCATCCACAAAGTGGACCAATCTCTGAGTCTTTTGCCAGTTCATAGAGCTCATTGGCATCGGATGCATGCCATGGAATAAGAAACAATCTCTTAGTGGTAATCATGCAAACTCCCTTTGAAACTCATTTTCTCTTACTGTGTTGTCTTACAGCTATTTTTTACTGTCCAATCTGTTGGACACTCATTCTTTAACAAATCCGTATTCTGTTCTCAACATCTTCTAAGGAGGCTCTTATGTACAGTCCTACAAAGCTTGTTGATTCCTTCGTTATTTCCGGTCTTCCCTACTACGACGCTCCTCTTATCTTTGATCAGCTCAAACTTGGCTCAGATTTAACCATTGTTCCTGAACGCGATAACCCTTATGACCCAGAGGCTCTTGCTCTGTACTCTAATGACAACAAGCTTGGCTTTGTTCCTAGAGAAAGCAATTCTCTCTGGAGTACTTTGCTCTTCTATGGACATCAAAACATTGTTACTTGCAAGATTACGCAGCTCAGTGATCACCATGGTCATCTTCTTGTTAAAGCAGGTCTTTACGTCATTGATGCTCGTTAATTGGGCGAGAAAGACTACTTGTTTTGACCTGGTTTAGCTAATCATCTTTCTGTGTTTGGTAGCTCTGAAGAATTCCGCTCAAGTACTCTTGGTATTTCTGCCTGGTCTTCTTTGGAGCTACCAGTTCTATATCTGTTCCAAAGGTTGCAAGCCAACCATAAAACGTTGGAGCTTCCATTACAGAAACATGTACGTCAGCTGTAGTTCCATCAGAACTTGGATTGTTCAAAATAATGTTTTTGCCAAAACGGTCGTACACTGAGCACATTACGCGCTCATTGACGCGAAGCGTGACCTCAACAACCTCGCCCGAGTACATGCCAAAGACGCGCTCTTGATACTTGTCTATATCAAACTGTTTTATTTGTTCGTTAACCGTGGCATCAGCATCAGAAACCTCAAGTCTAAACATGCGATCCACACGATAATTGACAAAGTTTTGATGCTTATCATTCCACACAATAAGGTAGTAGAAATCGTCAATATACGTAAGTTGAACAGGCGTTTCTTCTCTTACAGGAAGCTCTTCAATAACCTTATCTTTAAAGCCCTTCTTGCGATACTTAAACGAGACTTTTTTCTTCTGCAAAAGCGCCGTCTGAATAGCATTAAGCGCATAAAACACAGACTCATTTTGCGACTTAATACGGCCCTCAACATGAATGCGCTTCTTGAGCGTGTCAGAGGTAGACTTCCCGCCCAGCTCTCCAATGAGGTTCACCAGATTGTTTGCCTTACGCTCCGTCAAAAACTTTGATGACTGTACGGCATCTGCCATCAGCATAAGTTCCTCGGCCTGAAACTTCCTAGTAGCCAGGCCATATTCAACAGGATGGCGCTGATAAGACTGGATATCGTACCCAAAATTCTGCAACGATTTAATATCGTCATACAGCGTCTTACGTTCCACACTAAGCCCGCGTTCAGCAAGTCTTTCGATAAGCTGAGGGGTACTCAGACCGTGGTCATCGTCAGTTTCTTCTTCAAAAATCTGAATGAGATGCAAGCAGCGGGTCTTCTCGCTTGGCATACTGCCTCCGAAGTCTAGCGCCAATAAAAAACTCCTGTCCATTTTAGTGGACAGGAGTCGAGAAGATCGTATGGTCAGAAACTCTTCGGTAAACGGCATGTAAGTCGCAGACAAACCGTTACAAACTGATATTTAGCCCCAAACCTCTTCGGCAATTTCTTTTACAAGCGCAATCTTTGCCCACTGCTCATCTTCGGTGAGCTTGTTACCAATCTCGCAGCTTGCAAAGCCGCACTGGGGAGAAAGGCAGAGATTCTCCAGAGGTACGTACTGAGCCGCCTCATGAATACGCTCGATAACCTTGGCTTTCTCTTCCAGCTGGGCGTGCTTGGTGGTGATCAGACCAAGCACAACCTTTTTACCAGCTGGAACAGAAGCCAGGGGCTCAAAGCCACCGGAGCGATGATCATCAAATTCTAAGAAGAACGCGTTTACGTGCTCTTGAGCAAGAAGAGCATCAGCTACATCGTCGTAGCCGCCCTCGCAAGCCCAAGTGCTGTGGAAGTTACCACGGCAAACATGCGTATTAATAGTCAGATCAGCTGGAGCAGCATCAAGGACGCGGTTGTTAATCTCCAAGAGCAGTGCCTTAATCTTCTTGAGACCTTCCTGGTCAGCACCAAAAAAGAGCTCCGCACGAGGGTCAACCAGCACACCCCATGAGCAGTCATCAAGCTGAAGATTACGGCAGCCTGCAGCATATGCCTGCTTAATAAACACACCATAGCCAGCAACAATATCTTCAAGAAGCTCCTGGTCATTGGCATAGTACTTGTCAGTCTGCTCACGATTCATAGGCATAATGAACTGCTCAATAAACTGTGCAGGAGCAGGAATAGTAAGCTTGGCAACGGTAGTCTCGTCCTCAAACTGCTGGACAAAACGGAAGTGCTCGATAAACGGATGCTCTTTAGTGAGCTCCACTTTTCCTACGAGGAACGTGTCGTCAATCTTTGCAGTTTCATCGTGGAAAGGAAGGCCAGTATTAGTTGGTGCATGACCAATACCTTCAAACGACCACATAAAATCGAGGTGCCATGTTGCACGCCTAAACTCGCCGTCAGTGATGACTTTGAGGCCTGCTTCCTTCTCCTTTTGGATAAGCTCTGTAATAGCTTTGTCCTCTACTTGCTTTAACTCGTGAGCATCAATCTGACCAGCTTCAAACTGAACACGAGCTTGTTTGAGATTTTCTGGACGAAGAAAGCTACCAACAACATCAAAGCGATGTGGAGTAGTTTTATCATTTTTGATTGCCATCATGACCCCTTAGAACTGCTTACGAGAAACCAGTATGACAATCAGTGCTTTACTTGTGAAATACAAATACTTGACTAATTCATATAGCTAAAAACTATAGGTTAGCGTTCACCGTTCCACTCACCTAAGAACTGGTCAACATACTCACGCATGTACTTCTCGCGAGCTTTTCCTAGCTCTTTGCCACTGCGCGTATTCATCATATCTGCCAGCAAAAAGAGTTTCTCGTAAAAGTGATTGAGCGACGTTGATTTGTGTGAGTGATACTCCACGCCACTCATATTAAGGGTCGGTGGTTCATCCGGGTCATACATACCGCGACCATGACTTCCGCCATAGGCAAAGGTACGTGCGATGCCAACAGCACCAAGCGCGTCCAGGCGATCTGCATCTTGAACACACATACCCTCAAGCGTTGAAGGAACTACCGAGTCTGTTCCTGAGAAAGAAACCTCATCGATTGCGGTACAAATTGCCTGGATAGTGGCCTCGTCGACAGCATGCTGGCGCAGAAAACCAACGGCCCTATCCTTATGCTCATGCGTCTCTGGAGAAAGCTTGATGTCATCAACATCGTGCAAAAGCGCAGCAAGGGCAACAATCTCTTGATTTGCTCCTTCCTCCTGCGCAATTCTTACAGCCATTTTGTACACACGCAACGTGTGGAAGTAATCGTGGCCACTAAAATCTGTGGAGAAGACCTCTTTTACAAAGTCCAAGGCGTCATCAATAATTTTTGAGTTCATAGTCCCCTACTCAGTACATTCAAAAAGGTTTCACGCACATTTTTTACGTTTTTTGCGCGGAGTAATCTCTCTTGATTCTCTCTTACTTAGTGTACAGAGCTTTTCTTGGCAACAAATTTTGAACTCCATATTTCATGAATTTGTTAACCATCTGCTTCCACTATCTGGTTTCCGCATAACTCACATTTGTCTTAAAATTTAATACATTTCCTTTGCAATTTTTATCCGTTGCACGTTTATGACAAATGTCGAGAAAATCGTCAAAAATAGTGCAATTTAAATGCCATTTCTGAACGCATCAAATATTTTGATTAAATTATTTATATAACATGAGATAAAGGCATTTTTTGAAATGTGTTCAAACTATAAAAATCGCTGGTTGAGACAATAATTTTTGTCAAAATAATGGATAATTATCTATACGAAAAATGCTCTAAATTTGTACCGTTTAGTTCTATTGTGCTTCTCGTGATTCGTCACTTTTTGCACAAGATTTAATTGCAAATTTTGTTGGGGTATTCACTATTTGTTAGGGGTAGGTATGGAAAGAAAAGACAAGAATTTTGCAAGCAAAGGCGCTAAGACAGCTATGTCTTTGGTGCTTGCACTCTCGCTGGTTCCTTCTTCAGCATTAGCAGAGATTGCTAGCACTCAAGAGGTAACTCAGACGCAAGAAGTTGCAGCAGCTCAAACAAGCGATGCAACTGCTTCTACTTCAGAAGCAACAGCAGAAACCTCAACTGAAACTACCACTAACGCAGAAGCCACTTCCAACCAGCAAACTTCCGAGCAAGCTACCGCTCCTACAGAAAGATCTTCTCGCCGTGTTACCAGAAGCCTTTCTTACATCACAAATGAGCTCTGGGTAGACGGAACAAGCGGCAACGATACTAACGAGGGTTCCAGCTCAGATCCTCTTAAATCTCTCCAGAAAGCACTGGAACTATGGGGAGAAACTTCTTCAATTAACACCATTCACCTCAAGGGCAACCTTGATTTGACCTCTACAGTTACTATTCCTTCTGGCCTCACACTCAAAATTGAGGATGAAGGCGCAACTCTTACCGGCACTGGTAACAGCATTGACGGACTGGTTCTTTCTCCTGGCTCAACACTCACCGGCACTGGTACTCTTACCATGTCCGGCTTCAAAACCGCTCTAACTGCAGAAGATGGCTCAACCATCACCGATGGTACCTATGTGTTTAGAAACAACGCAGGTTCCAGCGGTACTCGTGGTATTTCTCTTGGCGGAACCGTTAGTGGTAGCACTAACAAGAACAGCGTCACTATCACTGCAGACGATAAGAGCAATACAAACTTCTTTGAGTCTGGCGTTACTTTTGAAAACGCTACGATTAACGTAACTTCACAGGCTCGTACCTGGAATGACGCTCGTAATCTTACCCTTCGAAATGCTGATCTTAAGGTCGAGGGTTTTGGTCAGACTTTCTATGTCAACCAGCTCAACATGACTGATTCAACCCTGACCATCAATCCATCCTTCTGGGGTCAGACGGGCATGACCATTCAGGGTTCTTCCAATATTGTTAACTCCACCATCAACGCAAATGCCGGCTCAACTTCTGGTATTTCTGTTGGTGTAGCTGGTGGAACAGTAAACGTTACTAACTCAACCCTTAACTTCACTAACGGCGGAACCGGCGGCCTTAACGTCAATACCGGTGACGTCATCATTAACAACTCCACCATTAAGGGAGACGGCCGTAACTCTGGCGCTCTCTTTGGTGCACAGACTAACGGTTCCATCCAGTTCACCGGAAACAGCTTGGTAGAAACCCCTGCTACCAAGAACTCCGATAACGGCGCTGGTCAGACTCGTCAAAACTACAACGTTGTTGGCGGTTCTTACCTGCTCAAATACGCACCAAGCTACAACAGTGGCTTTGGCAGCACTATCCCAACAAACGGCGCAGCTAACGGCAACGAGGTTCTCTCGCTCTTTACCCTTGCTGACCCATCAACTAGCTCTCTGAGCCTCATTAATGCCAACGGAGCAACCTACACCTACCCAGTTGCTAACGCTTCAAGTGATGGTCAGAAGCACGTTTGGGCACCTGCTGCAACCGTCACTTTTGACCTTAACACCCCAGGTGTTACCGGCGTCAACCCAACGTTTGCTGACGGCACTACTGCTAACAAAACTGCTCTTGCTATGCGCGGCAATTCTATTGCAACTGCTTCTTCTGTAGCAGGCGGCTCCACTACCCTGCCTGCAGATCCTTATGCAAGTGGTCAGGAATTTGACGGCTGGTACTACACTGACGCTGCTGGTACCGAGCACCAGTTCACCGCTGATACCCAGGTCACCTCTGACATGACGGTCTATCCACACTGGAGAGCTAACACCTCTTGGCTCTACGTTAGATACCACAATGGCAACGGTGTCTCTGTAATTGACCGCGTTGCTACCAACGCAAGCCGTACCGTAACGGTCCGCTCTGACGCTGAGGTCAACAACCTCGATAATAACTTCAATATTGCAGGTAAAACCTTCAAGCGCTGGACCACTCAGGCAAACGGCGCTGGCGATGAGGTAGCGGCTAATTCCAGCCTTGCTGTTCCTGCAGGTACTGATACTGTTGATCTGTATGCAGAGTGGGAAGAGCAGCACCTTACCGTGTCCTTCTCGGCAAATGGTGGAACCTTCTCTGCGAACAGCGTCTTTAAGCAGAATCCAAACGTCTTTGACATCACCACCGATGCAAACGGCGGTGAAGTTGCAACTATCAAGACTCACCCAACTGTTGCTGAGCAGACCAACATCAACGCACTGCTTCAGAACCTCAGTGGCAACACCCTGAGCGCTACAACAGCTGGAATTGCAAGTCCTACCAGCTCTAACACCAATACTGCCTACACCGATATTGCAACTTTTGAGAACCACATTCTGGACAACACAGACGATCCAATGACTTTCTTTGGCATTGTTATTGGTCACAACTACCACTATTGGTTCACTGACGCTGCAGGTAATTCACCTGCAACCATCAACGGTGGCGCAACACTTACCAATGACGTCACCTACTACCTCAAGTGGAAAGAGGATCCTTCCATCCAGAGAGTAGAACTTACCAGCGATCTTCCTGCAGATATGTGGAGCGATTCCCAGAGCAACACCACCCAGATCAAGGAAGTTTCTAACGATAAGAGCTTTAGTCTTACAGGCGCAATTGATGCCACTTCCGTCATCAATCAGATGAGTGCCTTTGAGAATGGCATTGCTGGCGGCCTTGACGACCTAACCAAGATCACGCTTTCTGGTACCACTTCTACCTTTACTGCCAAGCTCACGCTTCCTGCTGGCGTTGTTGTCCCAGCTAATCCAACGGTAACCACCTCTGGCCTCGGTGACCTCTTTGAGGTTTCTAACGTCTCCGTTAACGGCCAGGAAGTTACCGTTACCTTGAAGCTCAAGGGCACTTACACCAACTATAAGCAGCTCAAAGACGCTGTCGAGACTGTTGGCAAAGACGATGCAGCTACCGCAGAGATTGCAAGACCTCTTACCGTAACTGTTGACGGTCTTACCCTTGACCCAACTCAGGTTACCAATGGTCAGGAGCTCACCGCTACAGGTACTCTGACCGGCACCTTTGAGTCTTTTGCAAAGAACACCGTCACTAACGTCACCAAGAAGTTCGAGCTTTCTTGGAACGGCGTTCAGATTGCTGCTAACAGAGACCCTCGTGGTAATGGCATTCAGCAGACCCTGATTGTGAACAACCCAATTGAAATGAACCTTCCTGCAGATATGCTTGCTGACGAGAATACCGAGCATGACCAGGTCATCACTATGAAGGCAGGTTCTACCTTTAACCTCACTGGTTCCATTCTTGCTTCCTCTATTCAGGAGCAGATGAACAACATTGAACGCGCCTACCCTAATACCAACCACGGCACCATCACGCTGAGCAACCTTAAGTTCAAGTTCACCGCAACTCTAACCGTTCCTGAGGGAATGACCCTCCCAAGCAACCTTGATGCCAACACCATCCAGGCCTCTAACTTTGGTAGCGGCTTTAAGGTCACCGATGTTCAGGTCAACGGTCGTACGGTTACCGTCACCTTTGAGCTCAGCGATCCTTCCTCCATTAGGACTTACTCTGACCTCGAGCGCATTGTTGATGAGGCAAGTGCAAACGATGGCTGGATGAAGCTCACCATTCCTGGCGTCACCATTGACTCCAATGTTGCTGCAGGCACCCAGCTCACCGCTGTCGGCACCGTTACCGGCTCCTTCAGCGCAATTGCTGATTCCGCAGCTGGCAACCGCAAGGTCTTCTCGTTCACCTGGAATGGTGTCCAGTGGCCAGATGGTAAGGACGCCGTTGCAACTGATAACGACACAATCCAGCTCACTATTACTGTTGCGGAGAATGAGACTCCAGAGACTCCTTCCACTCCAACTAAGCCATCTAAGAAAAAGAAGCAGAAGACTCCATACACCGGAGACGCTTCTGCTGCAGCACCTCTTGCTGCACTTCTCGCAGGTATGACTGCTGTAATGACTTCACTTGGCATTACTAAGCGTCGTAAGAATAAGTAAGAAAGAAAGTGATAGGTTCTGTATCGCTCTAGTTAGGATGTGCTATGAAAAGTAAGGCAAGGATTGTAGCGGGACTGCTTTTAGCTGCCGTTGCATTCGTCGCAGCACTGCTGCCCAACCTTAGCGTAGCTTACGCAGAAGACACCACAGGTCTTCAAATCAATGCGCTGAGCATTGAAGACGCGTCAACTCACGCCCAAGTTGCTGACCTTCTTGCAGGTCAAACCCCTGCGCTTAAGGCGGGAGTCACCTACGCCTTGAATGTTGGCTATACAATCCCTGCCTCGCTGCAGTTCTCGCCAACCTACCTCAACGTGAGGTTTGGAGACGGACTCTATGTCACAGGTCTTCCAGGTGCAACGTTTACCGTTGGTGGCATCTCAAACACCAGTTTCTCTAACCTGGTTACCGCACCTACGGGAACAGGAACCCTTCCTTACGGCTATCCTGGCGCAAGTTCCGAGAAGAACCGCAGTGGTGATTTGGTCTACATGACCAATAACGGCCTTACCCAGGTCTCTTCCAGGGGAGAAATTCAGTTCAAGCTTGATGACGCTGTTGAGAACCAGAGCGCAAGTCAGGTTATCGCAAATGCAATTCGTGTTAGCTTGAGCACCGCTGCAACACAAAACATTGATCCACATACCTCATCTGTTACTGCAGCTGACGCCATGACCTACGGCTTCTGGGCTGATCAGTCCACCGAGGTTCTCTCTAAGGGTGGCACCACCTCTACCCTGCAGGTTTCTACCACAGGCTCTAAGGTACTCACCGAGGCTAACAGCAAGACTACAGTTCAGGTTGTCTACCCAAGCGATATGGAGCTTGTTGGTGTCAACGAGACCAGCCTCTACAACACCCCAGGTACCATCGTCTCTACTACCGATGACGGCACTAACAAGACCGCAACAGTCGAGTGGAACGAGCCAGGCTCTTACGCAGGCACCCCAACCTTTAAGCCACAGATTAAGGTTCCTGCATCAAGCACCAGACCTAACAACTCAACCTTTAACGTCACCATCAAGAACCTCACTATGTCCGTTTGGAATGACACCCCAAACGTCAACCGTACCTCCGCAAACGCTTCTTCTACGCTTACGGTTACCGTAATTGACGGTCTTAACCCAGAGCGTCTTACCACACACGCTCTTGTCGACACAGCTCCTAACTGGGCATACAAGAAAAACGATACCTACAACGTTCGTCTTGGCACCTACCTCATCAAGAACGAGCTCTCCTCAGACACCGCTCCAAAGACGCTCGAGATGACCATCGATCAGAACCAGACCGCTATCATCCGTGGCGTCACCATCCCTTACAAGGCTGGTATGACCTATGGTCCAATTCACTGGACTGCATCAGACGGCACGAGCGGAACTGCTGACCCAAGCATTCTGCGCACCTCTGGTGTCTCCGCACTTATCACCAACACAGCACTTGGCCTTGATATCAACACTTCCATCACTTCTATCAAGGTTGACCTTGGTCCAATTCTTGGCGGATACGATGGCATTAGGCCAATGAGCGATCTTCTCGATACATGGAATCCAAACAACAAGCATGTCACTGACGAGTACTATGGCTGGAGCTACATCTCCAACGGCGTTTACGGCTCTTGGAAGAAGGGCACTAACGCCGACGTTGTCACTAACGTCAAGCTCTACGACACCGGTACCACTCCTGACGCAGGCGTTACATTGACCGCTAAGTCCGGCGCACCTAAGGTTCTTAACGGTGTCGGTAGCATCGATAAGACCCAGATTAACGGCGGCGAGACCTTCAAGATTTCTGGTCGCATCGACGACGCTAACTGGGACTGGAATCCTCTTCAGGAGCCAGTGCTCTACGTCATCATGCCTGAGGGCTTTACCTACAGCAACCTTACCGTTTCTAACGGCACACTCAGCGCTCCTGAGTTTGTAGGAACGTACGATAAGGACGGCGTAGCTGTTAAGGTTTGGAAGTACACCATTGATGTTGGCGACGAGACTCGTGGTCAGTATCAGCCAGACTTTACCAGCAAGAACATGACTCTGAGTATGGATGTCCACACCACCGATCTTGCAGGCAAGGGCATCTATCACATCAATGACTTTATTGGCATTACCACCAAAGACTTCAAGGAAATTGGTGCTCAGATTAAGTCCGAGCACTGGGACCGCAGCAACTGGAACACTTCCCAGTACACCAGCCTGTTTGGTAACAGCGTTAACTCTGGCGAGACCATGGTTTCTCTCTCCGAGCGCCCTGGTATCAACATTGCACAGGCATCTGCAATTGCTGCTGCATCTACCCTTTCTGTAAAGGATGCCGTCTCTGGAACCGTAACTGATTACACGTACGACTCCGCAAATCCAGGCGCAACTACCCCTGTTATGCAGCGCGGAGACACCGCAACTGTTCACATTGCAGTCCGCAATAACACCGGCAACACCGCAAATACCACGCAACTATTTGTTCCATTGCTGTCTAAGTCTGCAGACCGTGGCGCAGGTATTAATCCAGAGGGCGCAACTCAGCTTCCTCTTGCGCTTGAGGGCGTAAGCTCTTCTTCCAACTTCTCTTACCAATACATCAAGCTGAACCCTGGTGTTACCTACACCGCAAACCATGCTCCACAGCCTAGCGACTACACCGTAGTCAACGATCCAGCTGATGCTGACATGGTACTGTTTACCTCAACACACGCCCTTGCTGCTAACAGCGGCGGCTTTGTTGACGTCACCTATAAGGTTGCCAACAACGTTGACGCTTCCTACGACGGCAAGCGCAGCGTATTCAGCAGCGTTCTTGACTACGATATCGCTGGTAACCACTCCACTCGTAGCCTCTCCACCCACGCTCTGAGCTATGCTGGCATTGACCTCAAGATCAATAAGGTCTGGGACGATAACAACAACGCTGGTGGCAAGCGCCCATCCACAACTGATTTTGGTGCTAACAACTTGGTTCTCTCTAACGATAAGAATCTTGATACCAGCACCATTGCGCCTGAGGTTGCCGATAATGGCAATAACACCTACACCATTGTCTACAAGGGTCTTCGTAAGTACGTAGACAATACTGCTGCTGATACTGTTTCGTACACCATCACCGAGAACGTTCCTAATTCCTACGTTTCAACTAGAAGCAGTATTTCTCGCGTTGAGCAGTACACCACCACTCAGTCGCTGGTAAATGTCTACAATGTCAGGCCTGCTATTGTGACGCCATCCGTTACCAAGATTGTCGAAGGCGATTACCCAGATATTCCTATACCTGGACAGCCTTCACCTGCGTCTCTGGTTAATTCTTACCTGAGCGCGAGCGACGTTAGCACAGCAGGTACTGCAAGTACCACAAGCGGCGACGGCATCATAAGTGACAGCCTTGCCGAGAGCCTCATCAATAACTTCCTGGCAAATGGCTCTGAGGACGAGGGCGATGCTCCTAACGTCTTTATCTTTGAGATGACCCGCCTCGATCCATCCAGCCCGATGCCTGAGGGAACCACCGGCAACACCGCTCGTACCCGCAGACTTCTTGGCGGCGACGCTGTATTCCACAACATCACTTTCACCCAGCCTGGTACCTACGTGTACACCATCAAAGAGGTCACAGGCACCCAAAACATCCAGTACGATCAGAGCGTCTACACCGTTACCTACCACGTTACTGACGACGGTACTGGCCAGCTTGAGGCAACACGTACTATGACCAAGACTGACGAGAACGGAAACGTTACCACCGTTGACCTTGGCGAGTATAACGATGCACCAGGAGCTGTCTTTACTAATGTCTATCCTGATCCACTGCCAGCTAGAGACTATCCAGTTGTCCAGAAGGTTGTTACTGGTAACGCACCAGATGCTCCAACCGACTATCCATCAGTCCTTCCTGACGATAACGGTGGCAACCCACGCACTGCAACAACTCAGGATATCTTCAAGTTCACGCTCACCCGCAACGATCCTTCTTACCCAATGCCAAACAACGCAACAACAGATACCGTTGAGACTTCTGTTGCAGTTTCTGGCGATAATAACTTCGGCGAGCTAGTCTTTAGCCAGCCTGGCACCTATGTCTACACCATCAAAGAGGTCACTGGTACCAACCAGAGGGTTACTTACGACAAGTCCGTCTATACCCTCACCTACACTGTCTTCAAGAATGATGATGGCGAACTTGATTTCACCTATCACATTTCTAAGACTGCCGAAGATGGAACTGTTACTGAGGTTGACCAGTGTGAGTGCAACAGCACACCTCCTCTGGTCTTCACTAACGACTATCCAGAGCCTGAACCTCAGCCAACACCTGAGCCTGAACCAACCCCAGAGCCTGAGCCAACACCTAGCCCTGATCCACATAAGCCTTCTAAGACCAAGAAGAAGCACGTTTTGCCAGACACTGGCGACGTTGCTGAGCTTGTGATTGCTTCTGTTGGAATGGTTGCTTCTGGCATCACCGCTCTCGGCTTTGCGCTAAGGGCCCGCAAGCAGAAGTAAGACCCAACTGCTAGAGCGATCTTCTCGCCCACAAAGAAACAGCCGCCTTCTTATTGAGAGCGGCTGTTTTTCTTGGATAAGACGTTTTTCTCGCCAGAGGTTACTCCCCTAGCATGTTTTGTAGGTCATAGCCAAAGGACTTAACAAACTCGTAAGCGTCCTTCTGCCAATCCTCTTTGAAGACGCCAGGAGCGGTCTCGAAGAAGCTAGAATCCAAATAACGAATAATAATGAAGTTGCTGTTTGGCTGGTCGAAGCCATTGCCCCTAGTGAAATCGATTCCGTGACCAGTATTTCTTCTCATTGCTGCTTCAAGAATGGGTACTGTGAGCTCGTTGACAGGAACTACAATGTCCGCCCTATCAAAGAAGCCGCCCTTTTCTTTAGTGAAGACAAAGAGGTTGTTGAGTGCGCCGCCAGCAACGCACTGAACTCGGCGAATGTCAGAAAGCTTGACCTGATGCTTTGCGCCAGAAATCACACCATTTGCGATAGTAATCTTTTTCTCTTTGAGGCTAAACCCGAGCTTGGTGTTTAACGTATCAAGGTTATTGGGGAACTCGGTAGTAAGTTTATTAGCTGCAAAAGCGAGGATGATTGTCTTAGTATCCAGGATATTATGTCCAAATTCGCGGAGCTTTAAATCTGTGTCAATGCTAACGAGGTTGTGGCCTTCGTTGTCCTTAAAGGTAATCTCGTAAGGGCCGTTTGAGCTGCAATAGTTCAGCAAAAAGGTTGAACCAACCTCGGAAAACAGGACGTTTACCTCTGGTTTTCCATTACCAGGAACGTAAGCCAAGCCGTCTTTGGTGACGGTATAAGAATACTTATCGTCGCACTTAATTGATACTTGTCGATCCTCAAAGATACTTCTCATAAGCCTTTTACCTCCACGTTTTGCAATACAGGAAATAACCGGGAACTACCTAAAATTATATCGTGTTGCTGGGAAATTGTTTGCAGTGCGCTTAGTTTTCGGTGGATGAGGAGAACTTGACGTTATCAGAGCCGTCAAAACAATCGGTTAATGTGATTTCTGCATAACGGAGTCAATTTATTCATAATCGTGAATACAGCAATTTTAGGGTACCGATTTTAGGCCCCAAAAAGGTAAAAAACCCGTTTAGTTGGGGATGAAAATTGAAATTTTGCTGTTTGAGCCCCAACTAAACGCATTTTTTACCATAGTTAAAAGTTTTTCCTGGGCAAACGCGTATGCAGAAAAATGTAACCCCCAACTAAACGCATTTTTTACCACTTGGCGCTGAAGCGGGAGTGGGAGCTTTGTAAAACACCAGGAAAGCGGTGCGGCCGCATGGTTCTGTGCTCCAGATACGATGATTCTGGTGTGTTACACAAAACAGGCTCCTGGTTTACCAGGAGCCTGTTTTTTAGCTATCAGAGAGCTTGGAAAGTCCGGCTATTAGCTGTTCTTCCTTCTAAGAGCGATGCCAAGACCACTCAGGGACAGAGCTGCAGCTCCAACGATTGAAGCAATACCTGAAGCGTCGCCAGTGTAAGGAAGACCTGGCTTCTTAGGCTCTGGAGTAGTAGGCGGCGTGGTTGGAGGAACAACAGGAGCAGTGTTGGTCACTGTGAAACCGTCGTCCT
>CAKARX010000018.1:0-19517 GCA_916720745.1 uncultured Atopobium sp.
GTAGCACAAGAGGAAAATCGCAAATGATGTGACCCTGACCCTTGTCAGTCTGGGCAACCGAGAAAATACGAGTCTTCTGTGCTTCAGCTAGGTTTTCAGCAAGATGCGCCTTGTACCAGTCATTCAGCGATTTATTCGTCCAGAATGGATAAAGTACCTCTTTGTAGTAGGTCTTATCCTCCTCGGAGATTTCAAAACGGTCTTGTCGTCTGGTCGGAAACTTGTCCAGTTCGTCCAGAATCCAATAAGGTGACATTTCTGGAGAGACAACACCCGCTCGAGGTGTATCTGTCCTATTGCCAACGAGAAGGTCGTAGTTATCAAGAACGATCTTATGATTCTCTAGCAGATGCTTAAATGCCTTTGCACGTCTAGTGACAGATGTCTCACCTTGTGTTTCTTTGTAACTCTCCATATAAAGACGGGCGCGTTCCATGGTCACCTGGCGTGGCTGTGCAAACAAGGAATCCTTAATAGCTTGCGTGCGCTGAGATAACATTAACTCCCCCTTAAAGTTCGAAATTACCATTGATTGTATTTTGTTTCTTCCGTATTTTCAATTGTTTTGTATTGATTTTCTTCTTTTCCGACCAAAACAATAATAATGAATACCGTCTATCGTTATTTATAGGCCGTTTACGACAAAGTTTATTTACATACCAATTATTTATTGACGCATTTCGACTCTATTTCTATATTATTTCGATGAAATCAATACACAACAATACGGAGTCACGGCGTTATACACGCTAAAGCAATAAAGAATCATTAGATAAAGGAGAGCCTAATGGAAGCTAAAGACTCAACAAGTCAGGCTAAAAAGATTCAGCAGTACCTGATGAGTGGTGTTTCGTACATGATTCCTGTTGTAGTTACGGGTGGCGTTCTCTACGCTGTAGCTGCAATGCTTTCAATGAACACCATTGCAACTGAAAGTGCAGTCAAAGCATCAAACATTGTTGTCGATGTTCTCAGCCAGATTGGTGGCGTTGGACTTGGCCTTATGGTTCCAGTTCTTTCTGCATTTATCGCATTTGCAATTGCAGATCGTCCTGGTATTGCTCCTGGTCTTATTTGCGGTCAGCTAGCAGTTAACGTTGGCTCCGGCTTCATCGGTGGCATTATTGCTGGCCTTCTCTGCGGCTACCTTGCAGCAGCACTCAAGAAGGTCAAGCTGCCAAAAGCAATGCAGTCCCTTCTCTCAATCATGATTGTTCCAATCTGTACTTCCTTGATTGTTGGAACAATTATGATTTGCGTTGTTGGCGCTCCTTGCGCATGGCTTTTAACCACCCTTACTGTTTGGCTTTCTAGCATGAACGGTACGAGCGCAGTTATTGTTGGCGCAATTTGTGGCGCTATGATTGCCTTTGACCTGGGTGGTCCAATCAATAAGGTTGCATATTCCACCGGCGTTGCCGTTGTTGGCACCGAGGTTCTTGCTGGACACAACGCACAGTTCTTTGGCCCTATTGCAATTGCTATCTGCCTTCCTCCAATCGCAGCAGGTATTGCCTCTTACGTCTTCAGAAAGAAGTTCACCGAGGCTGAGCGTGACGCAGGTATTGGTTCTATTGTTATGGGTATGTGCGGCATTACCGAGGGTGCAATTTCTTACACCACCGCTGATCCAGCACACATGATGCCAATCAACATCATTTCAAGTGCTATTACTGGCGCAATTGCTGGTGCTCTTGGCGTTTACTGCAACGCTGCTTGGGGTGGTCTGGTAGTTCTTCCTGTCACTTCTGCTGGCACTTACCTGGTTTCTCTTGCGATCGGCATTGCAATCTACCTTGGCCTTGTTGCGGTATTCAAGAAGGACATCACTGAAGAGTCCTCTAAGCCTGTAGCAGACGATGACATTGAGATTACTATTGAGTTCTAAGGAGCATTCATGAAGATCTTAGCTGTAACTGCTTGTCCATCTGGTGTTGCTCACACATACATGGCAGCTGAAGCATTAAAGAACGCTTGTGCAGCAGAGCAGATTGAGTGCAAGGTTGAGACTCAGGGTTCCATTGGCATAGAGAATGCTATTACCGCTGAGGATCTTACCGGCGCAACAGCAGTTGTTCTTACCAATGATATGCCTATCAAAGATGTCGAGAGGTTTGCTGATCTTCCAAAGATTAAGCTTCCTGCAGCAACTGTTATCAAGTCTGCTCCTGCAATTGTCGCAAAGGTTAAGTCAGAACTTGGCTAGGCCGTACTAGTAAATAGCCTACGCTGCAGACAAATTTACATGCAATGCATAAACCCCGCTTAAATTTATCAAGCGGGGTTTTGCTTTAGAGATCCTGCTGTGAATTCTAATCTACTTGCAAATCACGTCAAAAGCAGCAAGCTGATCTTTCAGCTTCTCAGTAAGCTTGTCCGTGATTACCGTCGTAACGTCATCGAAGTGCGCAAAGGCATAGCTTCCCGAAGAACTGAACTTCTCGTGATCAACCATAAGAATGACCTGAGAGGCTGTCTTAATTACCTGACGCTTAACGGCTCCATCATCAATATCGTAGGTAAGGAGTTCGCCCGTATCCAGGTTAATACCGATAGCGCCCATAAACACTTTATCAAAGTGATATGACTCGAGCGTCTGAATTGCTGCCGATCCGTAGAAACTATTGAGCTCGTAATTAACAGTTCCACCAGTCGAAATAACCTTAATGGCAGGATTTCCGCTCAACGCCTGAAGAATATCAATCATATTGGTAATGACCGTCATGTATTTAGTACCAGCAGCAATTTTTTCTGCTAGTGCGATATTGGTTGTAGAAATATCCAGGTAGACGGTCTCACCTGGCTCAATGAGCTCATATGCTTTATCCGCAATAATGCGCTTCTCGGGAATCTTAGTATTAATGCGCGTGCTAATGTTCCAATTCGGCTGCACCGACGTGCTGATAGCGCCACCGTACACACGCTTTAAAAGACCCTGACCGTCGAGGTGCTTAAGATCTTTTCTGATGCAGTCTTCAGTAACGCTAAATTTTTCTGAAAGCTCAATTACTGTGGCTCTACCGTTTGCATTAACGAACTCCACAATCTTATCTTGGCGTTCTTTTAAAAACATCATTTCTGCCTTTGAACAGGTATTATCATGTAGGACAATTGTACCCTGTATTGACTCATGGCATTCTGTCTTATTTTGTCCCGCCTCCAAACGGCAGCACCGGTGAAGTATGTAGAAGTTAGTCAAAATCTATTGCATCAACCAATGGGATTTTGATTGTAAATACAGAACCCTGAGGGTTGTTTTCAGAGACTGTTATGGAAGCTCCATGCCGCTTCAAGATGGTCTTGACCAGTGAAAGACCAATGCCTGCGCCGCCAAACTCTCTGGATCGTGACTTATTCACCCTGTAGAACGGCTCAAATACAAGTTCTCTTTGATCAGGAGCTATGCCTACTCCTGTATCGGCAATTATAATCACGCCTTCTTGACCCTTGGTTTCTAGAGTAATGTCAACTGAGCCTTCTTCATTGTTATAACGAATGGCATTTTCAACCAGGTTGTAAAGAGCTCGATATAGCAGATTGGTATTTCCTTTAACGATAAAGGTCTGTGCCTCAGATTGAACCTTGGGCTGTACGTCAATCTGCACGTTTACCATATTATTTTGAGCAACCGATTCAAGATCATCCACGACCGTTTTAACTACTGAATCAAGAGAAACGTCCTCAGCCTCTCCTAGCTCAGATGTCTCCGCAAATTCCAAAAGGTCAGTGATGATTGAAGATAGGCGGTCAGTGTATGTCTCCATCGTGTCTACAAGCTCGTCATATTCATGCTGCTCGCGTTTCTTTTTCTTGAAAACGTCCAGCTTGGTCCGTAGCACCGCAATTGGTGTTCTAAGCTCGTGAGCTGCGCTAGCCGAGAAACGCCTCTGCATTGCAAATGCTTCATCTAGTTGCTCAGTCATCTGATTAAATGACTTAACCAGCTCTTGAATCTCTTCTCCACCGCCCTCAATTTCAATGGAATCAGACAATGTATTTGGGCTAATTTCTTTCATGTGAGCAGAGAGTTGTTGAACTGGCTTGGTATAGTGGCCTATTAAAAAATAAGCTACACAGCTTCCTGCAGCAATCACAACAAGCAAGATACCCAGCGCGTCAAACAAAATAGAGCGTTCGATAGCATCTACATCCAAAACGATAGAAAGAGCTCCCTGATTGATGGCGTTGGCTGCAGCTAGTTCTAGCAGCTCAGAAGTCGAGCGATACACAAGCCAGGTCAAAACAACGCAACAGCACACCAATAAGCCCACCATAAGAAGAGTGAGTTGGGCACGAATCGAGCGCATTGGCTTTGGGATTATTTCACTTATCTTAGTCATCGCTGTCCCTCTTAAAGCAATAACCCTCTCCTACTTTGTTAGAAATTGGGTCATATCCAAGGGCTTCTCGTAACTTTTTTCGTACTGAAAAAATGTGAACACGCACAGAATTGCTGAATAAGTCCACGTTGCTATCCCACGCATGAGTCATTAGCTCTTCACTGCTCACAACCGCTCCAGCATGTCGCATCAGATACTCTAAAATTGCGAGTTCTTTCTTGGTGAAATTAACCTGAGCGTCTCCAACAAAAACTTGTCGAGCCGTAGTGTCAAACCGAAGTTCTCCCAGCGTCAAAGACGCTTCTCCATGCGTATATTCGCGGCGCAAGAGCGTCCTAATACGGGCCTCGAGCTCACCAAACGCAAAGGGTTTTATAAGGTAGTCATCAGCACCCGCGTCTAATCCAACAATGCGATCAGACACCGATGAGCGCGCAGAAAGAATCAGCACCTTAGTCTCTGAGTGCTCCGCTCGTAGCGTGCGCAGCAAATCAAGTCCATCGATACCAGGAAGGTTAAGGTCAAGTAGAATCAGGTCATATTGCTCAAGCTGAGCCATTTCAAGAGCCTGAGTGCCGTTGTCGACAAGATCAACGTAATAACCGTCCAGCTCAAGCCCCTCTCCAATAGAGGCAAGAAGCTCCTTTTCATCTTCCACTACAAGGATTTTCAATTCTTCCCTTTCAAATGCAGCTTGATGCTATTTGCACGTATTAGAGTGCGCCTGGACCAAGCTCAAGTGGCTCAGCCCAGGCGTACTTCATACATCACTTCAAATGCTAACCGATTGAACCCTACGGCGAGAAGTTCTTCTCGCCGTGTGCCGTAAGCGGTATGTAAGTTTCTATAACCTACTTTGACTGAGCAAGAGCCTGGTCAACGCGCTTTTGAAGTTCGCTGCCTTGAAGCTTGCTGGAGCCGCCAGTAATTGGATCGCCCACAAGTCTACCGTTTTGGTCAATGACCATAGTAGTTGGGAATGCTGTTAGGCCTTCGATAACGCGACCGCCATCGCTGTGAGGATCAAGAGCGACGTTTCCATAGGTAACGCCTTGCTTCTGGAGAATATTCACGGCTTCCTTCTTAGCATCGTCCGTGTATGCGGCTTCGGCGTTAACACCCAAGACATTGACACCTTTGTCCTTGTAAGTATCAGCAAGTTCTTGAAGCATTGGCATCTCCTGAATGCAGCCAGTACAGCCATTGAACCAGAAGGTCAGAACAGTGACCTTATTCTGTCCAAATACGGTGTTGTCATAGGTAGCGCCAGTAGTGATATCTGTTGCCTTAAAATCTGGGAAGGTATCGCCGTCTTTGAGGTGCAGTTTTGATGCTGCCTCAGGTGGAACTGCAGCAGAATTCTGCTGCTCGGAAGTTGGAGCGGTTGTTGTGCCTGTGTTGCCAGTACCACCAACGCTGCATCCAACAAGCGCAACTGCCATAAGCAGACCAGCGACATACGTCAGGGATTTTGTTACAAATTTTTTCATTTCATAGTCCTTTCTGTCTTTTCTACGTACGAAACGTAGCTATACACGTTTTATGACACTTACTTTATTGAGCTTGTTGCCTGTAGATCAGCCAGGTGCTTTGCTGTAGCAACCTTTTCCGACTGCTCAATTTTCTTGTTGATTAACAGGAGTTTTGCATCAATCGCATGAACAGGACAGACCTTTATGCACTCTCCGCAGCGAATGCACTCAAGAGCTGCGTTATTCTTCGTAATGTCTACATCCATCTTGCATGTACGCGCACATTTTCCGCAGCTTACACAGGTCTTCTCGTCAACTCGATACTGCAAAATTGAGATGCGACTGAACAGAGAATAAAAAGCCCCGAGCGGGCAAATCCATTTGCAAAAAGGACGATAAAACATGATGCTCAACAGTACGATAGTTGCCAGAATGCTGAACTTCATCGTAAAAAGTGTGCCCAGAGCTGCCTTAATACTGTCATCTGCTAAAGAAAGCGGAATTGCTCCCTCGAGAATTCCCTGTGGACAAACATACTTACAGAAATAAGGCTCTCCCATTCCTACGGCATTTTGAATCAAAGCTGGTAGAGCCCAGACAAGCACAATTAATATGACGTACTTCAAATAGCGCAAGGCTTTGAGCTTTTTAGTGCTAAATTTTTTTGGAAATGGAATCTTGTGGAGAAGATCTTGTACCCAGCCAAATGGACAAAGAAATCCGCAGACAAACCTGCCTAGCAAAGTTCCAATGAGAATCAAACTACCCGTAATGTAATACGAGAAGCTGAATTTAGAAGATCCGACTACCGCCTGAAATGCTCCAATAGGGCAAGCGCCCGTAGCTGCTGGGCAGGAATAGCAGTTAAGTCCAGGGACACAGACTGACTTTGCAGGACCAGTATAGATAGTTCCCTTAGCAAAATTTGTTAGGTGAGGGTTGGTTAGAAAGGTTGCGCATGCCTGCACGAAACCTCTTTTAGTGATAAATTCTCGCACTTTCTTTCCAAGAAATTTTATCCCTGAGAGCACTTTCACTGCAGGTCACCTAACCAATACCTACACACTCAAGGCAGATTCGTACCGCTTTTCCCAATACGGTATCAACCTCTCCGCGAGAAGCGCCATAGACTACAAATGCACATCCTAGCAGCAAAAATAGAATAGGTAGGATACGTAGGCGGCAGCTCCAGCCGCAAGTTTGCTTTGATTTCATAGATACTCCCTTCTCCTGGCTCTAGTACAACAGAAGGGGTGTTAAATCGCTGTTAAGCTGATTTAAATTTTCAGGGAAGGGTTGCAAATAGCTGCTCGAATATCTTTTGAATTTTTACGAATGCCATGACAATGACATGGCACTGGCAATGGCTCTTAAATACATCTTGAATGTGGCTTAAGTGCGACCCGAAAGTTGCCATGAAATTTTTTATATAAATCTCCGAACTTATAAAATATGGAATTATATAAAACCGCAGGTATACGACTTGCGATAAAATCGGGGCTTCTCGCCATCGGCTCACAAGGCAAATTTCAGATCTCCACAACACACCTATGACAGATAATCTGTCAAAAAGATGTATACATTACGCCGAAAATACCTCAAACGTGCAGATTATCTTCATTTGATGTGTAATATGGCCGCAATTGTGCAGAATATCTGTCATAGGTGTGTTCCTTAGGTACGGAATTTACCTATAGTTAAATTCTTTATATATTCCTATTCATTATTCAGCATATTAAATAAAGTTTATGCATAGAAATGTATATCGGTCAGTGAGACCGCCTAGCTGTCAGACAAGATGCCGTTAGTTTCCTAGTTATCTTGACTAAAAGTTATACGATTCCACAGCAAGACCTACTAAAGCTGCACCATTTTGTACGCCAAACCTAAAAGACAACATTAACACGCTACAAAAAAGCTGGTAATCCGAAAGGATTACCAGCTCAAGGTCAGTGTGTTTCTCGTCACATGAGAGAGTCGCGTGTGAGCAGCACTTTCGTGCTCGGAGGTCGTGCGGGCTCGAGCCCGTTGGACCTGCGCTCGCCGCGCTACCGCACCGTGCGTGCTCTTAGTGGGTTGCGTCCTCGAAGAACTCCCATGCCTGGGCGTCGGTTGCGCCCTCATGAACGATCATGCGGACAGCCTCGGCCATCTGCAGAGGATGGGTGCTCTGGAAGATGTTGCGACCCATGTCAACGCCGCGTGCGCCCTTGCGGATAACGTCGTATGCAAGGTGCAGAGCGTCGCGCTCAGCAAGCTTCTTGCCGCCAGCAACAACAATTGGAACTGGGCATGCTGCAACGACTTCCTCGAAGTCCTCGCAGTCGTAAGTCTTAACAATCTGGCAGCCCATCTCAGCGATGATACGGGTTGCAAGCTTGAAGAAGCGACCAGTGCGCTCCATATCCTTACCAACAGCGCAAACGCCAAGGGTAGGAATGCTGTAGCGGAAGCCAGCGTTAATGACCTGGCTAAGGTTATCAATACTGGAGAGCTGGCCATCAGCGCCGATGAAGGTCTGAACAGCCATGCAATCTGCGTTCATGCGGATAGCGTCCTCGATGTCAACAGCAACAACCTCGTGAGAGAGGTCGGACTGCAGCATAGAAGAACCAGAAGAAACGCGAAGAGCTATGCCCTTAGAAACCTCAGGAGAAACGCAAGTCCTGATTGCGCCACGGGTACCCATGAAGCAGTCAACGTAAGGAGCAAGCTGTGGAAGCAGCAGGTCAAGACGCTCAAGACCAGCGGTTGAACCCATGAAGTAACCGTGGTCAAATGCGAACATTACAGTGTTGCCGCTCTTTGGATCAAAGATGTTAGAGAGGTGCTTCTGCATACCCCAGTCGAGGTTATTTGCACCCTTTACATAAAATCCCTGATTGTTAGCAAAAGGAGTGTCTACGTGATAATCCTTAGCTACTTTCAATCCGTCCAGATCTGCCATGAAAATCCTTTCAATAAAACCTTAAAGCTCGCAGAGGAAGTGTGATTCTTCGGCGGCTCCCTCTAGGAGAACCGCCCCGGGAGGACCACCCTCCTCTACGGCTGAATTACCTCATAAGCTGGCGAGAAGATCGGTCTTCTCGCCAGCCGCAAGCTTACGCCGTGAACTTACGCCTTGATTAGAAGGAGTAGTTGTTCATGTTCTCCTTGGTGAAGACAAGGCGCTCAGGAAGCAGGACAACGCCGTTGTTCTTGTCGCCAGTCTTTGCACCCTCGGCGATGGAGTCGTTAGGCTCAACCTTGACATCGCCGATGCTTGGGATGGAGATGGTGTCGCCAACCTTGACCTCGTTACCAGCTGCGAGGAATGCTGCAACGTAGCAGCCCATAGCGCCCTGAACTGCGCAGTCCCAGAGGCCCCAGTTGTAGATGGTGCCGTGCTCGCAGTAGGACTTAATGGACTGTGGAGAAGCAAAACCGGTGATGGTGATCTTCTTTTCGTCGTAGCCCTTGTTCTCTGCAGCCTGGAGCTGACCAGGAAGAGCGGTGGAGTCGTTGCAGATGATCAGGTCAATCTCTGGGTAAGCGTCAAGGATTGCCTCACCGATGGTAATTGCCTGCTCTGCGTCCTGGTTGGAGTAGTAGTTCTCGTGGACGTTCTTCCACTTAGGATACTTCTCCTTGATGATCTTCTGTGCAGCTACCTGCCAGGAGTTCTGGTCGGTAACAGTTGCCTGGGAGTAGTGCCAGACATAGGTGATCTCGTCCTTCTCTGGGTCCTTGCCGCGCTCCTTGAGGCCAGCAACGCCCATGTCAACAAGCATCTGACCAAGAATCTCTGGAGTGCCCTGAGAAACCATGAGGGTACGGTCCTCTGGGTTAGCGTCGGAGTCCCAAGTGGTAACTACGATACCAGCAGCGGTTGCCTTCTTCAGTGCGTCGGAAACGCCCTTTGCGTCAACGGTGGAGATGCTGATTGCGTCTACGCCGTTAGCAACTGCCTGGTTAATAACGGAAACCTGAGCGGAAACGGAAGCGGTTGCGTCGCCGATGTAATCAACGGTGAAGCCCCACTCCTTGGACTTGTCCTGTGCGCCCTTGTTTGCGGACTCGAAGAATGCGTTACCGGTGACCTTAGGAATAAATGCTACGGTCTTGCCCTTGACGTCTTTGCCACCCTCGGACTTCTTGGTCTCTTCCTTCTTCTCGCCACCATTATTGCAGCCTGCCAGAGCGAGGCCAGCGCTAACTGCGGTGATACCAGCGGCACCAATAAAACCACGACGAGTAATCTCTTGCATAGGTAACCTCCCTTGTCTGTGCCTAAGGCACAATTTCCCCAAAGCTTATGCCTTGGCTTTACTGCTGCTTGAAAGCAGCGATTTCAAAAACGTACCGATATTTGTTCCGCTTGCTGCCGATCGAGCAACGATGACAACAACCAGCAGGACACCAACAGGAATATCCAGATACTGTGGGCTTACCTTGAAGCACAATGGCAAGCCGAAGCGCAAAAATGCAATGACAAACGAAGCAAGTGCAGTACCAACAATGGAGCCCTTACCACCAGTAGAAAGCGTACCGCCCAAAACAACTGCGGTGATGATGTCCATGGTAAGGTCGGCGCCAAGATCGGACTTAGCGGTGCCTAGGTAAGCGGTCAGAACCACGCCTGCAATAACTGCAGAAACTGCAGAGAGCATGTAGGTGGACATGATGACTGCTCGGCTGTTAATGCCAGAGAACTCAGCTGCGCTTTGGTTGACGCCAACCAGAGTGATGCGACGACCATACTTGGTCTTGTGCAGCAGAATGAACGCGATAACCAGCATCAAGATGTAGATCAGCAGCTGGAATGGAATGACGCCAAAGAGCTGGAAGTTAGATACAAACTTGAAGTCCTCGGGGAAGCCGCCAATTCCCTGGTAGCTCTCGGTCTTGGAGAGCGTGGAGATGAGCAGCGCCAGACCGGAGTACAGGAAGCTGCCACCCAGGGTAACAACCATTGCTTGCACTCGACAGTACGCAATCAAGAAGCCCGAGAGCGCACCGCAAGCAACAACCAGAACAAAGGCAACGCCCACAGCGCCCCAGATAGGAAGACCAAAGTCCTGCCAACCAACACCGATGGTGATGGATGTTAGACCAACCAAAGATGCAACCTGAATGTCAATGCCGCCAGTAACCATAACAAGCGTTACAAAAAGCGAGATCATAAATACGGGCAGGTTATCGTTAATGCTGGTAAACAGCAGTGCTGGACGAAGAAACTTACCGTTCGCTGCGCCAAAAATGACAAACTCAAGTACCAAAAGCCCAATAAGAATCATGTTCCAGCTTGTCTGACCCTTGGACAAGAATCCCTTAAGTGTCTTCATCATTAGCGAACACCGCCCTTCTTACCCAAAGGGCTCATAGCCGCCTCACCAAAGTCTGCGATCTGCTCTGCAAGAACCTCGGAAGTTGCCTTTGGAGAAACGCGTGCGTTCAGACGAGCATGCCTGTTCTGAACAATTGAGCGGTGCTGAATCAAAGCGTCGACAACAACAATGACAATCAAGATGACGCCGGTAATTGCGTTATCGTAATTTGACGAGAAGCCCATGAAAACCAGCAGATAGCTAATGGATGCCATAATGACGGAACCGACAGCTGCACCAAGGACAGAACCAACGCCGCCAAGCAGGCTAACGCCGCCAAGAACGCAAGCTGCAATGGCCTTCATCTCGTAGCCGTTACCGCTCATTGGAGTAACAAAACCAATGCGGCTGCAGAAGATGATGCCGCCGATAGCAGCCATAACACCGCAGATGACGTATGCCAGAATCTTTGTCTGGAGAGCTGGAATACCAACCAGAGTTGCACCATTAGCGTTATCGCCAACTGCTGCAAACCAGCGACCACGACGGGTCTGAGTCAGTGCAAAGTGAATCAGAATGACCAGTGCAATGACTGCACAGTAGTAAACAGTGAAGTCACCAATACCAGTTACTGCCGAGAAGTCCTTGAACTCCTTAGGAAGGTTCTCTACCCACTGACCATTGGTGTAGACGTAAACAATACCGCGCAGAACACCGTTGGTACCCAGGGTAAAGATGAGCGATGGAGCCTTCATAACGGCAACGCCCCAGGCATTTACCAGACCAATTGCTACACCAATAAGAATACCTACCAGGCAAGCAACAGGAAGTGGAGTTCCATCTCTGAGCATGCTGCCAACTACCACAGCAACAAGACCCAGGTTGGAACCAACAGAAACGTCAATCTCACCAATAAACAGGGTGAAGGCCACACCAACAGCGACCAATGTGTAGACAACGGACGTGTTAAAGCAGGCAGCAATTGTTGCAGGTGTCAAGAATGCGGGATTCATTGCACCAACAATAATAAAGAGAGCAATCAGGAATGCGAGGCTGCTCAGTCCCCTAGCCTTGAGAAGGCGCTTTACAAGATCCATACGTCACCTCCTACAATCCAAATGCAGCGGACATGAGGTTGTCCTGCGTAATTTCTTCTTTTTTGAACTCGTGATTAATGCGCCCCTGGTACATGGTGAACGCGCGGTCAGCAAGCTCAATAATCTCTTCCATGTCAGAAGAAATCAGAAGAATAGAAACACCTTGCTTACGGAGCTCCTGCAAAACGGCGTATACATCGCCACGAGCAGCAGCGTCAATACCACGAGTTGGCTCGTCCAAAATAACAACCTTTGGAGCAACCGAGAATGCGCGGCCAATAACAATCTTCTGCTGGTTACCACCAGAAAGGCCGCCTACCTCCTGATCAAGGCCTGTGACCTTGGTGCGGAAGTTATCAACGTAGTTCTGAGAAACCCTATCCTCTTCTTTACGGTTAAGCAGCAGCTTACCCAAGGAAGAGTTTGCAAGCAGAGCACTTGTGGTGTTCTCAGCAACGTCACGAATTCTAAACAGACCGTCATTGAAGCGGTCTTCTGGGACATAGCTCAGGCCTGCAGCAATGACGTCCTTGGTAGACTTACCAGTGATATCTTTGCCGTCAACAAATACCTTGCCGCCCAAAACCTTATCCATACCGTAAATAGTGGTAGCCATCTCTGATCTACCAGCACCAACGATACCTGCAAGACCAACGATCTCACCTGGATAAATATTGAGGTTTACATCAGCAAAGCCATAACCAGTAAACTCAGCAAGCTCAAAGATTGGCTCTGCGTCGTAATCAATATTTGCGCTCTCGGCAATCTCTTTCTTAATCTCCGCTGCATCTGGTGGAAGAAGTCCACGTACAAGATCTTCTCGCGTGAAGTCCTCTACCTTGCCACGCATAGCCATAACGCCGTCGCGCAGAATGCCAATGCTGGTAGAAATCTCAAAGACCTCTGCCAGGCGGTGGGTGATGTAGATGATGCCAATGTTCTTCTGCTTGAGCTCCTGGACTACCTTGAAGAGGCTCTGTACCTCGTCAAAGGTAAGTGCAGAAGTTGGCTCGTCCAGAATAAGAATCTCAGAGTGACGCATAAGACCGCGGAGAATCTCAACCATGCCCTGCTCAGCAATGGAAAGCGTCATTGCCTTGCGGTCCAGATCAAGCTCCCAGCCAATCTCTTTCATAGTGTCTTCGAGCATCTTATTGAGCTCAGCTTTTGGAGCCTCAAAACCAATGGTGATGTTCTCTCTAACAGTCATATTAGGGAACAGCATTGGCTCCTGAGGAACCATATAAATGCTGTGTGCAAGTGCGGTCTTAGGGTTGGAGATATCAACCTTTTGACGATCGATAGAAATTTCTCCCTCATCGGCAGAGTAAATACCCATGATGATCTTCATGAGGGTAGATTTACCAGAACCGTTGCCACCAATAAGAGAAATAACCTCTCCTGGCGCCAAATCTAAGTTAATGCCTTTTAATACCTCGTTGGAACCAAATGACTTCTTGATTCCGCGGACGGAAAGAAGTGTGTCGCACTGATCGCACACATCTTTTCCTTCAGGCGACTTTGGGTCAGTGGCATCGATATCGATGTCAAAAGTTTCACCCATAGTACCTCCTACCAAAAAATAACAAACGGCCGTACAAAATCTCACACTTTGAAGATATATATAAATAAGCATTCTTCAAAGCACCGTCACGGCAAACGGTATTATTACTGCCGTGAATGGTATTTTTGATTGTATCATGAACAATAGTCCGCAATACCTCTATACGCAATTATGGTATTTGTAGTATATCTTCCTGTTAATAGGGAGAATAATTACTATAATGAAGTCTAGTATGTTAGATACAAATGTTTTATCATTAAACAAAAGTATCAACAGGAGGATGCATGGACGAACAAACTTATGCACTAGCTACTAAGGCTGCATGGTATTACTACATGGAAGATAACACCCAGGCTCAGATTGCTGAGGTCATGGGCGTTTCTCGTGCAAAAGTTATCCGTCTACTTGAAGAGGCTCGCGCGCAGGGCATTGTTCAGTTCAGCTTCAGAAAGAACGATAGCCAGCGCGTTTCCGCAGAACAACTCCTTATTGACCGCTTTGGCCTTAAGGACGCTTTTGTGGTCCCAACTCCCCTGGACAGCTCTGCCATTAATCAATCTATTGCTCAGGGCGCAGCTCACTACGTCTCTGACCACCTACGTGAGGACGGCTATCTCAACATTGGCTACGGCGACACCGTCAGCCGTATGCTGGGAGTTCTTGCCAAGAACCGCGAGGAGTCGCTCAACGTTGTAAGCCTTACGGGCGGCGTGAGCTACTACCTGCCAACCGTTGGCACCACCGCCTACTCCATGCACCTGTTCCTGACACCGTCTCCGCTTGTGGTGTCTTCTCGCCAAGTGCGCGATGCACTTCTTGACGAGAAAAGCCTGCAAGATGTGTCTACCATGACGGAATATGCAGACATGAGTGTGGTCGGCATCGGCGCCGCAGTTGAGGGGGCCACCGTTTTGCGCAACGGCATCCTTAACGAGGGCGAGCTGACCGTGCTTAAGATGCAGGGAGCCGTCGGCGACGTTTTGAATCACTTTATGGATAAAGACGGCAATCTTATTCAGACAGAAATTGAAGATCGCGTCATTAGCACCGATCTAGACAAACTTCGCCAGCTTAAGAACGTTGTTGGCGTTGCTGGTGGCAAAGATAAAGTTACAGCAATTAAAGCAGTGCTTAACGGCGGCTATCTGAACGTGCTCATCACGGATTCAGACACCGCTGCTGAACTGCTTCTTTCGTAAACAAGGAGGATCTGATGAGCAAGTATCTTCTTGCACTAGACGCGGGAACAGGAAGTATTCGCGCCGTTCTCTTTAGTGTTGACGGTGAGCAGGTTGGGGTTGCTCAGCGCGAGTGGGAGCACCATGAGGACCCTCGTTGGCCTGGCAGTATGGACTTTGATTGGGTAGCTGACTGGCAGCTTGCTCTGGACTGCATCAAAGAGGTTCTGGCAAAGACCTCCATTGATCCTAAAGAAATCGCTGGTATTTCCACCACCTGTATGCGCGAGGGAATCCTTCTGTATGACCAGGACGGCAACGAGATTTGGGCGTGCGCTAACGTTGACGCTCGAAGCGTTGACGAGGTCAAACAGCTCATTGATATGGACCCAGAACTTGAGAAGAAGATTTACCAGAAGAGTGGCCAGACCTATGCACTAGGCGCTCTACCTCGTCTTCTGTGGGTTAAGAACAAGATGCCAGAAATCTACAACAAGGCTGCCAAGATTGGCATGTTCAACGACTGGCTTGCCTACAAGCTCACCGGCGTTCTGGCAGTTGAGCCATCAAACGGCAGCACCACCGGCATCATGAGCCTGGAAGAGCGCTCCTGGGATCCAGAGATTGCAAAGGAGTGCGGTCTTCGTGACGACCTGTTTGGCCAGGTTATCGAGTGCGGAGAAGTTCTTGGCGCTGTAACTGCAGACGCCGCAGCAGAGACCGGCCTTGCCGAGGGTACACCTGTTGTTGTCGGCGGTGGCGATTGCCAGCTGGGCATGATTGGCGTTGGCGCTTGCGAGCCTGGTCAGGCTGGCGTTTTTGGCGGCAGCTTCTGGCAGTACGAGTTCAACACCGATAAGAGCACTCCAGACCCAGACTATCGCGTCCGTGTAAACTGCCACGCCATTCCACAGATTTGGCAGTACGAGGCTCTGGCATTCAAGCCAGGTCTGGTCTTGCGCTGGTATCGTGACGGCTTCTGCCAGGCAGAAAAGATTGAGGCAAAAGAGCGCGGCATTGACGTGTATGACGTCATGAACGAGCACGCTGCAGAGATTCCTGCAGGTAGCCACGGTATGCTCTGTTGCTTCAGCGACGTTATGAACTACATCCACTGGACCCATGCAAGCCCAACATTCACCAACTTTGAGCTTGATCCAGAGCGCTTCAATAAGTACACCTTCTATCGCGCAATTTTGGAGAACACCGCCCTTCTCGTCCGTGGCCACATTGACCTGGTCAAAGAGGCTACCGGCAATGAGCCAGACGAGCTCATCTTTGCAGGCGGCGCTTCCAAGAGCCCTCTGTGGGCACAGATTGTTGCCGACGTTACCGGCAAGAACGTTCGCATTCCAGAGGTCAAAGAGGCAACTGCTCTGGGCGCCGCTGTTCTTGCAGGCTACGGTGTGGGCATCTACCCAAGCATCGCTGAGGGTGCAAAGCGCGTTGTTAAATGGGATAAGACATTCTCCCCTAACCCAGACAACAAGGCTGTGTATGACCAGCTCTATGTCCAGTGGAAGGATGTTTACAAGAGTGAGCTTGAGCTTGCAGAAGAGGGCAAGGTCAAGAGCATGTGGAGAGCACCTGGTCTGTAAGCGCCGGGACTCCGCTGCGCCGCAGATACACGTGGCGCGCAAGAAGAACGTTTGGTCGCAGTACAAGTTGCGCCTGAAAGGAAAGCAAGATGTTTATTGTCAACGAGAACGATTTTGAGTATAGGTGCGGAGATCACGGTCCTAAGTACCTGATGAAGGGCCCTCGCATGAACTACGCCATGGTCCAGTTCCAGCCAGGCCAGGATTTCCAGGCCCACTACCACAACATCATGGAGGAGAACTTCCACATCCTCCAGGGTAAGATTGACATTGTGGTAGACGGCGAGGTACACACCCTCTCGGCTGGCGACTTCATCCACATTGAGCCCGGCGAGGTCCACTACGTCAACAACCCTTACGACGAGCCAATCGTTATGGTTTCAACCCTTGCTCCTTTCCAGGAGGTCGACAAGGTTGAGGTAGAGAACCCTACCTACTAAGATCAGCATCTGGCGAGAAAACCAGCGATTGACGAGAAAATCGTTCAAGTGCAGCGTTCTTCTCGCCGGTGCAAACTGAAAGAGGGCTACCTGTGGTGGCCCTCTTTTTTGACAGCATGATGTCAGACCACAATCAGCTAGCACAGCCCATATGTTTTAACACCAACAAATAGGATGTTTTGTTTCTATAGATGCTACAAGGAGGTTCCTAATTTTATTTAACCTCCAAAAATGACCGGTTTCTTTGAAGTCTAAGGTTGCCTTTTGAACAGAAAAGCTTCTTAAAACAGAATTGTCTAATTCACTGTCAATTGGACCTGGTAAAGTCATTTTAAAGTTTGACGCACTGTTATTTGAATCATCACAAAAAACGACCACCCTATGCGTCTGCTCAAAATCATCAGCTGGAATCTGGCAAAAATGGTCAGCGTAAATTACGTTTGAAGACTTATATCGGTTGAAATACAAAGTGTCTTCTGTGAATCCATAATCAATGCTGTCATCACTATACATACAAAAACCGTCATCTACCGCACAAGAAAAAAGGACTTTATGCGTTTCCTCATCAATGAGCTGATATCCCGGAATCTTTGAATGCTCTTCAATGAATCTATTAAGCTCATCAAGAGTAGGCTGTGCTTTTTCAACAGGATAGAGACCACCATTGCCATCAGGAAGCATGTTATTTAATAACGGATACTTTGATTCACCCTCATCTGAGCTTAAAATGGCGTCGATACTTAATAAGCCGCAAAAATTACCAACTCTTTCAGAACAAATTTCTCCATATTCATGTTCGCAGGCATTATCCACCCAATCGAGAAAATCGCTCTCTAGATCTCCATAGCGTTCCCTAAACAGTTCAGAGCTAAGCTCTTTACGCTTTTGATCTAAAAACTTTGAACTGATGTAATCTTCATCATCAATATAAAGATCTTCAAAGGGTATTGGACCGGGTTTAAGTTTTCCCTCTTCAAAGCACCTGCAACGAACAAATGCATCAAGACCCATTACAACTCCTTTCTCTGTTGCAACAAATCTAGATACTCATAAGATTTCATGTGTACAACAAAATGGACACTAAGGGTATTTTTTGCTTTGAGCAACTCTTCGACTTTGTCCTATCAAAAAGCAAGCCTCCATTTCTTGGCGCTCAAGAAATGGAGGCTGTATCAAACTCAAAAATACCTCTTGTTACTACTAAATAGTTAAAGATAAAAATGACTCCACTGACATGACTCAAAAGGGTCATTAGTGCTCTATAGAAGAAATTCTATTCGTGCTTACGCCTGCGGATAAAACCTGCAGCAGCGAGAATAGATCCTGCGCTTGCTAAAAGACCAGTAGCTGATACAGCATCACCAGTTTCTGGAAGTACAGATTTCTTTGAACGACGTCCAGAAGAAGCCTGTTCCTGCGCGGTGCCATTTGATTGCTCCTGTGCATTCTGTCCTTGAGTCTCGGAATCTGCAGGAGCTGATGGGCCTGTAGGAGTGGTTGGTGTTGCTGGCGTTGCTGGCGTTACAGGGGTTGCAGTATTTGGTTTCCAAATAGCATAGAGAGTATAGATTTCATCAGTCTTACTTGGAAGCGCACCGTTAGTAGTGTGACCTGGAATATGCTCTGCATCACGAATACTTATTGGTGATGTTAGCGTGCTGGCTGGAGCGGTAATATCGTTTTTATTTCTCGAAAAACCAACAAGAGTATAGCCGTCACGAACTACTTTACTAACAGCCTGAACGTTGTGCATCTCTGCTGGAAGATAGTCATGGCGCTCAAGCATAGTAGAAACGCCGCCCTCAAAATGGCCGCCGTTTGCATCAATCACAAGACGATACTGAACATCGTCATTGCCGTCTTTTGGCTGCCAGACTGCATGGAAAGTCAGTCCATTAATGTACTGGAGTTCAAACAACTCGCCAGGTTCCATCACAGTACCGTCATCTGCCACCCATTTAACAATTGCATGACCGTCTGGGTCAGTTAGACCAGAAGGAGTGTATGCATGTCCCTCAAAATCTCCAACAACCTTATAGCCTTGAAGAGATACCTCAGATACAAACTGGACTGCCATTTCGTCATCAGGAACATCCTGTCGTACTGGAGGTATATTGCCCTGTGTAAAGGTAAAAGAGCTTTCAGTTGGAATTGATGCTACTGATGTTAAGGTAGTAGTAGCAGTATTTGATGAAGTCTCAGCAAATACAGGAGTTACTACAGCAATAAGTGATGCAGTTGCAATAGTTGCTGCTGTCACACAAACAGCAATGCGCCTTTTTGTTTCTTCACGAATAAACGTTGACACACCCGTTCCTTTCTATTAGAGCTAATCTCCTGCTCTTATCTGTCTTCTATGGCCTATTTATATTGCAAGCGATTACACACCAATATCAATTCATAAGCCTTTTACGCATCTAGTCCCTATTTCTTGATAATTAGACAATTTTACAATCTATCTGATAGCTCATAATAATTGATTTGTTTTCTTGAAGTGCATATATCTGATATAAGAATATGTA
>CAKARX010000019.1:0-17938 GCA_916720745.1 uncultured Atopobium sp.
CGCCACAAATTGCCAGCTCGTGCGCCTCTCCAAGCGCTTGAATTCCGTCATAGTTGTTTGCTCGCACTACCTCAAGAGCACGCTGATACACAAGGGTATCCAAAGCATCAAACGCAAGGTTGTTCTGAACAAGAAACGCAACAAACTCTGATGCGTTAAAAGTCACATCAAACTTATAGCCAGCCTGTGCAGCTATATGTGCTGTTGCTGTGAGTGCATCATCAAAACCAGCATTTGCGATTGCATTTGCATCCAAGAGAAACTCTGTGGGAGTTCCCGACCAAACTAGCTGGCCTTTCTCCAAAACAAGAACCTGGTCAGCCCCGGGAAGAGACTCAAATGAATGAGAAATCTCAAGCACACCCATCCCGTTTGCAACAAGGGTATTTACCAGGTTAGAAAGGTGATTTCTGAATCGAGTATCAAGCTGCGCAAACGCCTCATCAAGCACCAGATAACGTGGACGCACTGAAAGCGCTGCTGCAATAGAAACAAGCTGCTGTTGGCCTCCGGAAAGCGTGTGCGTAGGTGCATCAATCAAATCGGCAATGCCACAAAGCTCCAGTGTTTGAGTAACGCGAGAAACTATCTCTGCTTTTGGCAAACCAAGATTAGCAGGACCAAAGGCAACCTCATCAAATACCGTTGCACAAACAAGCTGCGCAGTTGGATCTTGACGAACCATTCCCACAGCAGAAGAAACCTGAGTAGAAGGCACTACAGCAACTGAATTGCCGTCTACTAAAACCTCTCCGGATAGAGGAAAAAGTGATGCATTACAAAGATTCGCAAGCGTTGACTTGCCTGAACCATTGTGGCCAAGCACAACCGTTCTAGAGCCAGGCTTTAGGGTAAATGAAACATTATCAAGGGTTAGTGCCATTGGGTGCGGAGATTGGCTCTCTGTGGCTCCTATGGCATCTTCAGAAGTAGAGAAAGTCATAGATTGTGTAGCAGTTGAAGAACCGTATGCAAATGAAACGCTTTTGAACTCAATCATGACAACCCTCCTTCATTTGAAAAAGAGGTCCCAGCAAAAAGCCAGGACCTCTTTAGATTCACTTTGACAGAAGTTACTCTGCAGCCTCTTCGGTCTGCTCGGTCTCCTCTGCTTGAGCCTCGGTCTCCTCTTCCTTTACAGGAGCAGGAGCAACCTTGGTTGCCTTAGCCTTCTTGTTAGAAGCCTTTGGCTGAACTGGCTCGGTAACAAGCTCAAGGATAACAACCTCAGAAGCGTCGCCCTTACGAGGACCAAGCTTCATGATACGGGTGTAGCCGCCGTTGCGGTCAGCCCACATACCCTGAGCAGCCTTGTCAAATACCTCACGGACAAGCTCTGCGTTACCAACCTTGGCCATAGCAAGACGACGAGCGTGAAGGTCGCCGCGCTTTGCCCAAGTGATGACCTTGTCGACCTCGCCGCGAACTGCCTTAGCGCGGACGTCAAGAGTCTTAATACGATCGTTAGTGAAAAGGGCTTGGATCAGGCTCTTCTTGATGGCCTTGGTGTGGCTAGCATCAGTACCAAGCTTCATGCCCCTCTTCTTATTGTGCCTCATAATTTACATTCTCCTATGCGTGACAAGGCGCGACTAAGCCTTAAGGGACAGGCCCATGCTCTCGAGCTTTTCCTTGACTTCTTCAATAGACTTAACACCAAAGTTTCTGATGTTGAGAAGATCGTTCTCAGAGAAATCAACGAGCTGACGGACAGAGTGAATTCCTGCACGCTTGAGGCAGTTATAAGAACGGACGGAAAGGTCCAGATCCTCAACCTGCTTCTCAAGCTCGGAATCGTCCTCGACGTCTGCCTTAGCAAAAATCGAAGCCTCTTCCTGAGTCTCGTCAAAATCAGTAAGTCCCATGAATGCGCTCATGTGCTGGTTAATGATGTTTGCGGCCTCAACGACAGCCTCGCGAGGGCTGATTGCACCATTGGTCTCAACCTCAAGCACCAGACGATCATAGTCGGTGTGACGGCCAACACGGCAAGGCTCAACAGCCTTAGCGCAGCGGCGAACTGGCGAGAAGATCGAGTCAACGTGAATGAATCCAATTGGATCGCTCTCACGCTCGTTATCCTCACCGGAAACATAACCGCGACCATTACCAAGGCGAAGTCTCATGGAAAGATGAGCTCCCTCAGCAAGGGTGCAAATGTGCTGAGCTGGGTTAACCAGCTCGTAGCCCATAGGAACATCAAGATCAGCACCAGTGACTTTGCAAGGACCATCAACAGAGATGGAAGCCTCAGCCTCATCAGAGTTGTTGGTGTTGCGGAAAACTAGGCCCTTAACGTTCAGAACGATGTCAGTAACGTCCTCATAGACGCCTTCAACCGTAGTGAACTCATGCTGAACGCCATCAATCTGGATGGCCTCAACCGCAGCTCCCTCAAGAGAGGAAAGCAGTACGCGGCGGAGGGAGTTGCCAAGCGTGTCACCATAGCCACGCTCAAGCGGCTCTACGCTCACACGAGCGACGTTTGCGCCGATTTCATCTACCGACACATTTGGTCGGATAAATTCGGACATTGCTACCTCCAAAACGGGTCGGGCTTACTTGGAGTAGAGCTCGACGATCAGCTGTGCGTCAATCTCAAGGTCGATCTGATCGCGGGTTGGAAGCTGAAGAACAGTGCCCTGCAGCTTCTCAATGTCAACCTCAAGCCATGCAGGAACTGCCATGTGCTCGGAGGAAATGAGAGCTTCCTTGATTGGAAGAAGATCCTTTGCCTTGGAAGCAACAGCGATAACATCGCCGCTCTTTACGCGATAAGAAGGAATGTCAACGCGCTGACCGTTAACGGTGATGTGACCGTGACGGACAGTCTGACGAGCCTCTTTACGTGTACGAGCAAAGCCGAGGCGGAAGATGACGTTGTCAAGACGAGTCTCAAGGATGCTCATCAGGTTGTCACCAGTAATGCCTGGGTTCTTCTTAGCCATCTCATAGTAGCCGTGGAACTGGTTCTCAAGGACGCCGTAAATGAACTTAGCCTTCTGCTTCTCACGGAGCTGCATACCGTACTCGCTCTCCTGGCGACGACGGCGACGTGGCTCACGGTTAGAAGTCTTATTGATCCCCATCACAACGGGATCGATGCCAAGCTGACGACATCTTTTAAGGACCGGGGTCCTATCAATTGCCATTTGCTTGTCCTTTCGTGCTAGTTGCGACGGCGCTTTTTAGGACGGCAGCCGTTGTGTGCAATAGGTGTCTTATCCTGAATACCCGAAACCTCAAGGCCTGCTGCCTGAAGGGAACGGATTGCGGTCTCGCGACCAGAGCCTGGGCCCTTAACAAAAACAGCTACCTTGTGGAGACCGTGCTCCATTGCTGCCTTTGCTGCTGCCTCTGCTGCAAGCTGTGCAGCAAAAGGAGTGGACTTACGAGAGCCCTTGAAGCCGACGGTACCACCGGACTGCCAGGAAATTACATTACCCTGGGGATCGGAAATAGAGACAATCGTGTTATTGAATGTGCTCTTGATGTGGGCCTGGCCCACTGCAATGTTTTTACGCTCGGAGCGGCGGACGCGTGTAGTGCGAGCGTTCTTTTTCTGTGCCATTAGCTACTCCTCGCCTACTTCTTCTTGCCGCCCACCTGACGCTTCTTACCCTTACGAGTACGAGCGTTAGTGTGGGTACGCTGACCGTGGACAGGGAGGCCCTTGCGGTGACGGAGGCCGCGGTAGCAGCCAATCTCCATCAGGCGGGCAACATTTTGACGCACCTCGCGGCGAAGATCGCCCTCGGTGGTGTAATGAGCGTCAATAAAGTCACGAATCTTAGTGACTTCTTCCTCTGTGAGGTCCTTGACGCGAGTATTTACATCGATACCAGTCTCGTTGCAAATCTTGGTTGCACGAGTCTGACCAATGCCGTAAAGATAGGTGAGTCCGACCTCAACACGCTTATCGCGTGGCAGGTCGACGCCGTTAATACGGGCCAACTTGGTGCTCCTTCCTTAGCCCTGACGCTGCTTGTGGCGCGGGTTCTCGCAAATCACGTAAACCTTACCGTGGCGACGGATGACTTTGCACTTGTCGCACATCTTCTTTACCGAAGGACGTACCTTCATGTGTCTTCCTTTCGGTTCTGCTGATACGAACTATATACTCGCCCAGCCGCTGGCGTGAAATACCGACTGTACTTACGTACATATGCCCTTGCAACGTGCGCAAAGACACAGATAGCCTCATGCATGACACAAGGCTTTTGCACTACTTACTTATAACGGTAGGTAATGCGACCCCTGGTAAGATCGTAAGGAGAAATCTCTACTACAACCTTATCACCAGGGAGAATTCGAATGTAATTCATTCGAATCTTACCTGAGATGGTGCAAAGGATGGTCTTGCCGTTCTCTAACTCAACGTTAAACATAGCGTTTGGCAGGGGTTCTAGTACCTTGCCTTCAAGCTCAATCGCGTCTTGTTTAGCCAACTTTCATCCTCTCGACACATCGACAGCGGTTATCAATAATACATAAAAATGTGCCACTCGTCTATCACTTATTTTTTCAACACAATTAGATAGCGAGAAGAACAATGTATGTGTTACTCAAGACCACCCTGCATCTCGCACCATGGACCAACTTCGTCTTCAGAGACGATAACAGGACCATCGGCAGTAATAGCAACGGTGTTCTCATAATGTGCTGATGGCAGGCCATCATCGGTAACAACGGTCCAACCATTTTCAAGAACGGTGCAATCGTAGGTACCCATAGCAATCATAGGCTCAATTGCAATTACCATTCCCTCACGAAGAACAATGCCGTTGCCTGCACGACCGTAGTTTCTGACCTCGGGGTCCTCGTGAAGATCGCGGCCAATACCATGACCAACAAAATCACGAATAACGCCATAGCCATTATCCTCAGCAAGTTTCTGAACTGCATGACCAACGTCGCCAAGGCGAGCACCAGGAACAGCAGCTGCAATACCTGCCTTAAGGCAATCGCGGGTAACCTCACAAAGTGCCTGGGTTTTCTCGTCAACTGTTCCGCAGTAGAACGTCCAAGCGTTATCTCCTGCCCAACCGTTAACGGTAGCGCCTGTATCAATGGTCAGAATATCGCCATCTTGCAAAATGACATTAGCTGATGGAATACCGTGAACAATCTGCTCATTAATGGAAGAACAAACAGATCCAGGGAATCCACCATAGCCCTTAAAAGTAGGGGTTCCGCCGTGAAGTCTAATAAAAGCCTCTACAGCGCGGTCAATCTCGAGCGTTGAAACACCAGGTCTAATCATGGATCCAGCACGACGAAGGGCCGCCTTAGAAAGGGCGCCCGACACCTTCATTGCCTCGATTTGTTCAGGTGTTTTTATCGTAATCATAGTGCGAGGAGTGTCTTTACGTCGGCGAATACCTCGTCAACAGGACGATCTCCGTTGACCTCCTTCAGAATTCCATGACCCTTGTAGTACTCGATCAAAGGAGAAGTCTGGTTCTCGTATACATCAAGACGCTTACGAATTGTCTCTGGCTTATCGTCATCACGCTGATACATCTCACCAGAGCAATTTGGGCAAGTCTCTGTACCAGCAGGCGCAGTATAACCACACTCTTTGCACGTACGGCGAGAAGAAAGACGCTCAACAATAACCTCTGGCTCAACAGCAACAAGCAGAGCTGCATCAAGCTTGAGGCCCATATTCTGAAGCTCAGAATCAAGGGTTACTGCCTGAGCGGTGTTGCGTGGGAAGCCATCAAGAATAAAACCAGCCTTTGCATCGTCTGCAGAAAGGCGCTCTTTTACCAGGTCAATTACAAGCTGATCTGGAACAAGCTGACCAGCATCCATATACTCTTTAGCCTTAACGCCAAGCTCAGACTGAGCTTTAACAGCAGCACGAAGAAGGTCACCGGTTGAGATGTGAGCAAGTCCATACTCTGCAACGAGCTTCTGAGCCTGAGTACCCTTGCCAGCGCCAGGTGCGCCGAGAAGAACAATGTTCATGCTTCGCCTTCCTTTCAAATAATAAAAGGGGCCTGTTTCCAGGCCCCTTTATGCTACGTATTAAGAACTACTTAAAGAAGCCCTCATAGTTGTGCATCTTAAGATGGGACTCAATGGAAGAGAGTGTATCCATTGCAACACCGACCATAATCAGGACGGAAGTTCCACCAAACGCCTGTATCAACGAATCGCCTGTGAACCAGAAAATAATGGTTGGAACGATTGCAAGAACTGCCATAAAGATAGCACCGGGGAGGGTGACTCTGTCAATAACAGTCTTGATATACGTTGAAGTAGCAGTACCTGGACGAACACCAGGAATAAAGCCACCCTGCTTCTTAAGCTGATCTGCTGTCTCCTCTGGATTGAACACCATTGAGGTGTAGAAGTATGCAAAGAAGACAATGAACATAACTGAGAGAACCCAATTAACCCATCCAGAAGAAAGTGAAGTAGCAAGATTTTGAATCCACTCTACTCCTGGGAAGAATACAGCAACCTGAGCAGGAAGGTACAGGATTGCAGATGCAAAAATGATTGGCACAACGCCTGCAGTGTTTACCTTAATTGGAAGGTACGTTGACTGACCACCCATCATACGACGACCAACAACGCGCTTGGCATAGTTGATAGGAATACGACGCTGACCACGCTCAATGTAAACAATGAGCGGAATAATAGCGAGCATAACCACAACAGTAACAACGGTAAGAACAATGTTTCCACGAGTAGCTACTGAAGAAATAAGGGCTGTTGGAAGTCCAGCCATGATGTTTGCAAAGATGATAAGACTCATTCCGTTGCCAACACCCTGCTGAGTAATAACCTCACCAAGCCACATAATAATGATGGCACCAACTAGCATGGTAAAGACTACCAGGAAGTTTTCAAGTGCCTCAGGCACGCCCTCCATAGATGCAAAAGATACACCATAGCTCTTAAACAAGAACAGGTAACCAACTGCATTGAGCAGAGCTAGGCCAACCGTAAGATAACGCGTGTACTGCGTAATCTTACGCTGGCCGCTCTCACCATCTTTAGCAAGCTCGCCAAGAGATGGAATAACGGACTGCATCATCTGGAAGATGATCTGAGCCGTAATGTAAGGCATGATGCCCAGACTGAAAACAGACATGCGAGAAAGAGCGCCACCCGAAAATAGGTTAAGCACGGCCATTGCGCCATTCTTAGCAAGACCATTCTGATAAACAGAAAGCATCTGCTGGAATGGAGCACCGGGCACAGGAAGATACGCACCAAAACGGTACAGAAGAAGAATCAGTACCGTAAGGAGAATCTTTCCCCTTAGTTCCGGAACACGAAATGCGTTGGCGATTCCTTTACTCACTACTCGGCCTCAACCTTTCCACCGGCCGCCTCGATCTTAGCCTTTGCGGAGGCGGAAACCTTGTCGACCTTAACAGTGAGCTTCTTAGAAAGCTCGCCATCACCCAGAACCTTGACTGGGATGAAGTTGTACTTAATAACTCCCTTAGCAACCAGAGCCTCTGCGTCTACGGTCTCGCCATCTGCAAAGAGAGCGTTCAGACGAGCAACGTTGACTGGAGCGTACTCAACACGGTTGTGGTTAGTGAAACCAGGAAGCTTAGGAAGACGCATAGCCAGTGGCTGCTGTCCACCCTCGAAGCCAGCGCCCTTACCGCCACCAGAGCGGGAGAGCTGACCATTCATACCGCGGCCGGCAAAAGTACCATTGCCTGAAGAATTACCGCGACCTACGCGCTTACGATTTTTGCGCGAACCCACTGCGGGGCGAAGATCATTGAGCTGCATTATTACTACCTCTAGTTCTCTTCAACCTCGACAAGGTGCTTAACCTTGAAGATCATTCCACGAATGCTTGGGTTGTCAGGCTGCTCGACGGTATCGCCGATCTTGTGGAGGCCGAGGGCCTTCACCGTAGCAGTCTGGTCCTTCTTGACGCCTGCGACAGCGCCACGGACAAGCTTGATGCTAAGGTTCTTAGCCATCGTTAGTTCTCCTTTCCGACGAACATATCGCCGACGGTTAGGCCACGACGCTCAGCTGCTTCTTCTGGGCTGGAAAGCTCCTTCAGACCCTCAGCTGCTGCCTTAATCATGTTCAGAGCGTTGTCGGTACCAAGGGACTTAGAAAGTACATTGGTGATACCTGCAAGCTCGAAGAGTGGACGAATAGGACCGCCAGCAATAACACCAGTACCCTCAAATGCAGGCTTAATAAGAACAGAACCTGCACCGTAGTGACCGGTGACTGCGTGTGGTACGGAACCAGTCTCGGTCAGTGGGACCTTGAACATGTTCCTCTTTGCGTCCTCGACGCCCTTCTGAATTGCCAGAGGTACCTCAGCGGAACGACCCTGGCCAATACCAACGTTACCCTTACCGTCGCCAACGACTACCAGAGCAACGAGTGACATACGGCGGCCACCCTTGACGGTCTTGGAAACGCGGTGAATATAAACGACGCGCTCCTGAAGATCCGTATCCTGCTGGCGCTTACGATCACGTGCCATTGAATCCTCCTAGAACTTCAGGCCCGCGTTGCGGGCGCCATCTGCCAAAGCCTTGACGCGGCCGTGATAGAGACGGCCACCACGGTCAAAAGTGACCTCAGTGACGTTCTTCTCGGCAGCGCGCTTACCGATAAGCTCACCTACGAACTCAGCTGCCTCCTTGTTGGAGCCAACCTTGCCAGTAGAACGGAACTCTGGGTCAAGCGTAGAGGCAGAGCAGAGAGTTCTTCCAGAAGCGTCGTCAATAAGCTGTGCATAAATGTTTGCGTTTGTGCGGTGAACTGCAAGACGCGGACGCTCAGGTGTACCAAAGACCTTGGCACGTACGCGGCGCTTGCGGCGTTCAAGACCCGCCTTTTTCGCCTGCTGCTTGTTCATTCCTTCTCCTTAGAGACATGCCATCACCTAACGGGGTGATGGTCTTTTAGCCTAAAAGTAGGGTTGCTTTACTTAGCAGCCTTACCGAGCTTCCTGCGGATGTGCTCACCTTCGTAGTGAATGCCCTTGCCCTTGTAAGGCTCTGGTGGACGCTTCATACGAATCTCAGCTGCAACCTGGCCAACCTTCTCCTTAGAAATACCCTTAACAGTAAGGTGAGTGTTATCAGGTACCTCAAAGCTAATGCCCTCAGGTGCAACATAGAGAACTGGGTGAGAATAACCAAGGGAAAGGTCAAGATCCTTGCCCTTAAGTGCTACACGGTAACCAACGCCGGTGAGCTCAAGCTTCTTCTCGAAGCCCTCAGAGACGCCAACAACCATGTTGTGGATAAGGGTACGGACAAGACCCTGCTGAGCATTGGACTCAGAGGACTCGTCAACGCGAGAAACGAGAATCTCCTCGCCCTCCTGAGCGATAGAAACCAGCTCAGAGAAAGTACGAGTCAGCTCGCCCTTAGAACCCTTAACGGTAACGGTGGTGTTATCAACTGTCACAGTGACTCCAGCAGGAATCTGGACAGGCTTCTTACCAATACGAGACACGGCTGTCTCCTTTCATTCCTGTCAGATTTACCAAACGTAAGCGATGACCTCGCCGCCAACGCCAGCCTTGCGAGCGTCGCGGTCGCACATCATGCCCTTAGAAGTGGAAACCACTGCAGTACCAAGACCACCAAGAACGCGTGGAAGCTTCTCAGCGGTGGAGTAAATGCGCAGACCAGGCTTGGAAATGCGACGAATGCCGCGGATAACCTTAGCGCGCTTCTTACCATACTTAAGGGTGATGTGAAGAGTCTTCTGAGGCTTAGTATCCTCAACGGTGTAACCCTCGACATAGCCCTCTTCGGTGATGACGCGAGCAATCTCAACGAGCACCTTGCTCGATGGCATGGATACGGAATCCTTGCCAGCTGAGTTTGCGTTACGAATACGCGTCAGCATGTCTGAAATGGGATCGGTAATTTTCATTTGATCCTTCTCCTTCGTTAATGATGAAACTGCGTGTCTGGTTCATCTACACCCATGGCGCAGATGCCTTGACGCCAGAGCCCTGAGTCCTACCAGCTTGCCTTGCGGACACCAGGAAGCTCGCCCTTGCTCGCTAGCTCACGGAAGCACACACGGCACAGACCAAACTTACGGTAAACGGAGTGGGGACGTCCACAACGCTGGCAACGGTTCTGTGTGCGCGTAGAGTACTTCGGCTCACGCGAGGCTTTGACGATCATCGAAGTCTTAGCCACAAATCCTCCTTCAAAATGCAACTTGGCGAACGCCAAGATGACTTCAAACAATAGTGCTGGTGACTATGTCACCCGGCATCAAAGATGCCAACAGGAATGCGCTTAATTTAAGCGCAGGTAAAAGTTAGTCCTGCTTGAATGGGAAGTGGAAGGCGTCGAGAAGTGCCTTGCCCTCCTCATTGGTCTTAGCAGTGGTGACAATGGTGATGTCCATACCGCGGGTGTGGTCCATCTTGTCAAAGTCAATCTCTGGGAAGATGAGCTGCTCGGTTACGCCCATGGAGAAGTTACCACGGCCGTCGAAGCTCTTAGCAGAGATACCACGGAAGTCGCGGATACGAGGAATTGCAACTGCGATCAGACGATCCAGGAACTCCCACATACGATCGCCACGAAGGGTAACTTTAGCGCCGATTGGCATACCCTGGCGAAGCTTAAAGGTTGCGATAGACTTGCGAGCGTGTGTAACAAGTGGCTGCTGACCAGTAATGGTACGGAGGTCGTTTACAGCGCCGTCGATTGCCTTAGCGTCTGTAGCTGCCTCGCCAACACCCATGTTGACAACGATCTTCTCAAACTTAGGAATCTGGTTAACGTTGGTGTAACCAAATTTCTCCTTCAGAGCATCACGCACAGATGCGTAGTAAAGCTCTTTAAGGCGAGGTGTGTACTTCTCGTCTGCCATGGTTTCTCCTTAACTCTTGGGGTTTTAAGTGCGGGGATCGCCTCGCACCTCCTAGTTTGGCGAACTAGGAGCCATCTGCATCCTCGAGACATACGTGTCCCATAGAAAGACGCAATGAACAATATTAGACCTTATTGAGCAAAAATGGGGCGAGAATTTCAAGCTAGCTGATATTTTTTCGTGTCATCACACGACTTCCACATGACACCGTTCTTCTCGCCCAAAAGAAAACCCCGCTATCTGACGATAACGGGGTTTGAAGTAGCTCTGAGATGTTTCTACAAAGCGAGAAACACGTATAACTTAGAGTTCAGCGCCTGACTTCTTGGAGACGCGGACCTTAGTGCCGTCCTCCTTGATCAGGTAGCCAACACGGGTTGGCTTGTCGGTCTTAGGGTCGATAAGAGCAACATTGGAAGCGTCGATTGCTGCCTCTGCCTCAACGATGCCACCCTGCTGGTTAGCTGCGTTTGGCTTGACATGGCGCTTTGCAATTGCAACGCCCTCAACGACAACCTTGTTCTTCTCTGGATATACGCGAAGTACCTCGCCGCGCTTACCCTTGTCCTTACCAGTGAGGACCTCGACCTTGTCGCCCTTCTTGATCTTCATCTTAGGCATGTCGTTCCTCCTTAAAGGGTCTCAGGTGCAAGTGAGACAATCTTCATGTACTTGTGGTCGCGCAGCTCGCGAGCGACTGGTCCAAAGATACGAGTACCCTTGGGCTCACCCTCTTTGTTAACAAGAACGCATGCGTTCTGGTCAAAGCGGATGTAGCTACCGTCCTTGCGACGGGTGTCCTTAGCGGTACGAACGATGACGCAGCGAACAATGTCGCCCTTCTTCACCGAACCACCTGGAGTAGCCTCCTGGACAGCGCCAATGATGACGTCGGCAAGGCCGGCGTAACGACGCTTGGAGCCACCAAGGACCTTGACGCACTTTACGCGCCTTGCGCCGCTGTTGTCAGCGACGTTGAGAATGGTCTCCATCTGAATCATGTGACGTTCCTCCGGAACCTAATTTCTCAGAGGTGCGCGTATTTGCGCACATGAGAAATAATGATAGATACAAAACTAGGTTGAGCTAAAAGCTGTTTCCTAGGTGCTAATTACTTAGCGCGCTCAACGATCTCTGCGAGACGCCAACGCTTGGTCTTGGAAAGAGGACGAGTCTCCATGACGCGGACGGTATCGCCCAGACCAGCCTCGTTGTTCTCATCGTGAACGTGAAGCTTCTTGCCGATGGTCATCATCTTGCCATACTTAGGGTGGTGCTTACGGTACGTAATCTCTACCGTAATCGTCTTCTCGCCAGAGATGGAGACGACGAGTCCGGTACGAACCTTACGCGCATTTCTGCTTTCGGTCTCTGCCATAACTTATCTCCTGCGATCTAGTTCTGCTCTGCGGATGCTTCCGCAGCAATTTGACGGGTGCGCATCTCGGTCTGAACGCGAGCAATGTCACGCTTAACAGCCTTGACACGAGCGGTGTTGTCCAGCTGGCTGGTTGCCATCTGGAAACGAAGATTAAAGAGCTCTGCGCGGCCTTCCTCGAGTTTCTTAGCGAGGTCTGCATCGCTCATAGCCTTGATTTCGGTGTACTTCATTAGTTCTCACCGTCCTGATCGGCCTTGGAGACAATCTTGGTCTTGATTGGAAGCTTGTGCTGAGCAAGACGGAGAGCCTCACGAGCAACTTCCTCTGGTACGCCATCAATCTCGAACATGATACGACCAGGCTTAACAACTGCCACCCACTCTTCTGGGTTACCCTTACCGGAACCCATGCGAGTCTCTGCAGGCTTCTTGGTGATTGGCTTATCTGGGAAGATAGTAATCCAAACCTTACCGCCACGCTTCATCTCACGGGTGAGAGCAATACGAGCAGCCTCAATCTGGCGGTTAGTAATCCAGTGAGCCTCCTCTGCACGGATGCCCCAGGAACCAAAGTGCAGCTGGGTGTTACCCTTTGCCTGGCCCTTCATGGAACCGCGCTGTACCTTACGGTGCAATACACGCTTTGGAGCAAGCATTAACGGCCCCTCCTCTCATTGCGAGCACGACGAGGACGAGCGGAGCCCTCAAGAGCTGGGTTAGGTGTTGGCTGTCCAGGCATCTTCTCGCCGTAATAAATCCAAACCTTGATACCAACAGCGCCCATGGTGGTGCGACCTGTAGCGGTACCATAGCCGATTGCAGCACGAAGGGTGTGCAGAGGCACGCGACCCTCACGGTACCACTCACGGCGGCCCATCTCAGCACCGTTCAGACGACCGGAGCACTGGATACGAATACCCTTAGCGCCAGCCTTACGAGCGGACTGAACAGCCTTACGCATAGCGCGACGGAAAGCGACACGCTGCTCAAGCTGCTCTGCGATGGACTGAGCAACAAGGTTTGCGTCAAGCTCAGGACGCTTAACCTCGACAACATCAACATTGACCTGACCCTTGCCGACCTTAGCAACACGCTCAAGATCTGCACGAAGTCCGTCAATCTCTGCACCCTTCTTGCCAATGACAATACCAGGACGTGCGGAGAAAATAGTTACCTTGACCTTATCGCCAGCGCGCTCGATATCAATACGAGCAACAGCTGCCTTCTCAAGGCGTTTCTCAAGATACTTGCGGATAGCAAGATCGTTGCCGAGCTGCTCGGCGTAGTCCTTATCGGCGTACCAACGAGAACGCCAGCTCTCGGTTACACCAAGACGGAAGCCTGTAGGCTGTACTTTCTGACCCATTCCTACGCCTCCTTTCGAGGTGCAACGACAACGGTAATGTGGCTCATGCGCTTGTTAATGCGGGAAGCCGAACCCTTTGCACGAGGGCGAATACGCTTAAGCGTTGGACCTTCGTCAACAAAAGCGGTCTTGACTACCAAGTTGTTAGCGCGGAGACCATTGTTGTTCTCGGCGTTAGCAACTGCGGAGCGCAGAACCTTAGCAACATCAGTAGCGGCAGCGCGAGTCGAGAACTGAAGAACCTCAAGGGCCTTCTCGACAGACTTACCGCGGACAAGCGCGACAACTGCGCGAGCCTTACGAGGAGCAACGCGAACATACTTAGCTGTTGCGCGAACCTCAATAGAATCGGTGTTCTTAGCCATTTACTACACTCCCCCTATTTGGCCTTGTGACCGCGGAAGGTACGGGATGGGGAGAACTCGCCCAACTTGTGACCAACCATGGACTCAGTGACGTACACAGGTACATGCTTACGACCATCGTGAACAGCGATGGTGTGACCGACCATCTCAGGGAAGATGGTTGAGGAACGTGACCAAGTCTTGATAACGTCCTTCTTGCCAGCCTCGTTCATTGCAGCGACACGCGCAAGGAGGCGAGTCTCCACAAAGGGGCCTTTTTTGAGACTTCTGCTCATTTATCTACTCCTACTCGTGTCTTACTTGGACTTACGACGGCGAATGATCAGGCGGTTAGAAGCCTTCTTCGGGTCGCGGGTCTTATAACCCTTGGTTGGCTTACCCCATGGGGTGACGGAAGGACGACCAGAAGTGTGGTTCTTACCTTCACCACCGCCGTGTGGGTGGTCAACAGGGTTCATGACAGTACCACGGACGGTAGGACGGACGCCTGCCCAGCGGGAACGACCAGCCTTACCAACAACAATGTTGGAGTGCTCAGCGTTGCCAACCTCACCGATGGTTGCACGGCAGGTCAGAAGAACACGACGGAGCTCGGAGGAAGGCATACGCAGAACTGCATAGCCGTTGTCCTTACCCATGAGCTGGACGGAAGTACCAGCAGCACGTGCCATTGCAGCACCCTTGCCAGGCTGGAACTCAACTGCGTGAACAAGAGTACCTACTGGAATCTGCTCAAGAGTGGTGCAGTTACCAGGCTTGATGTCGACGTCCTTGGTACCAGAAAGAACAGTGTCACCGACGCTCAGGCCCTCTGGGCAAAGGATGTATGCCTTTGCGCCGTCTGCATAGTGCAGAAGAGCAATACGAGCGGAACGGTTAGGATCGTACTCAACAGTGGCGACCTTAGCTGGGATGTCATCCTTGCGACGCTTGAAGTCGATACGACGGTACTGGCGCTTGTGGCCACCACCCTGGTGACGGGTAGTGATGCGGCCATTGTTGTTGCGGCCAGCCTTCTTTGGCAGAGGCTCGAGAAGGGACTTCTCGGGCTTATCAGTTGTAATCTCAGCAAAGTCTGAGATTGTCTGGAAGCGCCTGCCTGCGCTTGTTGGCTTTAGATGCCTAACTGCCATAAACAGTATCCCTTTCTTCTCCGTTGGCTAGCCCGCTTAAGGGAAAGTCGAGCTAACACCGGATTACCACGGTACCGCGCGTATCTATAATGCGCGGCATACGAACCCGTACCTCAAAAGAGGCACGGGAGAAAAACCTTACTCAGCAGAGTTATTACCGAAGATCTCGATAGTCTCACCAGCAGCGAGGGTAACAATAGCCTTCTTCCACTGGCGGGTTTTACCTGCCTGCTGATAACGTACACGCTTGTTCTTTGGCTTAACAGAAAGTGTGTTTACCTTGGTGACGTGTACAGAGAAGAGCTTCTCTACAGCTGCAGCAATCTCTTCTTTACCTGCGTTACGAGCAACCTCAAAAGTGTACTTGCCCTGCTCCATCAGATCGAAAGCACGCTCTGAAACGATAGGACGAATGATGACCTCATAAGGAGAGTTCATTATGCGAGCACCTCCCCAAGCTGCTTAGCAACATCAGCGGACATAACAAGTGCGCCGTTGTCGATCAGGAAACGAGTAGTAACCTCAGAAACGCCGAAGACCGAAACCTTAGGAAGGTTACGGAAAGAGAGGTAGGTGTTGACGTCGTCGTCTGAGACAATGACGGTAACGCGCTTACCCTCAATACCGAGGTTCTGAAGTGCAGCCTTTGCCTGCTTGGTGGAAGGCTGAGCAAACTCAAGAGAGTCAACGAGGACAAGCTCGGAGTCTGCAACCTTGCCGGAGAGGACGGACCTCATAGCAAGCTTGACCATCTTGTTGTTAATACGACGTGCGTGTGAACGAGGGGTAGGTCCAAAGATGACGCCACCACCAGTCCACTGACCAGCACGAATAGAACCCTGGCGAGCACGACCAGTACCCTTCTGACGGTAAGGCTTAACGCCACCGCCGGATACCTCGTGACGGTTCTTTGTAGAGTGGGTACCCTGACGTGCGGATGCGTCCTGGCAGACTACAACCTGGTGCACAACAGGGATGTTTGGCTCAATGCCATAGACGTCAGAGGAGAGCTCGGCGTCGCCGACCTTCTTTCCCTCTACGTTCTTAATCTCATACTTGGACATGTTGTCTCCTTGTTAGCCTAAGTGTTTGCCTAAAGGCCCTTAGGCCATGCGGACCTGGACGAGGGCATTCTTGCCGCCAGGAACAGCACCCTTGATAAGCATGAGGTTCTGCTCAGCATCAACGCGGACAAGCTTAAGGTTCTTGACCGTAACGCGCTCTGCGCCCATGTGACCATACATGTGAAGGCCCTTACGAACGCGTGCAGGGTATGCGCACTGACCAATGGAACCTGGACGACGCTGGTTACGAGAACCGTGAGTCATTGGACCGCGAGAGAAGTTCCAGCGCTTAACGGTACCCTGGAAACCCTTACCCTTAGAAGTGCCTGTTACGTCAACAGCGGTGACCTCAGAGAAGTCAGCAACTGTGACAACATCGCCGGTCTTGTGCTCAGAAGCATCCTCAACGCGGACCTCGCGGAGGTAACGCATTGGCTCGACGCCCTGTGCCTTGAAGTGACCAGCCATTGGCTTGTTGACATGCTTCTCGGAGATGTCGCCGAAGCCAATCTGTACGGCATTGTAGCCGTCCGTCTCAACAGTCTTTACCTGTGAAACGGTGCAGGGGCCAGCAAGAACGACGGTAACAGGAACGACGTTGTCGTTCTCGTCCCATACCTGGGTCATGCCCAGCTTGCGGCCGAGGATGGTATTAACCATGCTCTTTCCTAACCTTCGGTGGTCATGGGACCTTGAGAGCACATCGGGTACTCTTCCCCAGCGGACCACGTCCTGTACATACTGCCTTTAGACATAATTGTCCTGTTTGAGCAGCCCGTCTACTTTACACTCATTTTTGACAAGAAACAAGCCTAAAATCTCTAAAAGATGAACGCTTTGTGAAGAGCGTTTGATACCTTCTAGCTGCGAGATCTTTCTTCTCCCCTATTTTGCGAGGTCAAACCGCTGACCCGGGCGTATCTATTGGTGAGAAACCCAAGGAATTTTGAAAAGTTTTTTCAAAAAATTTTGTAGAAACAATCCACGATAATAATTTTGCCAAATCAGGCTGCAAAGACTAAGCAGCTAAGGCTAGGCAACTAAGACCAGGCATCCAAGAGTTTCCTGAGCAATGCTTCGCAACCCTCAGTGACATCCTCATACGTCAGATCAAAATTTCCTGAGTACCATGGGTCCGCAATATCACGAGGCTTCTCTGTCCAATCAAGGAGCAGCGAAACCTTTCCAAGAGGATCATTCTTAAGCATGCGCATCATGTTGCGCAGGTTATTGTGGTCCATGCCTATGAGGTAATCAAAGTTCTCGTAATCTGCGCGCGCCATCTGCCTCGCACGATGATTGCCGCAACGAATCCCCTCTTGCTGAAGCTTGCGTCGCGTGCGAGGATCAACAGGGTTACCAATCTCTTCAGTGGAGGTTGCTGCTGAGTCGATGACAAACGAGTCTGCCAGACCGTTTTTCTCGACAAGATCTTGCATGACGTATTGTGCCATCGTTGACCTGCAAATATTTCCGTGGCACACAAAGAGGATCTTCGTTACGTGAGCGTTTTCCGAGCAACCGGTGTTTAGCTGGCTACTTGCATTCCGGTGACCACTTGCGTTCTGCTGGATATGTTTCATCTTTTCTCCTGCGCTTTGTGCGAATATTCGCTTTCTAATTCTACGGGTTTCTCGCCAAGTGCAGATGTGAGTTACGTCTAGAAAAGTCTGCCTGAAAAGTACAAAGAATCTGTATTTCCGCCACCGATTCTTTAACAAAATCAGGCAAATCCACAGATTCTTTGATGTATTTAGGCAAAAGTTACAGATT
>CAKARX010000020.1:0-17756 GCA_916720745.1 uncultured Atopobium sp.
TTCTACTCTCCCCTGCAATTTCAATATCAGAAAACGTTGGAGCGCAAGTAATGTCCAATCCACAAGGAATCAAGAATCCGCGAGCAATGGCAACAGCCTTGATGCCCTGGTTGACAGCACCCGCACCAATGCACTGGAGCATAACAGGCTCGTTATCTTTAACCAGTCCCGCAATAGCTCCTGCTACAGAAGCTGGTGAAGACTTACTTGAAACTTTAAGCAAACCCATGAGTGCTCCAATTATTGTGCGTTTGTTCTACTCTTGCGACTCAATATCAAAAGTCACAACAATTTTGTTTTTACTTACACGAACACGAGGCTCAGACGTCAAAGAAACGTAGTATTTCTCGGACAACTCAGCAAAACTCTGCTCCATTTTTCGAGAAAAGCTGCTGATATCAGCTTTGCTCATCTTGAGACCTCGGTGGTCTTTCATCAGATCAATTTCGCGAGAAACCCCTTCAGGTTCAACAGTGTGGCTGACCTGTGCATACACACTACGCAAAGGCATAATCTGCTCAGCAATAATTCTGTGAGCGGTTCTATCTGACATGGAAAGACCAAGAGACTTACAAACCTCAGAAAGCTCTGTTGCATCCGCTGCGGCCCTGAAGCGCTCGAGAACAGGCACGTTTTCAAAGCCTTCAACAAATAGTAGGTCAGCGATATCAAGCGTCTGTGCAATTCTGCGACGAGCAGTAGCTGCGATCTCTGCAGCAGAGCCCAGCATTACCTCACACGAGCCTTTGACCTCAAGCGCAAAGTCACAGCAGGTACGAATGATGTTATGAGGACCTTTAACGGTTGTTTTGATTCCATCCTCATTCAAACCACAGGCTGGCCAAGTAGACTGATCTACTCGCTCGGAAATTTTAGTAGTGTCTACCACAATCTGAATAACAGAACCAAGTCCCGGAGCCGAAGCCACAACCTGAGCTGATTCACAGTTTTCTTTAATGGAGTAGAGAGCCATGCCTCGGCCATGAATTCCCCAACGATCCATATGCATGCTCTCAAGCTTTGAAGTTACGCGAGCTTCAAAGATTTTCTCCTGCATGTCTTTTGGAATGCCCTGACCGTCATCAAGAATAGTGATAGTTCTTAGTGCACCCTCTTTTGAGGTTGCTACATAAATATGACGAGCGCCAGCATCGCGAGAATTTCTCAAGAGCTCAATAACAATATCTTCTACTGAACGAATATCATGCTTTGCCTGCCTACGCTCTGCTTCTGCTACGCGTAAACGAACGTACCCCGCGCCGAGGGATTCCTCGACACGGAGTGCGCGCTCACCTCCCATAGAGGCGACAAAACCTGTTAAGTCAGTAGAAGTGGCTGCCATAGATTACTTAGCAACATCCACAGCACGAGACTCGCGAATAACAACAACACGAACCTGTCCTGGGTATTCCATCTCATCCTCAATTTGCTTAGCAATATCGTGAGCAAGAACAGTTGCCTCGGAATCGCTAATCATCTGAGGCTCAACCATCACGTGAAGCTCACGGCCAGCCTGCATTGCGTAGGTACGCTCAACACCCTCGTGTGCATTGGAGATAGCCTCAAGCTTCTCAAGACGCTTGATGTAGTTCTCAGCGGATTCACGACGAGCACCAGGACGTGCAGCAGAAATAGCGTCTGCAGCCATAACAAGCATGTCAAGCACGGTGTTTGGCTCAATGTCTGCGTGGTGAGCTTCAATAGCGTGAACAATCTCAGGGCGCTCACCATGGCGACGAGCAAGATCTGCACCAATTACAGCGTGTGGACCCTCAACCTCGTGGTCAATTGCCTTACCAAGGTCATGGAGCAGACCAGCACGCTTAGCTGGAGCAGGCTCAAGACCGAGCTCTTCAGCCATAATGCCGCAAAGTACTGCAACCTGAACAGAGTGAGCAAGAACATTCTGACCGTAAGAAGTACGGTAGCGAAGCTTACCAAGAGTCTTTACGATCTCTGGATGAAGATCGTGAATACCACAATCAAATGCAGCCTGTTCGCCAGCTTCAAGAACACGCTCGTTAACAAGGGCTTCAGCCTTCTTGTAGAGCTCCTCAATACGTGCTGGATGAATACGACCGTCTGCAATGAGGTTCTCAAGTGCAACACGAGCAGTCTCACGACGGACTGGATCAAAACTTGAAAGAACTACAGTCTCTGGAGTGTCGTCAATAACAAGAGAAACACCAGATACCTGCTCAAAGGTACGAATGTTCCTACCCTCACGTCCAATAATCCTACCCTTTAGATCATCAGATGGGATATGGACGGAAGTAACGGTAATCTCAGAAGCCTGATCTGCAGCAACACGCTGAATAGCGGTAGAAATAATCTCACGTGCAGTTTTATCTGCCTGTGCACGAACGCGCTGCTCAGACTCACGAAGAATCATTGCCTCATCGCGAACACTTTCAGAACGAACTCGAGCCAGAAGCTCATCATGAGCCTCATCTTTTGTAAGAGCTGCAATGCGCTCAAGCTCTTGAGACTGCTGAGAAACAAGAGAATCCAAATCGTTCTTACGACGATCAAGCTGGCCCTGAAGGCTGGAGAGCTGATGCTCACGCTTCTCTAGTGCATCAGTACGGTGGTCAAGAGACTCTTCACGCTGAAGAATACGATTCTCCATGCTACGAAGCTCACTTTTGCGCTTCTTCTCTTCTGCTTCAGCAAGCTGCTTAAGTTGAAGAACTTCCTCTTTAGCCTCAAGAACAGCTTCTTTCTTTACTGTTTCTGCCTGACGGGCTGCCTCGGAAGCAATGCGCTCTGCATTGATCTGTGCATCTTTAAGCTGCTGCTCAGCTGTCTTAATCTTTGAATTACTAATGTTAGAGAGTACGCCATAGGCCAGACCTACTCCCACAATGAGGCAAACAATGCCTACTGCTAATGCTAATTCCATACCTACTCCTCAAATGGCAATTACAAGAGAGTTCAGGAGACTTTAGACACAACAGTATCTAAAGAACCCGCCATGAGCAGGATTCATTGGCTGGTCATGCCACATGCAGAGATAGATCAAATGTATGAGATACCTACTGTATACATGACGCTGGTTGCCCAGCGGAAATGAGCCTATTCACGGCATATTTATCGTATAGAGCATTGTAACTTTTGTCAATAAATAGCAGGTAGGAAAAGTAAAGTACACCAATACAACAGACTTATAAGCTAAGCAAATGTAATCATTCAGATGTGGCGTTTTCATCCAAAATCTTTTTAGCAACAGATGATGCTATAGAAAATGAATATCCCTTTGTGGCGAGAAACCTGACAAGCTTCTCATAATCATTTTTCCCCGATAGGTGTTTTCTCTGGGCCAAAGAATACGCAACTTCAAATTCATCCACGTCAGAAAAATAAGCGTCAGGCCATCCAGGGAGTGTCTCAACTTCAATCCCTTTTTTAGAAATCTCAGTTTTAATTTTAAGAGGACCCCAACCTTGTGAAATTTTAGAACGTATATAGACGTCTGCAAAACGACTGTCATTAATCAAACCAACTTCAACAGCCCTCTGCACTGCAGGGTCTCTTACATTCTTCTGATAGCCATCAAGCATGAGCTTTTTTTGAAGCTCAGCTGTAGAGTAGTCCCTTTTTACAATCAAAGCCTCAATACGAGCTTTAATACACTGCATTGAAATCTCTTTTAACTCATACAGAAACTCATTACGAGAGGAAGGTGTAAAAACACCATCTTTCTCTTTGTTTTGAAGAGCACGAGCTACTGTTGGAGGGACAAAGAATTCCTCCGTCCCCCCAACTTCAGTTTCTAAAAGTATCTTTGCTTTAGGCTTTGCCTGACCTAGAACTGCCTGTTTCTTTTTTGGAAGCTCAATCGTCCAAGAAATTTCTGACATTATTCAGCAGAATCTTCCGATGCAACTGGAGTGCCAACTTCAGAATCTTCATCAAATACAAGGCCACAAGCAACTCGTACCTTGTGATCAATCTCTTCCATGAGATCTGGATTGGCAGTAAGGAAAGATTTTGCTGCTTCTCTACCCTGGCCAAGACGCTCACCCTCATAGGTGAACCAAGCTCCAGACTTGTTAACAATCTCAAAATCAACAGCCATATCAAGAATGGAACCTTCTTTGGAGATACCTTGACCGTACATAATGTCAAACTCCGCAACCTTAAAAGGCGGAGCAACCTTGTTCTTTACAACCTTAACGCGAACACGGTTACCAACGTTTTCTCCGTTGACCTTAATGCTATCAACACGGCGAATATCCATACGAACAGTGGAAAAGAACTTAAGAGCCCTACCACCAGAGGTGGTCTCTGGGCTTCCAAACATAACACCAATCTTCTCTCTAAGTTGGTTAATGAAAATACAGAGCGTATTAGACTTTGAAAGAGAGCCGGCTAACTTACGCAGAGCTTGACTCATGAGACGAGCCTGAAGACCAACGCTAGAATCGCCGATCTCTCCCTCAATTTCTGCACGAGGAACAAGAGCAGCAACGGAGTCTACAACTACAACATCAATGGCGCCTGAGCGAACAAGCATGTCACAAATCTCAAGAGCCTGCTCACCAGTATCTGGCTGAGAAATTAAAACATCATCAATATCAACGCCAATACGAGCCGCATAACCTGGGTCTAGTGCGTGCTCTGCGTCAATAAAGGCAACAACACCACCTAGCGCCTGAGCTTCTGCAAGAATTTCTAGTGAAAGAGTTGTCTTACCAGAAGACTCTGGACCATAGATCTCTACGATACGACCGCGAGGAACACCGCCAATGCCCAGTGCAGCATCAAGAGCAAGTGAGCCAGTTGGAATAGCCTGAATATCAAAGGCAGGACCACCCTCACCTAAACGCATAATTGCGCCTGCGCCAAATTTCTTCTCGATTTCCGCTGTAGTTGAAGAGATAACCTCATCCCTCTCATCACCAGTAGTACGAGCCTTAATCTCTTTTGAAACGGACTTTTTAGCCATGGGAACTCCTTGCTCTTTTTGTTACTAGAATATTATAAGAACAGACGTTCTATGTCAACGTCAAACATATACTCTATAGAGGTAATTTGTCAGAATTCTTACCTCTCTTTTTCCGCTTTTGAGCTGCAAATTTCTTTTGAATTACAAATTTGTCTGTATAAATCCTGCAAAGCTGCATAAAAAAGAAGTTCAAAACTGATTTGTTTTGGACTTCCTTATTAAAATCAGATTTTAAGCCTTCACAATTGCTTCATGAATTAGTTGCAAAGCTTGTAAAACTGCAGCTTCTCGCACCTGTTCTCTATTGCCAGAAAAATGTTTACAGACCGTATGGGTAAAGTTATTACTGGTAATACCAAACCAAACCGTTCCAACTGGTTTACCGGGCTCTTCTCCTGTTGGACCAGCTATTCCAGTAACGGAAACTGCAATGTCTGAACCAATAACTTTTCTAACACCCGAAGCCATCTGAGCAGCACAGGGTTCAGAAACAGCGCCAAGGGACGGCTCTTCAAAAATATCCTTTGAGACACCCAATACCTTCTGCTTAATCTCAATGGTGTAGCTCACAACAGAGCCTTTAAGCACGCTCGACGATCCAGAAATGGCAGTAAGAGCACCTGCGACAAGTCCTCCCGTACAAGACTCGGCAGAAGCAACGGTAAGGCCAGCTTTAAGAGCCTCTGAAACAACTTGTTGAGCTTCTAAAAGCACTTCAGATGAAAACATATGAATCACAACTTTTCGGTCCGCATGCAAACGTTTGGTATGAAACATACCTATCGTATATACGTATGGCGCCTCAGAGAGACGCCATCTTGTTAAACTTCAGCAATGTATTGCCAAGACTTTACAAAGTAGTCAATTCCTGACCAGGCCGTTAGAACTACTGCAACCCACATAGATGCGTTGAAGATAAAGAGCAAAACGTCCTGAATCATTCCGCCAGGAATACTAGGCAAGAAGAGTAAACCGCAGATAGCAACCATAGTTGTTGCGGTCTTCCACTTACCCAAGTCAGAAGCTGCAATAACAACTCCCTTTGAAGCAACAACCATCCTAAGGCCCGATACCAAAAACTCACGTGCAACAATCACTAAAAGCACCCAAGGAGAAACCATATGCCATTCTAGAAGTACAAAAAGAGCTACAACAACAGCGAGTTTATCGGCAATTGGATCTAAGAACTTGCCAAAGGTAGTTACTTCATTTCTGCTACGTGCAAGATAGCCGTCAAGTTTATCGGTCAGGGAAATAACAACGTAGCCGATAAAGACAAGAAAAGCCCCAAGTTTAAAACCAGGTGTAGTAAGAGATTCTGTCAAAGAAATGCCAAGCAGCTGTGCAAGGAGAAGCCAAAAGGGCACTAAGACCACACGAGCACAGGTAACAATATTTGCAGGTGTCCAAATTGTCTTTGATGACATGAATATCCCCAACTAAACGGTTTTCTCGCCAGACTGTGTGTCTGTAGTGTCTACGATCTCGCCAATCATTTCATAACAGAAAGAATCTACCAGGTCACAAAGGACAATATCTCCGACTGCGGCCTCTCCCTCTGCAATGTGAACAGCGCCATCACAGTCTGGAGCCTGGAACCACGTGTGGCCGATAAGCTCAGTGCCCTCGTCAGATTCTTCTATTCCGTCAATAATGACCTCACAGCGCTCGCCAACGTGACGAGCAGTGGCTGCAAAACCGAGCTGTTCAACAAGGTCAAGCAGGCGCTGAGTGCGCTCAATCTTTACCTCATCTGGAACCTGATCAGACATCTTTGCACCAAGAGTTCCCTCTTCGGGTGAATAGGTAAAGACGGATGTGTAATCAAACTCCTGCTCCTGAATGAAGTCGTAGAGCTCATCTGATTCATCATCAGTCTCACCTGGGAAACCGCACATTCCCGTAGTTCGAAGAACCATGCCAGGAATCTCTGTCCTGAGGCGATCAAAAAGCTCACGAAGCTCCTGCGTAGAGCCAGAGCGACCCATGCGCTTAAGAATACGCTCATTGCAGTGCTGAATTGGAATATCAATGTAAGGTAGAACCTCAGGCGTATCACGAATGGTGCTGATAAGCTCATCGGTCATACCTTCTGGCTGCAGATACAAAACGCGAATCCATCCCTTATAAGGACGAACTACCTCAGCAACCTGCTGCATAAGCTTGGCAAGCGTTGGCGTCTGACCATCTGCTGTATCAGGCATATCCGAGCCCCAGATACCGGTGTCCTGACCAATCAGAATGACCTCACGAACACCGCCTTCCATCAGCTCATGTACCTCTTGAAGAATCTCTTCAGCAGGTCTTGAGTGATAGTGGCCACGAATGTACGGAATGGCGCAGAAAGCACAGAATCTATCACAGCCCTCGGAAATCTTTACAAATGCGCTGGCGCCATCAATGGTGCGTAGCATTCCATGGGCAGCAACAATAGACTGCGTAGGTTCAGGGATATTCAGAACGTCTGCGACAACGCTCACAATGCCATCTTCTTGATCTGCGGGAACAAAAGCAGCAACCTCAGGAAGCTGCTCATTAAGTTCTGCACCGTAACGAGAAGGAACGCAGCCACACATAATAATGGGCAGCTTACGCACTCCCTCAGAAGCGCCTTCAGCAATCTCAAGGGTAGCCTCAATGGACTCCTCTGTTGCAGAAGCCAAGAACGAGCAGGTGTTGATAATTGCAACGTCTGCTGACTCTGGATCTGCAACTTCACCAAAACCAGAGGCCAAAAGACGCGCACGCATGCGGTCTGTATCAACCTCGTTTTTAGCGCATCCTAACGTGATGTATAGGACGTTATAGCCCCTATCGATAGTTGTTGAACTGGAGGGGCTGGCCATAGTCTTTCTCCTTAAGGCTTGCAATCACAGACTGAAGAACATCGCGAGAAGCGCTAGAAACACGCAGCTTATCGCCCTCAACGGTTGCCTTAGCCTTAACTTTCATATCACGAATATCTTTAGCAATCTTCTTGGCTGTTTCCTGGTCAATTCCAGAAACAATTGAGCCAATCTGACGCACGGTAGAGCCTGCTGCAGAAATGGGGTCTCCCCAACGAATAGCAGTAAGATCAATTCCACGCTTTACCAGCTTAGATCCAAGAACATCCCTCACCTGAGATGCTACAAAGTCTGCAGGAGCCTCAATAGTGAACTTGCCTTCTTTCTTAGAAAGCTCAAGAGTTGCGCCAGAATCTTTTAGATCGTAGCGCTGGGTAAGCTCACGAGCTGCCTGCTGAAATGCATTATCAACTTCCATCATGTCTACTTCAGACACAACGTCAAAGCTTGATTCTTTAGCCATTTCCCCTCCGTATATTCAGGGCGAGAAGAACTTCTCGCCCCATGGCGTTTAGTTATTGTTTGAATTGCTGTTGGAATTCTGGTTGTTAGTGGTGCCAGAAGTTCCACCGGTAGTAGTAGTTGACGTGCTGTTTGTTTGAGTTCCAGAAGCATTTGCTGCAGTACCGTCAGCAGGCTTAGTGCCCTGAATGGTCAAGGTACCAATACCTGAGGCATTTGCATCAAATGGCTTAGCAGTGCCATTAACGGTAACCGCAACAGCGCCAGGTGTACCTGCAAGAACGTTCATGGAATCAGTGACGGTGTATGTCTGAGACCATGGGCCGGTAATAGCATCAGCCTCAACACTCTTGCCGTCAACGGTAATCTCAACCCAGCTTGTCTGACCATCTGCAACAGTAACCACTACGGTAGTCTGCTTAGGAGTCTCTTCCTTCTTTGGCTCAGTTGTAGTGGTGCTCTTAGAAGTATCAGTAGAATCCTTCTTAGAGGTGTCCGTGTTGCTATTTGTAGTAGTGGAATTCTTAGAAGAATCGGATGTTGAGTTGTTAACGCTTACCGTTTTAGTTGTAGTAGGCGTAGTGCGAGCTGTCATGCAGGAACGAACGCTAAACAGCAAAACGGCAGTAATGATCACAACAACAAGAGCAAATACGGTGGCAATGGTGCGGCCCGTATCAGAGAAATAATTCTGAAGCGCTCCCATAACGCCTGGTCTTTGAGGAGCACGGCGCTGTTGAGCGGCGGCGCTAGATGGCTGGCGACGACGAACATTAGGCCTATCTACCTGCGCAATATTTCTAGAGCCACGGCGACCGGAAATAGTAGATGCTCGCTCATAAGGATCAGTTACATTGTCATAGCGAAGGTCATCGGTGTAATCGCTTGGAGCAACAGTTCTTCTGGTTACATCGTCTTTATAAGCTGGCATGCTAACGCCCGCAATACCTACACGTCTGCGCTGAACGCCACCACGTGTACGACTTGCCATGGTCTTCTGGCGAGAAGCCTCTTCAATACCAGCGTTATACGCATGACCTGTGGCGTAGCGAGAATATGAGTAACCGCCAGCGTCCTCTTCAGATGCCTGAGCACCCAGAGGCACACCGGTTTGCCTGGAGCGAACACCAGAGGTAGTTGCAAATGCGCCCATATCGCCAGCAGGGCCTCCCGATGTGGGGAGAAGACCGTGGTACTGTACGTATGCCTTTGGCCTGCTACCGGACTCGTTTACGACATCATAACCAGCAATACCACGGCCAGACTGGGTATCGCGCGTACGACGACGCAGCTCATGAGAATAGGTGCCGTTTTCAAACTCGTAGCTCTCTTCCTGGAAGAGGTCTACGATCTCACGCGGATTGAGTCCCAGGTAGCGAGCATACGAAGAAAGCATGCCCTGAGCATAACCACTCTGCGGCATGTTCTCAAAATCGCCTTCCTCAAAAGCAATAAGTGCCTGCTCCTTGAGGCGAAGAATCTTTGATGCTTGCGTGATAGAAAGTCCGAGTTGACGTCTACGTTCTACGAGCATCTCACTAAAACGAGGGCGTGGCATGCTTACTCTACCTCCCTATAGGCAGCGTCTTGAACTTTGAGCTCTTCAAGAGCTTCTTTATCAATAAGAACTTCTCGAGGCTTTGATCCGTTAGCAGGGCCAACAACACCCTTTGCCTCAAGCATATCCATAATTCTACCAGCACGAGCATACCCAACAGAGAGCGCTCTTTGCAAACTAGATGTAGAACCTAGCTGAGAATCCACAATTATGCGCGCAGCTTCCCAAATAAGTGGATCGTCTGCCTGCGCCATTCCGCCAACTCCTCCAACGCCATCAGTCTGTGTTGGAGTTGCAACGGTCAAAATGTTGTCGTGATATTCGGCCACGCGCTGAGTGCGGATGTACTTAACGGTCTCCTCAATCTCCTCGTCAGAGACCCAGCAACCCTGTGCACGATTAGGCTTCTTACCACGGAGTTTAACCAGCATGTCACCCTTACCCAGCAGCTGCTCAGCGCCCTTTTGGTCCAGAATAATGCGGGAGTTCAAAGAGTTGTCAACAGAAAGCGCAACGCGGTTATCAATGTTTGCGCGAATCAGACCAGTTACAACGTCAGCAGAAGGACGCTGTGTTGCAACAATCAGGTGAATACCTGCAGCACGACCAAGCTGAGCAATACGGACAATGGAAGACTCAACGTCTTTGCCCGCAACCATCATAAGGTCAGCAAGCTCGTCGATGACAATAACAAAGTATGGCATGTGCTTTGGAGGGTTCTCCATATCAGCGTATTTATCGCCATCAACGTTTCTGTTGTACGTCTTAATGTCACGAACCTTGTAGTGCTCAAATACCTTCAGGCGGCGCTCCATCTCGGTGACGCCCCACTGAAGCGCACTTGCTGCCTGCCTTGGCTCGGTAACAACTGGAACATACAGGTGAGGAAGACCAGCGTAACCCGTAAACTCAACGCGCTTTGGGTCAACCATAATAAGGCGAACCTGCTCAGGAGTTGCGCGCATGAGCATAGACATGACAATAGCGTTGAGCAGGACAGACTTACCAGAACCGGTAGTACCTGCTACCAGCAAGTGAGGAAGGCTGGCAAGGTCAACAACAATTGGCTTACCCTCAGAATCGCGACCAAAGGCACACTCAAGAGGACCACCCTTTGCAAAAGGTAGAACGTCAGCCAAATTGACTGCCTGGGCTTTCTCGTTAGGAATCTCAATACCAACCAAAGAAGTACCAGGAATTGGCGCAAAAATACGAACAGACTTTGCAGCAAGAGAAAGCGCAATATCGTCCTCAAGATTAGTAATCTTGTTGACGCGCTCGCCCTCGCCCATCGAAATCTTAAACGTAGTAACAGAAGGACCGGCGGTCCAGCCTACTACCTGGCTGGAGAGGCCAAACTCCTCAAGCGTAGCCTGGAGTCTCTGTGCGGTAGCTTCAAGCTCATCATCGCTTACGGCAGAAGTGGCCGAGTTCTTGTTTGACTTCAGGATGCTAAATGGTGGTAACTCATACGACTCATCGTCATCGCCAGGCCTTTTGAGCTGGTCCGGTGTGGCGAGAAAATCGGGCGTAGTTTTAGCCTTGCTCTTAGGCTTAGCCTGTTTTGTGGTAGGAGCAACCTCGGCTACAGCGGCATCATTTTTCTCGACAACTGCATCATCTAGCTGGTCATTCTTCTTAGGACGCAGCTTGTTCTTAGCCCTATCAATGAGTGTAGTAGGAGCATCACCTGCATCCTCTTGCGCCTCTTCTTCCTCGTAAAGACGGGCGTCACGTTTGATGACAGAAGTCTTGCGATTGCCCAGATACGTGGTCTCCCCTTCACCGGTCTCATCAAAGAGAGAAGACTGGTTGTTGGAACCACGTCTACCCTGCTTCTTTGCAGGTTGTGGGGCATTTGCGGCAAAGAGTGCCTCTTCTTTTGCAAGGGCACGCTCTTCTTTGCGGTAGCGATGATTCTCGCGCGCCTCATCCAGGCGGAAGCTCACGCGCTCAACCATGTCAGAAATGGAGAAGCCACAGATAACAACGCCAGCAATGATAAAGCCAACTAATAGGACATTGCCCACCACGCGACCAACAAAGCGCAGCAAAACCCAAGCAATACCGCCACCTACATAGCCACCAGCAGCCTCAAGGACTTTTGTGCCTAAAAGCATGTCTGGAGCAGACTCGGCACCTGGGAAGTTAAGTGAAATAAGAGCAAGGGCAGCAAGAACGTCCAGTGTTAGACCAATAGCAATACGCGTAGAGATTCCCTGATCGTCACGCATAAAGAAGGTCATAGCAAAGACAAAAACTGCAATGGGAAAAAGAAGCGCTCCCGTACCAAAGCAAAGTTTGAGTCCATGACCCATCGCGCTGGTAATAACAGCGTTAGAAGGGACAATAATAGACAAAAACATGGCAATAGCAACCACTGCAAGAACAACACCAATGATGTCGTTCTGCAGTGGGGTCAAGCCTACTGCCTGGGTAGAAGCGGCGTTTCTAGAATTTCTTTTTGCTACGTTTGAAGTGCGTTTAGAGGGCATTGGGCCTATACCTCCATAATGACCGGAATAACCATTGGTCGAGTACGAGTTTTGCTCCAAAGGAAGTTAGAAAGGGCATTACGAACGCTCTTTCTCATTGCTTCAATGTTTGCGCCTTCGGACTTAGAGGCCTTTTCAATTGAATTTCTCACAAGATTTTGTGCGTCATTCATGAGCTCATCATCATCAGCAAAGGAAACACCACGGCCAGAAATCTCAACAACACCTGGCTTGAGATTGCGACCAACAAGGGTTACTACAGCGGTGACAATGCCGTCCTGGGAAAGACGCTGACGGTCACGAAGAACAACAGGATTAGCGTCGGTGACAGAGAGGCCATCGACGTAGACTACGCCAGACTCAACCGTCTTACCACGCGTGACCTTGCCGTTTCTCATCTCAAGCGTGTCGCCGTTATCAAGAATGAAAATGCGGTTAGCAGGAACGCCCATTTGCTGAGCAAGTTCTGCGTGAGCGCGCAGGTGAACAGCCTCACCGTGGACTGGCATAAAGTTCTTTGGACGAGCCATACCCAGCATAAGCTTGAGCTCTTCCTGACTACCATGGCCGGAAACGTGGACAAGTGCCTTTGACTTGTCGTAAATCTCACAACCAATCTTAGAGAGAGCGTTGATGATGGACTGAACGCTCTTCTCGTTACCTGGAACAGGAGTTGCAGAGATGATTACAGTGTCCTGAGGACGAATGGAAAGCGACTTGTGCTCTCCATTTGCCATACGTGCCAAAGCACTCAGAGGCTCTCCCTGAGAACCAGTGCAGAGAACAACAATGCGATCATCTGCAAGTTTATCAACGTCGTACGCATCAATGATGTCTTTATCGGCAATATTGAGGTAGCCAAGCTCTCGCGCAACCTTAGTGTTGGTAATCATAGAGCGGCCCGTAACAACAACCTTACGCTTTACCGCAACAGAGGCATCGCACACCTGCTGCAGGCGGTGAATGTGGCTTGAGAACGACGCAACAAAGACGCGACCGGTTGCATTTTTGATGATGTGACGAAGCGCCGCACCAACGGAAGCCTCAGATGGAGTCATACCGGGGCGATTGGCGTTTGTTGAGTCAGACAACAGCAGGTCAAGGCCCTCAGAGCCAAACTTGGTGATAGCAGCGTAGTTTGGACGTACGCCATCAATAGGAGTCTGGTCAAGCTTAAAGTCACCGGAGTGAATAAGCGTTCCTGCAGGAGTCTTCATATGAATACCAAAAGCCGCAGGAATAGAGTGGGTCATCGAGAAGAACGTGATGTCAAAGGCGCCAAGCTGGACCTTTGAGCCATCGGTAACCTCGCGAAGCTTAGTGCCCACAATCTTGTGCTCAGCAAGCTTGCCTTCAATAAAGCCAAGCGAGAGCTTACTGGAATAGATTGGCACTTTACGAGTAAGATCCATAAGCAGGTACGGAAGAGCACCAATGTGATCCTCGTGACCGTGGGTAATCAAAATACCACGAAGCTTATCTTCATTTTCAAGTACGTAGGTGTAGTCTGGCAAAACTAGGTCAATACCAGGCTGTTCGTCATCTGGGAACATTAAACCAGCATCAACAAGCACCATATCATTACCGTATTCAAAAACGGTCATGTTCTTGCCAATGCCATCAAGTCCACCCATAGGAATGACTTTAAGAGCTGGGTCTTTCTTAGGCATTAAAAAACTTTCCTTTCAAAACAACTTTCTATAACAGACGCAACCCAAAGGGCCGTCTACAAGACTTTTTGCAAAATCTACATGTTGTTTAATTATATAAAAAATCAGCACGTATTACGCTATATATTCCCAAAGAATCAAAATCTCAACAGAATAACAAGAGAGCTCCGACATACATCGAAGCTCTCTTTACTATCTCATGTGTATAAGGTCTCGCGTGGCGAGAAACCCTTTGAGTTTGAGCGTAGCTTATGCGTCGTGGTGACGGCGTGGCTGTCTGCGCTCAGAGTTGCCGTTGTCGTTCTGACGACGTGGGCGACGCTCCTCGCGCTCCTTCTTTGGAGCGACCTGTGGTGCCTCTGGCTTATCAAGACGGTCAAGAGAAATCTTGCCCTTCTCGTCTACCTCAAGGACCTTGACCTTGACCTCATCGCCAACAGCCAGGACATCCTCGATCTTCTCGACACGTCCCTGTGCAACGCGGGAAATGTGAAGCAGGCCGTCTTTGCCAGGAAGGAGCTCAACAAAAGCGCCGAATGGCTGGAGACCAACAACGCGACCAGTGTACTCCTCGCCTACCTCTGGAACCTTGACGATAGCCTTGATGCGCTCTGCAGCAGCCTCGGCAGCACCGTTAGTACCAGCGATAAAGACAGTACCGTCCTCCTGGATGTCAACGGTTGCGCCTGTATCCTCCTGGATACCGCGGATAACCTTGCCACCAGAGCCAATGACGTCGCGAATCTTATCGGTTGGAATAGAAAGCGAGATGATCTGTGGAGCGGTCTCCTTAGTCTCAGTACGAGGTGCAGGAATCTGCTCAAGCATCTTGTTCAAGATGAACATGCGGCCCTCTTGAGCCTGGAGAAGTGCGCTGCGCAGAATTTCTGGAGTAAGACCAGTTGCCTTGTTGTCCATCTGCATTGCAGTAATACCCTTGGCAGTACCGCAGACCTTAAAGTCCATGTCGCCAAGGAAGTCCTCAAGACCCTGGATATCGGTAAGAACAACAGTCTTGCCGTTCTCCTGGATAAGACCCATTGCAACACCAGAAACAGGACGCTTTAGAGGAACGCCTGCATCCATAAGGGAAAGCGTAGAACCACAGGTAGAAGCCATGGAAGAAGAACCATTGGACTCCATTACCTCAGAGACAACGCGGATGGTGTAAGGGAACTCTTCCTCAGAAGGAATAACAGGCAGAAGTGCGCGCTCTGCAAGAGCTCCGTGACCAATCTCACGGCGCTTTGGGCTGCCCATACGGCCAGTCTCACCGGTGCAGAACGGTGGGAAGTTGTAGTGGTGAATGTAGCGCTTGCCGTCCATTGGCTCAATGGTGTCAAGACGCTGCCACTCGTTGAGCATGCCAAGTGTACAAATAGAGAGAACCTGAGTCTGACCACGCTGGAAAAGACCAGAGCCGTGAACAAGTGGCAGGTAATCAGGCTTGACCATGATTGGACGAATCTCGTTAGCCACACGGCCGTCAACACGCTCGCCGGTCTCAACAACCATAACGCGCATTGCGTGCTTCTCAAGAGCCTTGAGCTCAACTGCAATAGCGCGGCTCCAAAGCTCCTGCTCCTCCTCGGTGAACTGAGCCTTGATCTCGTCCATCAAGTCAGCAACCTTCTGCATACGGGACTGCTTGTCAGCATCCTTAAGAGCAGCGCTCATCTGATCGTAGTAAGCAAAGATACGGTCGTGAACCTCAGCGATTGGCTCGTCAAGGATGTACTCGCGCTTAACGATAGGACCGTTAACCTCTTCCCACTTAGCAATGAACTTCTTCTGCTCCTCGCAGAATGCTGCAATTGCCTCCTGGCCAAATGCCATAGCAGAGAGCATGTCCTCTTCGGAGATCTCATCTGCGCCAGCCTCAAGCATGGAAATGAAGGTTGAAGAGCCTCCAAGCTCAAGGTCAAGATCAGAGTGATCGCGCTCTTCGTAGGTTGGGTTAACCAGGAACTCACCGGTATCAGCGTTGCGACCAATACGGACGCACGCAAGTGGTCCCTCAAAAGGAACGCCACCAACAGCCAGAGCAGCAGATGCGCCCATGACAGAGATGGTATCAACAGCATTTACCTGATCAGCAACAAGAGAAGTTGCGACAATCTGAACCTCATTGCGGAAACCTTCTGGGAAGGAAGGACGCAGAGGACGGTCAATCATACGAGCAGTAAGGGTTGCCTTCTCGGATGGACGAGCCTCACGCTTAAGGTATCCACCAGGAACACGACCAACTGCGTACATTTTCTCAATAAAATCAACAGTCAGTGGGAAGAAGTCGTAATCCTTACGCTCCTTGGAAACCACTGCAGTGAGAAGTACGGTGGAATCGCCACACTTAACGATACAGGCACCAGTTGCCTGCTTTGCGAGCTCACCAGCCTCAAGGGTGTAGTGCTTACCATAGAGGTCAAATTCGTGAGTTACTTTAGTCATTTCTTTCCTCTTCTATCTCCGTTTGCCCCATTGCAAACGGGCCTCAAACATAAAGGGCGCCAGACGGCGCCCTAAAAAGCCAACTTACTGGATGTTGTCGCGGATACCCAGGGAAGCAATAAGAGTACGGTACTCTTCAATGTCGTTCGACTTAATGTAAGAAAGAAGACGACGACGCTTACCAACGAGCATCAGAAGACCACGACGAGTGTGGAAGTCCTTCTGGTGGGACTTCATGTGGTCGGTGAGCTGACGAATACGCTCAGTAAGAAGAGCAACCTGAACCTGTGCGGAACCGGAGTCCTTCTCGTCCTTGCCGTACTGCTTGATGAGCTCAGCCTTACGATCCTTAGTTACTGCCATAATAAACCGCCTTTCGCGTTGAATACTCCTTGTACTGAGAAGGTAGCCGGCAGTGACTAGCCCCTAAGAACAAGGAAATAACCTACAAGAGGATACCAGTTACTGGTGAACTTTGCTAGTAAAAATCCACTTCAACTAGATACTCAGCAGAAATTCAAATGCCTTGAGACGCACCTCAAGGTGTGTGGCTGCCCAAATATGCGCGCTTGTGAGCAAAAAGAGCGCAGTTTCTGGAGCAATTTCTGCAACAACAAGCTGGTCAAAGGTAAGTTTCAGAAGTGACGATAACCACGAGAGCTCGAGTGGAGTTACTTCAATAGCGCCCTCAATCTCATGCGCACAACTTCCACACAATGCACCGCCAGCAGCTGGCGAGAAGTATGTCAGAGCTTCATCTCCACAGGCAATGCACGATTCCAACTCAGGACGCCAGCCTTCATGTGCCAAAACCTTAAACACATAAGCAGCAACAACAAGATCTAAGTGTTTCTCGTCAGCTACCTCTTCGCAAGCTCCGAGAGCACGTGAAAGTAACGGATAGAGAAACGCGTCTTCAACGCCGTCGATACACGAAAGACGTGCGACTTCACAGATAGCTGACGCGGCTGCCACCTTAGAGAGATCGCCTCGAAGCATTGCGTGCGGCTCAAGCAAGGTTGCCTCGGACAAGATATCAAGCGAGCGACCTTCTGCCAGCAGTACGTCTAGCTCACAAAACAATTCAACGCGAGCAGCAAAGCGGCCGCCTGGCTTTCTTGCGCCCTTGGCGACTGCACGACGCTCTTCTCCCGAATCGGAGAGCATGGTTAAGATAAGGTCTTGCTCAGCGAGTTTTGTTCTATCAAGCACAATTGCTTTAAGACGCGTTGTCTTTCTACCAGGCACAACTAGTCCTCAGTTGAGTAACCCAGGCGCTTAATCTCGTTGGCATCACGTCTCCAGAGAGGCTGAACGCGAACCTGCAGG
>CAKARX010000021.1:0-17054 GCA_916720745.1 uncultured Atopobium sp.
AAATGACTCAATTGTGCTCCACACATGATCGGTGCGTCGCCAAGCAACGCTGACCGAATACGACATCTCTTTTCCCAGCTCAATAATGTGAAGGCCAGAAGTTTCAAAGTCATAGTAGGAAGAGGCAACCAGCTCAGATGGCAAGAAACAGGCGCCAACACCTCTCATGGCAAGTGCTAAAAGCGTCTCGGAGTTTCTGGACATAACCTTGATAGTGGGAGAAATGCCCGACGCAGCAAACGCATGGCGAGCAAAACTACCTGCAATGTCTCGCTTGCCCACCGTTAGGAAGGGACAGGCTTCCAGGGCTGTAAGCTTTCCCGTCTTTTTGACTTGCGAGACAACCGAGCCAACGTTATCTGCATATAGAGATTCAAGAAGCGCTTGAGATACTACTAGAACGATCTTCTCGTCAAACAGCTTTTTAACAACCAGGTCATATGATGTGGAATTGACGGTTGCAACAATCAAGTCAAGTTGGCCTTCGGACAGCCACTCAACCAGCTCGTCATTCTCGCCCTCGTCAAGCTCAATGGAGATATTTGGATGCAATTTTTGGAAAGCGGCAATGGAGCGCGGCATGATGATGTGACCTCGTGTAGCAGTGACGCCAACACGCAAGCGACCTCGTTCGTTGCCTGCAATATCAAGAAACTCTTGATCCATAGCGCGACGTTGCGCCTGGAACCTACGGGCATAGCGCAAGAACTCTTCTCCCGCAAACGTGAGCGACAGCGGGACCGTACGTTCTAGCAGCTTAGAGCCAAGTTCTTTTTCTGCTGCCGCAATATTTGCCGAGAGCGTTTGCTGCGTTACACTCAGGCGCTCAGCAGCCTTGGTGAAGCTCTTTTCTTCTGCAACGGCAACAAAATAATCCATGGTTTGAAAATTCATTTTTGCTCCCACTGTATTACAAAAATTACTTGTAATTATAACCATTGAAAACAGTTGGACTTCAACTTTTTAGTTGCCTACTCTATTTACATAAGAAATTCGTTTGGAGTGGATGCATGGTAGAGCTAATAGTACTAAGTGCCTTTGCGGTGATGCTCATCGTAGGTACAGCCCTATCTTTTCCCCTTACATCTATTTTGACCATTGGTTTCTTCCTCTTTTTTGGGTACGGACTCTCTCGCAAAATCTCTGCAAAAAAGCTTCTTTTAGCAGCCTTTGAGTCTGTCTGGGAAGTTAAAACAATCATTGCGCTGTTTGCTGTTGTTGGTGCTATGAGTGCGGCATGGCGTGCATCTGGAACCATTCCAGAGATTGTCAGTATTTCTGCTTCTCTTATTTCTCCTTCTGTCTTTATTCTGGCTACCTTCTTACTCTGCACCATGATGTCCATGCTTTTGGGCACCGCATTTGGTACCGCTGCAACCATGGGTATCATCTGCATGTCTATTGGTAAGGCAATTGGAGCAAGTGAGTTCTTTATTGGTGGCGCTGTTCTTGCAGGTAGCTACTTTGGTGATCGTTGCTCACCCATGTCTACCAGCGCAATCCTTGTTTCGCAACTCACCGATACCAATCTATCCAAGAACATTAACCGCATGCTTCGTACCAGCGTGGTGCCTTTTATTGCTGCATGTGTTATCTACGTGGCTTGGGACTTCTTCATGGCAAACACGGGAACTATCCCCGATATTACTGGTCTTCTGAGCCGTTCCTTTAGGCTTTCTTTGATTTCACTTACACCAGCACTTCTTGTAATTGTTTTCTCGCTTCTTAAGGTTGATGTCATTGTGACCATGGCATCCAGCCTGGTACTGGCCTGCATTCTGTGTGTCACCATCCAGCGCGTTCCGCTTGCAGATCTGCCCGTCATTCTGCTCTTTGGCCTTCGCGCTCCAGGAGCTACCGTTGCAAACATGGTTAATGGTGGCGGCGTCTTCTCCATGATGAATGTCTTAACAATCGTGACCATTTCTTCAAGCTACGCTGGTCTTTTCCAGACAACTGGACTGCTTCGCCGTATGTGCCAGCTGGTAGCTGACCTCTCCGATAACTCCACACCTTTCTTTGGCGTTCTGATTACCAGCATGTTTACTTCAATGGTTTCTTGCAACCAGACCTTGGCCATTATGCTGACAAACGATTTGTGCGAGAACGCAGAGGACTCTTCAAGCGCCCTTGCTTTGGATATCGAGAATAGCGCTGTAATTCTTGCTCCTCTGGTACCGTGGTCCATCTCAAACATCTCGGTACTCTCTGCAATTGGTGCACCTTCAATGAGCCTTCTAGCTGCAAGCTTCCTCTATTTGCTGCCTCTTTGGACTCTGGGAATTTCTCTGTGGCTCCATCGCCGCCCAGCTAAGATTGACGGCCACCGCGCTCGTTGGCTTGGCCTCACCTCCGACGATGTCCGTAGCTGCGCATGCTCTGACGATGTTCGTAGCTGCGCATGGCCACGCGTGCAGGACGAAGATACAACGAATGCGACTGCAAGTCTTCCTGCTGTAAAAGTTGCTTAATAAGATGCCCTCTCACGCCTAAGACATGAGAGGGCTTAATCTAACATTAATGTTATTGATTACTGTCTTGTGATAACCTCAGAAACAAGCTGGTCAGCGGGCACTTGAACCTGCTCATGAGATTCCATGTTACGAAGAGTTACCGTGCCGGCCTCAACCTCATCTGGGCCAATGACCACACAAAGTGTTGCACCCATCTTGTCTGCCTGCTTAAACTGAGCCTTCAGTGAACGTCCAGTACGATCAGCCTCGCATCTAATGCCAGCCTCACGCAGTGCCAAGACGGCATCAAATACAACAGGAGCCTGCTCAGTACCTGCACAAGCAACATACACACAGCTTGGAGCTGCGGGTTCAGCCGCAATACCAAGAGCCTCCAGTGCCAGCATAATACGCTCAAAGCCTACAGCAAAACCAACGCCTGGAGTTGGCTTTCCACCTTCAAGCTCAACAAGACCGTCATAACGACCGCCACCGCCAATGGCGCCAACACCAGCGTTTGGAATCTCTACCTCAAAGACAGTACGTGTGTAGTAATCCAGGCCACGAACAAGCGTTGGATCCTCAACGTATGAAATACCTGCAGCATCCAGATATGCCTTGACCTGCTCATAGTGAGCACGACAATCATCACACAGGTTGTCAGAAATCAGTGGAGCATCCTTCATGACTGCATGACAACTCTCGTTTTTACAGTCAAACGCACGCAGCGGATTAATCTCTGCACGCTCAAGACAGTCCTCACACATCTCATCCTTATGATCAAGAATGAACTGCTTGACCTTCTCGCGATATGCAGGACGGCACTCCGCATCACCCATGGAGTTAATCATGAGCTTCATATCAGCTGGCGAGAAACCCATCTGCTCGTAAAACTTCATCAACATGATGATGGACTCTGCATCGGCAGCTGGATCAGAGGCTCCAAGCCACTCAACACCTACCTGGTGGAACTGACGCAGACGGCCTTTTTGCGGGCGCTCTCCCCTGAACATTGACTCGGCGTACCAAAGTTTTGCAGGAGTTCCTCCCTGTGGCACAAAGTTGTGCTCAATGGCAGCACGAACCACACCAGCAGTTCCCTCAGGACGCATAGCCATGCGCTGACGAGGCTTAAGACCGGACTCATTACCGGCAGCCAGCAAATCATCAAGTAGCGCGCCTGAAAAAACGCGGAACATCTCTTTGCGTACGACGTCGGTGGACTCACCAATACCGTGAACAAAGGTATCTACCTGCTCAAGTGCAGGAGTCTCAATGCGGTCAAAGCCGTAAGTACCAAACAGATGGCGGGCAACATCTTGCATATGCTCCCAAGAGCGCATATAGCCGCCGTAAAGATCTTCGGTACCTTGAATTCTCTGACCCATGAATCCTCCTTGTTAGAACATAGACGCTTCTAGTTTACCCGTGAGCGGCAACTCTGGCACAGAAAAGCTTTCATAACTTTTGAAACCTATGAAAAAATCCGATTATTTTCTAGAAAACGTGAAAAAGTGCGTATGTGAGGGTTGCTTTTTAATTCCTACCATTTAGTATGAATTAGCGGATTTTGGGGTATGACAAAAACGTCAGTGACATTGGCGTTTGCCTTTATCACAAAACCGCACTAGCACAAAGGTTTTGCTCGCCCTAGAGCTGACATCTAGCTAGTCACAAACGTATCACGTGCTTGCACGTAGAGATATTTGGAGAGAGATTTATGGCAACTGAGCTACTCCGTGTAAACGGAATTTCCGCAGGTACCGAGGAGAAATCCATCCTGCATTCAATTAATCTGAGCATTGGCGATGGCCAGGCTCACGTTCTGATGGGACCTAACGGCGCAGGTAAATCAACACTTGGCCGCGTCATTATGGGTGATCCTACCTATAAGATTACCGATGGTTCCCTTATCTTTAACGGCGAGGATGTAACTGAGCTTGCTGCAGATAAGCGCTCCCTTGCGGGCATCTTCCTCTCCTACCAGGCACCTGTTGAGGTTCCTGGCGTTCCTCTTTATTCATTCCTGCGTACCATTACACAGATGCGCCCTGAGCTTAAGATGACTGCTCGTCAGTTCCGTCAGCGTGTTGGACAGATTTCTGATCAGCTTGAACTTGACCAGGGCTTCTTGATGCGTGAGCTTAACGTTGGCTTCTCTGGTGGTGAGAAGAAAAAGGTTGAGATGCTCCAGCTTTTGCTGCTCCAGCCTAAACTTGCCATTCTCGACGAGACTGACTCTGGTTTGGACGTTGATGCACTTTCCGTTGTTTCAAAGGGCATTCAGGCCTATCGTGAGACCTGCGACGGTTCGCTGCTCATCATTACCCACAACACCCGCATTCTTGAGCGTCTTGAGATTGACCGTACTCACGTTATGGTTAAGGGTCACCTAGTAGCAGATGGTTCTGCAGACCTCATCAATCAGATTGACCACGAGGGCTTTGAGCGTTTTGAGAACCAGACTGATGAGGGCGGTGCTAACTAGTGAGCGAGAAGAAGCGATCTGAGGTCGCTGATGTAGACCGCTCGCTCTACGACTTCACCAAGTCCGAAGAGGGTTACGAGCGCTACGATGATGGCCTTACGCCAGAAATTGTGCGTGCTATTTCCGAGAAAAAAGAAGAGCCCGAGTGGATGCTCCAGATGAGGTTGTCGGCTCTGGAAACCTATCACCAGCGCCAGATGGCCACCAACTGGGGACCTTCTATTGCAGGTTTGGATTTGAACCATATCTCCACGTATGTCTCGCCAAAGACTCAGCAGGCAAATAGCTGGGACGACGTACCTGAGGATATTAGGGATACCTTTGATCGTCTGGGCATTCCACAGGCAGAGGCAGAGAGCCTTGCTGGTGTTGGTGCTCAGTACGATTCCGAGATTGTCTATCACAACATGCGTGAGGAAGTTGCTGAGCAGGGTGTTATTTACACCACCATTGAGGATGCTCTACACGATCCGCAGTGGGAGCCTGTTGTTAAAGAGTACTTTGGCAAGCTGATTCCTCCTTCAGACCACAAGTTTGCGGCTCTGCACTATGCCGTGTGGTCTGGCGGTTCTTTTGTCTATGTTCCTAAAAATGTCACTCTGGACTACCCGCTTCAGAGTTACTTCAGACTGAACGCTCAGGGCGCTGGCCAGTTTGAGCACACGCTTATTATTGTTGAGGAAGGCGCTGACCTGCACTTTATTGAGGGCTGCTCCGCACCTAAATACTACGCAGCAAACCTCCATGCAGGAGCTGTTGAGCTCTTTGTTAAGGATGGGGCACGTCTGCGTTACTCGACCATCGAAAACTGGTCCAAGAACATGTACAACCTCAACACCAAGCGCGCCATCATTGGCAGCAATGCAAAGATGGAGTGGGTCTCGGGCTCTTTTGGTAGCCACGTTTCCTACCTCTACCCTTCTACCATCATGAACGGCGATTCCTCTAACTGCGAATTTACCGGTATCACCTTTGCAGGTGCTACACAGGACCTGGATACAGGCTGCAAGGTTATTATCAACGGCTCCAACAACTCGGCAAACGTTGACACCAAATCCATCTCTAAGGATGGCGGCGTCAATACCTTCCGCTCTGCAGTTACCGTTGGTCGCAAGGCAGAAAACGCTCGCGTGGCGTTCTCTTGCCAGTCGCTGATGTTGGATAACATCAGCCGTTCCGACACCATCCCAGAGATGGATGTCCGCAATGCAACTGCTCAGATTGGTCACGAGGCAACTATTGGCCGCATTTCTGATGACACCGTTTTGTACCTGATGAGCCGTGGTTGCTCTGAGGCTGAGGCTCGCACCATGGTAGTCAACGGATTTGCAAACCCTGTCTCAAAGGAGCTCCCTATGGAGTACGCCGTTGAGATGAATAATCTGATCAAACTTGAGATGGAAGGAGCGATTGGCTAATGGATAACGTTTTGATTAATCGCGCCAACGTTCCTGCAGCTCAGACATGGAACCGTCTACGCGCTAACTCACTGTCGGTTACCGTCCCTAATCACGCTGATGCAGGCACAGTGTACCTGCCTCTGCCTCGCCTTTTTGAGCGCATTGAGTGTGGAATGGGCCAAGAGGTTACTGACTACGTAGAGTCACAGGCATTCAAGTCTGATTTCTACAATGTTCCCGCTCGTACCAAGCGAGAAGAGCCTATTGTTGTTGCTGTTTCTGCAGCTCAAAATCAGTGTGCTAATACCGGCGTCATTGTGCGCGAAGGTGCTGAGGCTACCGTAGTTATCGCTGCGTTTGCAGGCGATGCGAGCGGCGGCGGCGACGCACCTGCAGGCAACGACGCGAACAACGACGCGCTTCCAACCAGCGCCGCGCTCACCCGCATTGTGGTTGAGGCTGGTGCCAAGCTGCACCTTATTGAGATGCTTGGCGTCAACGAGGGCCAGCAGCACCTTGAAAGTGTTGGCCTTGAGATTCACCAGGACGCGGCTGTTGACGTTAAGCAGTACGCTCTGGGTGGATCAACCATCGGTCTTGGACTCACCGCTAACTTAGTTGGCGCTCGAGCTCGCCTGGACCTCAACAATCGCTATCACGCCACTCACGAAGAGACGCTTGATATTAACCACCTGGTACGCATGCGTGGCACCTCTACGCGCGCGCAGCTCACTGAGTCCGGCGTCCTTAACGAGGCAGCTAAGAAGACGCTTCGCGCAACCATCGATCTTGTCCGCGGCGCAAAGGATGCCCAGGGCAACGAGATTGAAACGGTCATGATTCTTGGTGACGACGTTGTCAACAAGACCATGCCTGTTATTCTCTGCGATGAGGACGATGTTGCTGGTAACCACGGAGCTACCATCGGATCCGTCTCCCCTGAGCAGCTTGATTACCTTGCAGCTCGAGGACTTTCTCGCCAGGATGCTGAGCAGCTGTTTATACGCGCTCTCTTTGAAGACGCCATCATCAACGCGCCTGAGGAGATTTCCCACCGCGTGGCTGTTGAGAGTTGTGAGACTGAGCTGGGCGCAGAAATTGCTCACGATTATGACGAAGCTGCAGCTAGTGACGATGCGACTGGCAACTCCCTAGCTGGCAGCAATGGCAGGGATTCCGGCGCTGAAGCCGATTCCAGCAAAGGTGGTGTCGCGTAATGACCGACGCAGAAGTTGCTCAAATTACCAATAACCCTTACAAGGCAGATTTTCCAATTCTGGCAGCAAATCCTGAGGTAGCTTACTTGGACAGCGCTGCTACTTCTCAGCGCCCACGCGCGGTTATTGAGGCTCAGTCTAGCTTCTACGAGACCATGAACGCAAACGCTTTGCGCGGATTGTATCGTTGGAGTGTGGAAGCAACCGCAGCTATCGAGGGAGCTCGTGCTTCAATTGCAAAGTTCATTGGAGCTGTCGATAAAAACGGCAAGCCAGAAAGCCAGCAGATTATCTTTACGCGCAACACTTCTGAGGCGCTTAATCTGGTTGCTTCAAGCCTTGGTCGTTATGCGCTCAAGCCAGGTGATGACGTGGTTGTTTCCATTATGGAGCACCACTCCAATATCATCCCTTGGCAGCAGATTTGTAAAGCTACCGGCGCTAACCTGGTGTACCTGCGCATGAACTCGCAGTACCAGATTACGCCTGAAGAGATTGCATCGAAGATCACCGAGCGCGCAAAGATTGTGTCTGTCACACACGTCTCCAATGTACTGGGCACCCGCAATGACATCAAGGCCATTGCCAAGCGCGCGCACACTATGGGCGCCTACATGGTTGTTGACGCCGCCCAATCCGCACCTCACATCCCTATTGACGTGCATGATCTTGACTGCGACCTGCTGGCTTTCTCTGCACACAAGATGTGCGGGCCTATGGGTATTGGCGTGCTCTGGGGTCGCGCTGAGCTGCTTGATGCCATGCCACCGTTCCTTACCGGCGGCGAGATGATTGATTCCGTCACCGAAACCAGCGCTGTTTGGGCTCCTGTTCCCGAGAAGTTTGAAGCTGGCACGCAGGACGCCGCAGGTATCTATGCTACCGGCGCCGCTATCGAATACCTCAACGGCTTGGACATGGCAAAGATCGAGAAGCGAGAAGAACTTCTCGCCAGGTACTTGGTACAGCAGCTGTGCACGCTGGACTTTGTTGACATCGTTGGCTCTAAGCTGGGACAAAACCACGTGGGCGCTGTGGCGTTTAACGTGCGCGGCGTTCATCCACACGACGTCTCGAGCATTCTAGACATGAATAACGTTTGCATTCGTGCTGGTCACCATTGCGCTGAACCGCTTCTGATTGAGCTGCATGAATCCAGTACCTGCCGCGCATCCGTTGCGTTCTACAACGATAAACACGATATTGACCAGCTCGTCGAGGGTCTTAACCAGGTGTGGAAGATCTTTGGCAGCGCGGTCAGCAACAAATAAAACAAGGAGTTGAAATAAGTGGCAGCAAACGACCTGTATAACGCTGAGTTTATGGACCACGTTTCTCACCCCGATTACAAATACCAGATGGATAATCCAACTATCTCCCACGAGGGCGTTAACCCTTCTTGTGGCGATGAGCTCACGTTTTCCGTGCGTATTGAGGACGGAAAGATTGCCGAGGCTGCTTTTGTGGGCAGCGGATGTGCGATTTCTCAGGCATCGGCCGACATTATGAGCGATCTGATGATTGACCGCACCCCAGAAGAGGCCATTGAGCTCTGCAAACTCTTTGAACGCATGATTCGCGGAGAAGAGACCGACGAGGCTGTGCTTGACCAGCTGGAAGATGCCAACATTCTGCACGACATCGCTCACATGCCCGCACGCGTTAAGTGCGCTGAGCTGGCATGGCATACGCTCGAGGAGATGCTCGAGGCTCACAACAGTGGTTCTACCGCAGCCGGTGCGTCTACCACCGAGGACGGCACCGAGAGCAAGCGCGCCGAGGACGGCGTCGACAGCGAGCGTGCCGAGGACGGCGAGTAGCCGTGGCCGGAATGTTCTCTACAAAGGGAATGTACGCGCTTCGCGCAATGGCTGACCTGGCCGTTCACGACGGCTGGGTCTCGCTGGGCGATGTTTCCGAGCGCCAGAATATCTCGCGCAAGTACCTTGAGCAGGTCATTGCTTTGATGCACAAGGCGGGTTACGTCGAGAGTCTGCGCGGAAAGGGCGGCGGCTATCGCCTCACGCGCAAGCCTGAGGACTACACGCTGGGCGAGATTCTCCGTGCAGCCGAGGGCAATCTTGCCCCCGCTAACTGTCTGAACTGCACAAACACCACACTCTGCCCCCAGATGGAGTCTTGCACCACCATCAATGTCTGGCGAGACCTTGGCCGCATGACCTCCAGTTTCCTGGACAGCAAGACGCTCGCGGACATCGCCCGCAACGAAGGCAACATGCACGTCTCCCCCGCCGACAACCCTACCGCTGAGTAAGCGTTCAAGCTGCGGTTTTATTGTCGTGTGCGGTGGGACTTTCATGGCAAGAGGGTTCTGGAGTGCACCGGGTTTCTCGCGAGAAGTGCGCACGGGCAACGCGCTGGATGTGCGCCGAGTGCGAGCCTGAAAATTACATCAAGTCTGAACAATTTGCCGGATTTTCTCACCATGTCTGAGTGATTTGCCGGTTTTTCTTACCAAGTCTGAGTAAATTCACTCAGACTTGATATGACTTTCAGGCTCTGATTTCCTATTCCTTGAAGAATTTCATTGCAGATTTAAGCCCGACTTACTAAATCTTTTCCAGCTCCTTCCACAATTTAATTCTTTTCTCTCTTTCAATTTGCCTTTGTTTTAAAGATGTATGTCTTCTCGATAAATTTAGCCTTGAGCGAATGACTTTAAATAGATTGTCCATAAAAACAATGTCGTCATATTCATTTTTGCTAATTACAAACTCTTCTATGCCAGCAGCTAAAAGCTCATTACTTCGTTTGTAGTCTCTACCTGCAATCTCAATCGATTCATGAACAGATCCGTTATATTCAAGCGCTACATTTTGAGATCCTTTTGGATTCAATACTCCACTGGATAGAAGCAGGTCAATTGCACGATTTTTCTTTTGAGATTTGATACCTGACATGTTTTGTATCTCAAATTCTTTGTTTAACTCAACGCATGGAATAGCATATCCACCTTTATACACTGGCATTAAAGCTCGAAGTGCAAGTTTAATCTCCATCGGGGAAGCTGCATTTTCAACAGACAAATCTGCCGCAGCCTTTACTTTTCTAAAAGATCTAGCACCTTTCTTTTTGCTGAGATATGCAAGTAATTCTGACTTTTTGAAAAGAGGTGAATACCAATTTGACTGCAATTCTCCTGTTGACGCATCAATAACAAAACGTCCTTGGAATTCTGAAATGAGGAGCACCAGTTCTAACAGACTCAATTTAGAAGCCATTTGAAACAGTAATTCAAATGGAGATGAAATTAAAACTGAAAAGCTGCTTATATTCAGTTTTATTACAGAGTCAAGCGAAGCACATGTATCAACATGAAAACGAATTCCTTCATAAGCACAGGAATTCTTTTTATTGCTCACAGTAATTTCAACTGGATTTTTAAGTTCAATACCATAATCTACTAGCAACTCGGTATTAATAGCTCTAACCAAATCACGATAAGGAATATCATCTTTGGTCAGTAATTGTCTAGCATCTAAATTGAACTTATTCAGATACTCATTAAATCCATGAGTTAAGAGTTCGTGTCTCCGTGTTCGCAAAGCACGATAAATTTGTAGAGCAGATGTATGTGAAAGGTAATATTCCATATGGAAATAGTATTTCTAAAAATCAAATAGGCAAAACAACAAAAACCTACGAATATTTGATTAATACGTTATTTCCGCAGATAGATAAAAAACACCTTCAAATACTATCTTTTAAAAGTCCTGCTACAAAGGTTAGACCACTTAAATAAATGTACTTTATCAATTTCATGACAAATAAGTGACAAAATTAGAATTCCATAATTTAACTGAGTATTCTTCTCCATGTTGCATGACGCAAATGAGCATTACATGTTAATTGACACTAGTTTAAAATGCGAACCGGATCAAGCAGTTTGCGCACTTCTCTTTCATGAAACGAGCCTGAATTGTTTAACAAGTCTGAACAAAATCACTCAGATAAGGCGAGAAAAACAGGCAAATTACTCAGACATGGTGAGCAAATCCGGCAAATCGTTCAGACTTGGCGAGAAATTCAGGCTCACATCAAACACATCAACCGCCTCTCGCGAGAAGGGCGTGCTAAGTGCACGTCTTTCGCGCATACTGCGCCCAACAAAAAAACGGACCTGGAGAAAATCCAGGTCCGTCTCTTTAATTAGCTGCGAGCGTGCGTCGCTTCGATGCGCGCCCAGCGTATGCTGCAGGTTAGTTCCAAGCCTTACCGTCGGAACCAAACTCGCGGATGAGCTCCTTGGTGCGCTCGATGATTGCCTCGCGACCAGGCTTCAGAAGCTTACGAGGATCGTAACCCTTGCCGTCGTCGACAAGGCCAGCCTCAACGTACTTCTTGGTTGCCTCAGCAAAGACAAGCTGAAGATCAGTGTTGACGTTGATCTTGGAGATGCCCATAGAGATAGCCTTCTGAACCTGCTCTACAGGAATACCGGTACCACCGTGAAGAACAAGTGGAAGATCGCCAACGCGCTCCTTGATAGCCTTGAGCTGATCGAAGGAGAGGCCCTCCCAGTTAGCTGGGTAGATACCGTGAATGTTGCCGATGCCGCATGCAAGGAAGTCAACGCCCAGGTCAGCAATCTTTGCGCACTGCTCAGGATCAGCAAGCTCGCCCTTAGCGGTAACGCCGTCCTCGGTGCCGCCGATGCCGCCGACCTCAGCCTCAACAGAAATACCCTTTGCGTGAGCTGCCTTCACGACCTCTTCGGTACGCTTAAGGTTGGTCTCAAAATCAGGCTCGTGAGAACCGTCATACATGATGGAAGTAAATCCAGCCTCGATGCACTTGAATGCATCCTCGTATGAACCGTGGTCAAGGTGGAGAGCAACTGGAACAGTGATGTTCTTGTCCTCAACAAGACGACGAACCATATCTGCAACAACGCGGTAGCTTACCTGCCACTTTGCTGCGCCGCTGGTGCACTGAATGATGACAGGAGACTGAAGTTCTTCTGCTGCATCAAGGATTGCTGCGGTCCACTCAAGGTTGTTCTCGTTGAATGCGCCGATGCCATAGTGGCCCTTCTCGGCACTCTGGAGCATGGCTTTTGCGCTTACAAGCATGCTAAACCTCCGTTTGACGGAAAACTGATACATATAAATGATACCTTGTTTCATCATCTTTGATACGGTCGTTTTTAACAAACATCGCGGGAAATCCGGCGCGTTCTCGGGCGAGAAACCCAATGCGCCTTCCCCGAGAAATCCGATACGTGCTCAGGCGAGAAACCCGCGCTGCAGAAACATTACGGAACCGTCGCATCGACGACAACTAGACAGGGTTTCTCGCCAACTGATGTTGCGATTTAGCGACGAAACATTACATCTTCACAAAAATGAGGTAGGCTATCAGTTCGAAGAAAGGAGCATCTTGTGAGCTATAAGCACTTTGATGCAGACAAAACTCGACTTGCTTCGCCTGCTCAACCTACAGATGACGCGACGGACGAGAAACCCGGCCTCCTGAAGGACGTCTCGATTACCCAAATTTTGGCAACGTCGCTTGCTGCGGTAACCGCATTTGTGTTGTCAAACCAGATTGGTATTGCTGGTTCAATCATCGGCGTGGCTGTTGGTGCTGCTGCGTCGGCGCTTGCTTCGCAGATTTACCAGAACGTTATTAGGCGCTCCACGCACAAGTTTCGTAGCAGCGACAACGATGACTACAACCAGCAGGCATATCCAAACGGCAATCAAACTACGCTCGAGGGCACGCAATACATGCCTCGACCCCAATACGCGCCTTCTCGCGATTACTACTCCAACGCTGCTCCTACCGCGGGACAATCGTCGCAGGTAAATCGCGTGCCAAAGTTGTCGCGCAAGCGTGTAAGAGCGCTGACTATCGTGACCATTATTTCGATTATCTTTACTATTTCTGCCGTCATTCTTTACGCCATGTTCCTCAGCTATATCACCGACGGATCTGGCCTTGGGCCAAAGGTCAGCACCACCCCAGTTGTGACAGAAAAGACTGCGGATACCAGCAATTCAACGGATAAGAAGGACGATTCCAGCTCTTCTAGCGAGAAGACCGACGAGTCTAGCAAGTCCACTGATTCCAAGGATTCTTCTTCCGAGAGCACTGACTCCAAGAAGTCAGAGACCACCAGCTCCGACAGCTCGTCTAGTTCGGAAAAGACCAGCGACTCTAGCAGCTCAAGCAGCTCGTCTGAGAGTAATTCTTCTAGTAACAACTCCGGAACGGGCAGCTCAAACAGCAATTCTGGTTCCAATCAGAACTCTGGCTCCAACAGCGGTAACAACAGCGGATCTAACGGTTCTGGATCAAACGGCTCCAATGGCGGCAACTAAGTCGCGGTCGTGACAGCCGCCTACGCAACCACCGGCCCGGCAGCCACCTACGCAACCACCGGTGCGGCAGCCACTACGACGCACCTAACAGCAACAACAAGCAGCAGCTCACACAGGGCTTGCTACAGAAAGGATGGGTATGGAAACCACAAACGCATGGAAAAAGTACACCTCGGAGGACCTGGAGAAGCTCCAGTCGTTTACCGAGGGCTACAGAAACTTTATCTCCGAGAACAAGACTGAGCGCGAGTGCGCCGCAAGCGCTATCAAGCTTGCCGAGGCTGCAGGTTACGTTAAGCTTTCTGACGCCGTCGCTGCAGGTAAAACCCTCAAGGCTGGCGACAAAGTCTATGCAGACATTCGCGGCAAGTCCGTCATCTTTGTCCAGATTGGTACCAAATCCCTGGAAGATGGCCTAAACATCCTTGGCGCTCACATTGACTCCCCTCGCCTGGACATCAAGCAGAACCCTCTTGAGGAGCGCAACGAGCTGGCAACCTTTGACACCCACTACTACGGCGGCGTCAAGAAGTACCAGTGGGTCACCATTCCTCTGGCAATTCACGGCGTTCTTGCACTTAAAGACGGTAGCGTCGTAAACGTATGCGTTGGTGAGGATCCAACCGATCCTGTTTTCTGCATCTCCGATCTTCTCATCCACTTGAGCGCTGAGCAGCTTGGAAAGACCGCCTCCAAGGTCATCGAGGGCGAGATGCTCGACCTCATTATTGGAAACCGCCCACTTGTTTGGGGTCAGAATGGCGAGAAACCCGCTGATGCAGAGGGCGACGAGCCAAAGGAAGCTGTTAAGGCTAACGTCATCAACATCCTGAAGGACCTCTACGGCATTGAGGAAGCAGACCTTCTCTCCGCTGAGCTTGAGATTGTTCCTGCAGGTCCCGCTCGCGACATGGGCTTTGATCGCTCCATGATCTTGGGCTACGGTCACGACGACCGCAGCTGCTCCTACCCTTCCTTGATTGCACAGCTTGAGTGCGACACTCCTGCTCGCACCTCGGTCACTATCCTGACCGATAAGGAAGAGATTGGCTCCGTTGGCGCTACTGGCATGAACTCCCTCTTCTTTGAAAACATCATGGCAGAGGTCCTGGCGCTTGCCGGTTTTGAGTCTCCACTTTCTCTGCGCCGCTGCATGGCTAACTCCTACATGCTCTCTAGCGACGTTTCTGCTGGTTATGATCCTAGCTTTGCGGGTAGCTTTGAAATCAAGAACTCCGCCATCATGGGTCACGGCCTTGCATTCAACAAGTTCACTGGTAGTGGCGGTAAGTTCGGCTCTAACGATGCCGATGCCGAGTACGTTGCACTGATTCGTCGCATTATGGACAACGCTGGCGTCCAGTTCCAGACCGCTGAGCTTGGCCGCGTTGACGCTGGTGGCGGCGGAACTATCGCATATATGCTGGCAAAATACGGCATGCACGTCATCGACTGCGGCGTCCCCGTTCTCTCCATGCACGCACCTTGGGAGATTGCAAACAAGGCTGACATCTTTGAGGCATATCGTGGATATCGCGCATTCCTCGAGTTCAGCGAGTAATTAAGCTACACAAATTAGCTGCACAAACAAAATTGTGCGTACGCAAATCGAGCTAACAAGAAAGACGTGAGAGGCAAACTCTCACGTCTTTTTCTGTATCAAATCCAAGGCGAGAAACCTGCAGTTCAAGACCTCCAGCGCGAGAAACCCGCAGTTCAAGACCACCAGGGCGAGAAACCCGCGCATCCGCAGCAATGCATCCAGGCAACTATCCCAGCAACGAAAGCACTTCTCGCTTGGCAGCCAAAAACTCTTCGCTCAAGTCAAATGAAGCCAGTTCAGTAGCTTGACCAGCGCCTTTGCCAGAACCTGCCTCCACCACCGTATCAGCGCAGCCCTGCGGCTCAACAACGCCCACAATCTTGGTTACCACGCCCTGCGCGGGACTGCCCGCCATTACGTAAATGCGAGAAGCCATAGCAACAGCCTCGTCAACGTCGTGCGTGATCACCAGTACCGAGAGGCCAAACTCTTTTACGGAAGACATGAGCCACGCACGCATTTCTCGCCGTGTGAGAGCATCTAGTGCCGAGAAGGGCTCATCCAGCAGCATAATGTCCGAGCCAATGAGCGCCGTGCGCAGGAACGCAACACGCTGTCTCATGCCGCCTGAGAGCTCGTGAGGCCAGCTTTGCGCCACGCGCTCAAGTCCGCCACGCTCCAGCATCTCCTGGGCCCGTGCGCGCGCCTCAGCGCGCGAGACGCCCTTCAGCTCAAGCGGAAGCGCTACGTTGTCGACGATGCGCTTGCTTGGGATGAGCAAATCCTTCTGGAGCATGTAGCCGATGTGTCCCGGGTGTCCCGTGACGTCAGAGCCATGCAGCAGCACCTTGCCCTGTCTCGGCTGCAGAAGTCCTGCAAGCGCATGGAGCAGCGTTGTCTTGCCGCAGCCTGAACGACCAACTAGGCAGGTAATTGTACCCGGTTGCAGCTCAATTGAGATGTCCTTGGCAACTACCTGGCCGTTTCCCCAGACTAGCGTAAGGCTGCGTGCTTCAAGCGCCGGAGCAGTCTGTTGCGGCTCGCATGCAGCTGCAGCAACAAGGTCCTTCTCGCCAGGAGCTTCTACGGTTGCACTCTCTGTTATGTCGGTAGTTTGCTTATCCAAGGTACTCACTAGTAAATCCTGCGGATGGATCAATCTTATTCTCAAGTAGCTGCTGGTTATTGAGCCAGGTATAGAAACGCTGCCAGCGAGCAGAGTCAATAACGCCCCACTTCTCGGCATCGTCAATATACTTAGCAGCCAAGAACTTCTGAGAGGCTTTAACCAGGTCAGCGTCAAGTTCTGGAACAGCTTTGAGCAGAATCTCTGCCGCCTCATCAGGGTTAGAAACACAGAACTCGTAACCCTTTCTTGCGGCGCTCAAGAAGGCCTTAACAGCGTCTGGATTCTCTTTTGCAAAACCATCGTTTACCGCAATAACTGGTGTGTAAAAGTCAAAGTTTTGATCAATAGCTGCAAAGGCAAAATAGTTGTACGCAAAGTTCTGAACACGAGCGTTTTGAACAGCCCACTGCTCATACACCCAAACAGCATCAAACATCTTTGCTTTTAAGCCAGATACCTCGTCGTCTACCTCGTAAGGTA
>CAKARX010000022.1:0-16680 GCA_916720745.1 uncultured Atopobium sp.
TTTTGCCTAAAAATGTAAAAGAATCGGTGGATTTGCCTGATTTCTGCAAAGAATCTGTGCCTTAAATACAGATTCTTTGCACTTTTTAGGCGCGTAATGTTGCAAAGTCGTACTTAGCGAGAAGAACGTGCCTTTGGCGCTCCTGGCGAGAAACCCGCGCTGTCGCGTGGCGCGCCCTGCCGGCGTTAAATTTCGTCGAAAGTGTTGTGGTGTTGCTGACCGTCGTCCAAGGTAAGGACGGTACCCAGAAGTGCTGGCTCAAGAATTTGAATCCAGAGATCGCCTCTGACCTGCTTGGCATTCTCGGCAACAGCGCGAGCAGTAACAGGGGAGTCGCAGATGGCAACCATGGTGGAACCTGAGCCCGAGATAACAAAGGCGCAAGCACGAGCAAGCTTAGCTACCTGTTTGAGCTCTTCGTAATCAGGAATGAGCTCCTTGCGGTAGGGCTCATGGAGTTTGTCGTTGCAGGCAGCTGCCAAAAGACCTCCATTGCCTGTTTCAAGTGCATGGGTAACAGCAACGGTACGACCCATTTGATAAACAGCGGTCTGAAGAGAAATATTCTGCGGAACCACCTTGCGCGCGTCTTCGGTGTTGACCGTGTACGGCGGCGCAATCGCAACAAAAGAGAGACCGCGCGCTACCAGTCTTCGAGTACAAACGGTATGACCACCCTCAACAAATGACGAGGTCAGACCACCGTAAATTGCAGGAGCAACATTATCGGGATGGCCCTCAAAATGACAGGCAAAGTCGAGCGCACGCTCAGGATCCCAGCCGCCATGAGACTCAGTCATCGCGGCTGCAATACCAGCAATTACGCAGGTAGAGCTTGAGCCAAGTCCACCAGAAAGCGGAATAGGCGAGTCGATAGTGATGTGCTTGGGAGTAGGCTCTTCGCCCAGCTTTTCGCAGGCTCGAACATAAGACGTCCAGACAAGGTTGTCATCGTTTCTGAACTGCTCGGGGCAGCCGTCAATGATGAGCGTAGGAGATTCCCTAAACGTAATCTTTGCGCGCAGGTTAAACGCAAGACCCAGCGTATCGTAGCCGACGCCAATGTTTGCAGAGGTAGCAGGTACGGAAACGGTCAAGATGGTGTTGTCGAGCATGTAGAACCTGCTTTCTCAGAGTCTAACAAGCAAAAATACGCCCGCATGCTTCAGAAACGTACGAAGCAAGTTGTTCCTTCTCGCGAACGTCAGTATGAATGATAACGTTATCATTCAGCGATGAAAGCTGGATTGGCGGATTAGTGCCCGTGATTTCGGCGAGCGTATGCATGCACGCAAAGTCATCCAGGCCAGCGGTCGAGTGGCCCAGCGCGGCAAGCACGTCGGACGAGAACTTATACGGGCTAGCAGTAGACAGACAAACGCGCACGTTACCCGCCTGGCGAGAAACCCTGTCAAGCACGTGCTTTGCGACGGCTGTGTGAGGGTCAATCAGCACACGACAATTCTCCCAGGTAGAATGGATAGTCTCACGCGTCTGAGCGTCGGTTGCAAAGCCAGCATCAAAGGTTTCGCGGATGGTGTCCATGACCTGAGAGGGGACTGTGTAGATACCCTTGGTTACCAGCTGGTTCATCAGATAGCTGACAAGCTCGGTGTCTTTGCCGGACGCAAGATAGAGGAGTCGTTCAAGGTTTGATGAAACCAGAATGTCCATCGATGGAGAGATGGTCTTTTCAAATGCACGTCTACGATCGTAGATACCTGTTTCCAAGAAATCAGTCAGCACCTTATTGCTGTTAGAAGCCACAATGAGGCGATCAACAGGTAGTCCCATTTCTTTTGCAAAGTAACCTGCAAGGACATCACCAAAGTTGCCAGTTGGTACGCAGAATGTGACCTTTTGGTCCTGTGTAATGGCACCCTTGGCAACCAGCTGGGCATATGCGTCAAAGTAGTAGGTTACCTGTGGAGCCAAGCGGCCAATATTGATGGAGTTTGCGCTGGAAAGTACGGTGCCTTTGCCTGCAAGCTCCTGTGCCAGCTCCTTGTTAGCAAAGATTGCTTTAGCAGCGTTTTGAGCGTCGTCAAAGTTGCCCTTAACTGCGCAAACTGCAACGTTTGAGCCCTTCTGGGTCACCATCTGAAGACGCTGAATGTCCGAGACTTTTCCCTCAGGATAAAAGACGGTAATGCCCATACCAGGAACATCTTTGAAGCCCTCAAGTGCAGCTTTACCGGTGTCTCCGGAGGTAGCGGTTACGATCATGATGTTCTTACCAGCGATACCCGCGGCTCCCGCAGCACCTGCGACGTCCGCGTCCTCGCGAGCAACACTCATCAGGCGGGGGAGCATCTGAAGTGCAACATCTTTGAAAGCCGACGTTGGACCGTGGAAGAGCTCCAGCAGCCAGTCTTCACCGATAGCGGAAACAGGGGTGATAGCCTCGGTATCCCATTGAGCGCCATAAGCACCCTCAATACAGCGAGTCAGCTCTTCATCAGAGTAATCATCCAGCAGAGTAGAAAGCACGTCATAAGCGGTGGCCTTAAAGCCCTGAGTGCAAACCTTCGCAAGATCAAGGGGTTTCTCGCCAATAGAATCTTGGATGTAAAGGCCGCCGTCGGGAGCAATTCCCTGCAAAATGGCCTGCTTAGCCAAGACGTTATGGTCAGAGCTTCTTGTGCTGTGATATGCGACGGCCATGAAACCACCAATCTGTTGAATGTGCCGCGTGTTTAACGTATCGCGCTGAACGTGTTTAACGTGTCGTGCTGCGCATGTCGTACGCACCATGTCGCGCTGCGCGTCTTGCCCACGCCATGTTGTGCGTTTTACGTATTGCGTTTCTATTATTTTAACAGTGAGAAGTAAATGTCGCTTGTAACATAGAATTGTTCATAGCATTATGAAGATGAGAAAAACTGTCGATTAGATTCTGTCTAGGTTTTTGGTAGTTTTTGTCTATGAGATTGTTATCAGTGCAGTCACCTTTGCGTGCGGTTGTCCTTGCTCTGCAATTAGCCTTGCAGACAATCGGTTTTCTCGCAAAATGACTGCTAGATTTGGAGTTATATGCAAAACGTTGCCCTACTTGGATTTGGAACGGTTGGTGCTTCAGTTGCGCGCATTCTTGATGAGCGCGTTTCTGACGTTAACCTGACGTCCATCTTGGTTAGAGCTGGTAAAGAGCACATTGACCCTCGTGCAATGTCCGATTTTGATGCGCTCTTGTCTGACCCTGCACTCGATACCGTTGTTGAGTGCATGGGCGGCCTCACGCCAGCCTATGAATACATCAAAGCTGCGCTGACTGCTAAGAAAAATGTAGTCACCTCAAATAAAGCCGTGGTATCTGCTCATTTTGAGGAGTTTATGACACTTGCCGCTAAAGCGGGCGTCAACTTTAAGATCGAAGCATGCGTGTGCGGTGGTATTCCTTGGATAGCAGGAATTCAGAAAGTTCGTCGTATTGACGAGATTTCTGCGTTCTGGGGAATCATGAATGGAACCACCAACTATATTGTCTATTCCATGCTCAAAGACGGAACGGACTTTGCTGAGGTTCTGAGCAAGGCTCAGGAGCTGGGTTACGCCGAGCGAGACCCGTCAAGCGATATCGACGGCATTGATGTTCGCTCTAAGACTATGATTTCTGCATCTATCGCCTTCGACGTAATCTGCACAGACCAGATTCCTATGTCTGGTATCAGAAACTTAACTAAGCGCGATCTTGCCATGTTTGGCAGTCACGATATGACAATCAAGCTCTTTGGTCGTGGTGTTTCTGACGGTTTATCGTATGCGGTAGCTGTTGAGCCAGTTGCGGTTTCGCTCTCAACCATAGAGGCCAACGTTCCAACTAACTTTAACGTTGCAACTGCCGTGGGAAATACCATTGGCGAGCTCAAGTTTTACGGTCAGGGTGCCGGTGGCGACCCAACGGCAAACGCCGTCGTGCAGGATATTATTGACTGCGCCGCGGCTCCTGCTGGGGGTCAGCAGACCTTCTCGGCAGGTCTTTCGTATAATCCAGAGCTACTTGTTTCCGACTATGTGTTTAGGACGCAGGCCGATATTCCAGGCGGTACGTTCTGGGAGCCGGGTGCTCAGTTGGTTAAAAATCTAAGTGCCGAGAAGGCCCGTGAGCTTCTTACCAGCGCACTTTCGCAAGACCCTACAACCTTTATGGCTGCACTTGAAAAGAGGAATTAGAAATGATCAAAATTGCAAAATTTGGCGGCTCAAGTGTTGCCTCTGCAGAGCAGTTCAAAAAAGTTAAAGCTATTGTTGAGGCTGACCCTGATAGACGTTTTATTGTTTCGTCTGCAGCAGGAAAGCGTCATTCAACTGATAACAAGATTACTGACCTTCTGCTGCTGGTAAACGCTCACATTGAGTATCACGTTGACTGCACGTCTTTGCTTGCAGACATCGAGACTCGCTTTGTGGAGATTGCTGACCAGCTGGGAGTTGCGTGGCCTGTTGCCGAGGAGTTTGAGAAGTTTGCTTCAAACATCAAGTCCTTCTCACCAGAGTACGTAGTAAGTAGGGGCGAGTGGTTTACCTGCCAGATTCTTGCTGAGTATCTTGGTCTGCCCTTTGTTGATGCTGCTGACGTTATGCTGTTCCATCATGATGGCACCATTGATATGGAGCGCACTGCTTCTAGGCTTAAAGAGGTCGTTGCTCGCAGCGGCTCGTTTGTGCTGCCTGGCTTCTACGGTGCTACCGTTGACGGTGCAATTAAGCTGTTCCAGCGCGGTGGTGGTGATATTACCGGTGCTATTGTTGCTCGCTGCCTGGATGCTGACTTGTATGAGAACTGGACTGACGTGTCCGGCTTCCTTTCTGCGGATCCTCGCATTGTTCAGAATCCACGTGCTATTGGCCGCATTACTTTTGACGAGATGCGCGAGCTTTCTTACATGGGCGCTTCCGTTCTTCAGGAAGAGGCAATTTTCCCTGTTCGCGAGGCAAACATTCCAATTCAGATTAAGAATACCAACCGTCCAGAAGACACGGGTACGGTTATCCGTGAGACCGCGGATGGCGATACAAACGAGCACTTGATTACAGGTATTGCGGGCAAGAAAGACTTTTTAGCTATTCATGTCAAGAAGGCTCACATGTCCAACGAGGTTGGCGTCATCAGCCGCGCACTCAATATTGTTGAGCGCTACGGCGTCTCTGTCGAGCACATCCCAACAGGCGTTGATTCGTTTGGTATTGTGGTAAATGCCTCCGACGTAAAGGATACGGTTTATTCCATCATCAGCGATATTCGTCGCGAGATTGAGCCTGATGACATTACGATGGTAGACCGCTTAGCTCTTGTTTCTGTTGTTGGTCGTAATATGTCTAGGCGTTCCGGCACCTCTGGTAAGATCTTTGGCGCGTTGGGCAATGCGGGCGTCAACATTCGCATGATTACGCAGAGCTCAGAAGAGATTAGTATTATTGTGGGCGTCGATAATGCCGACTTTGATCGCACAATTGGCGTCATCTATAACGGATTTGTTCGTGACGAAATGGTTTCGAGGTAACTATGACTTTTGATCCAAATGGTAAGGTCGTTGCAATTCTTGGTGCTACCGGCGTTGTTGGTGCCCAGATGATGCAGTGCCTTGAAGAGCGTAATTTTCCTATCAAGGAGCTGGTGCTTCTGGCATCCGCTCGAAGCGCTGGTAAAACTATCGAATTTGCTGGCCAGCAGATTGTAATTCGCGAAGCAACACCAGAGGCTTTTGAGGGTGTAGACATTGTCCTTGGCGCAGCTGGCGACGAACAGGCAAAAGAGCTGCTTCCTGAGGCTGTCAAGCGTGGATGCGTCTGCGTTGACAATTCCCATGCATTTAGAATGGACCCAAACGTTCCGCTGGTAATCCCAGAGATTAACGCCGAGGATATCAAGAACCATAACGGCATCATCTCTAATCCAAACTGTGCAACCATTATTGGCTTGGTACCTCTGTATCCTCTACATAAGGCAGCAGGTGCAAAGCGTATTATTGCTTCTACCTATCAGGCTGCATCAGGCGCTGGCCTTCCTGGTCTCACCAGCCTGAAGAATCAGATGGCTGACGTTGTTGCAGGTAGGGAAGTAACCGAGACCGCTCCTTTTGCATACCAGCTGGCAGTTAACCTGATTCCACAGATTGGTGGCTTTGATGAGGTTGGCTACACCTCTGAGGAAATGAAGATGCAAAACGAAGGCCGTAAGATCATGCATCTTCCTGAGTTGCGCGTTAACTGCACCTGTGTTCGCGTCCCAACAATGCGCTCTCACTCTGAGTCCATCACTGTTGAGTTTGAGCGTCCTTTGAGTCCAGATGAGGCTCGCGCAATTCTTGAGGATGCTCCAGGAATCAAGGTCGTGGACAACCCAGCAGAGCTTCAGTACCCAATGCCTCTTGATACTTCTGACCAGGACCTTATCTATGTTGGTCGTATTCGCGAGGATCTTTCAGCTGATAAAGATACTAATGCACTGACATTCTTCTGCTGCGGAGACCAGATTAGGAAGGGTGCCGCAACAAACGCTGTCCAGATTGCAGAATACCTGCTGTAATATCTGGCGTGCAGTCGTGCACATCGCCGCGCACCGAGCGTAAGCGCGCTTGACGCACGGACTTTCGCCGTGACGCATCATTTTCGCTGAACCAGTACCCGTCCGATTCTATTTCATGGAATCGGACGGGTAATTTTTGTGTACAAGCCGGATTTTTCAGAGAAATTGTGCCGTTCGGCGGCAAAGTGGTAAAAAATGCGTTTAGTTGGGGAATCCAGAAATGCTCGGATTTTATGCAAGCTATCTATCAGCAATTTTACGTGGACAAAATTTTGGAAATTATCACAAAATTTCTGAACTGGGAAAACGTAAGTGCCAAAACTCCGAAGTCCAAAAATAATCCCCAACTAAACGGGTTTTTACCCAAAACAGTACCTCTCGTTCGACATATCAATTTCTTGATTAATTTTCCTGCATATTGACCAATGTTTATACACAAATCGCTCGTTGTCAGTTAATCAGACACGAAAACGTAATTTCTTACGCAGCAGTCATGCAGTTTGGGTGCAAAAAGGGTGCACTTGTAAAAAAGTTTAACAAAAAAGGTAGACGGCAAGCCATCTACCTGGAGTTTCTGGTGCCTCCTGCGCGATTCGAACGCGCGACCTGCGGTTTAGAAGACCGACGCTCTATCCAGCTGAGCTAAGGAGACATATAGCGTCGTTCATTATAGCAATAAGGACTGCAAATACGTTGCGCCATCAAAGATTTTCTTATCAGAAGAATGACAAAGGAAAAGAAAAGTAGCTACACTAAAAGCAGCTACACTGATTACAGGCTTACGTGAATGGAGACGGTATGTCTTACGATTTTGAATCCCGCGTTGATCGCGCTGGTACTGGTTCTAGAAAATGGAACGTCATGTACGACGTTAATCCTGATGTAGCTCCTGGTATTCCACCGTTTTCTGTTGCTGACATGGAATATCACACAGCTCCTGAGATTGTTGAAGGTCTCAAGGAGTACATCAACGACGCAATCCTTGGTTATTCCATGCCAACTAATCAGATGAAGCAGGCTGTGTGCAAGTGGATGAAGACTCGCCACAATTGGGACGTAAAGCCTGAGTGGTTGCTCAACTCTTCAGGCGTGGTACCTGCGCTCTTTGCATCGGTTGCGGAGTTCACCCAGCCAGACGAGGGCGTCATCCTGTTTACGCCTGTCTACCATCCGTTCTACATGGCAGTTGAGGAGAATAACCGTGCACTTGTAGAGTGTCCGCTTGTCCTGTCAGAGGGCCCTCACTACGACATTGACTTTGAGCTGCTAGAAAAGCTTGCTGCTGATCCAAAGAATACCCTGCTTATTTTGTGTTCGCCTCACAATCCAAGCGGTCGTGTGTGGACCAAAGAAGAGCTCACGCGCATTGCAGAGATTGCGGTTCAGCACAACCTCATCGTGGTCGCCGACGAGATTCACCACGACCTCATCATGCCAGGCTCCACACACACCGTCTTTGAGACAATCTCCGATGAGGTCGCAGCACGTACCATCACCTGCACCTCTGCTTCAAAGAGCTTCAACTTGGCCGGTACGCAGTTCAGCAATATCATCGTGAGCAATCCAGAACTGCGCAGCCGCCTTGAGAAGCGCCTGCAGGCCCGAGAGACCACCTCATGCAATCCAATCAGCTTCAAAGCCTGTGAGCTGGCTTACAGCAAAGGTGGGGCATGGCTGGACGCATGCATTAAGGCCGTCGACGATAACCAGAAGCTGGTCCTGGACTTCTTTGCTGCCAAGCACCCTCGAGTGAAGCTTGCGCCAATCACAGGAACTTACCTTCAGTGGCTTGACTTCAGAGATCTTGGTCTTACGCCAGAAGAGCTCGACCACCTGTTGCAGTTTGAGGCCCAGGTCTTCTTCACCGACGGCGTCTTCTTCGGCGAGGCTGCCCAGGGCTTCAAGCGCTGGAATTTGGCAGCTCCTCGTGTGGAGATCGAAGAGGCACTGGATCGCCTGGACACAGCTCTTACGGTCCACGGTTTCTAAGCGCAGGCTGCGATTTCTGCGGGCGCTCACTGCTGTTTCTATGTAGGCTGTCTGTAGCGTATAGGTCCTGCACCACCATATACCTGCACGTATAGCACATTCACTCAGATGCGGAGAAGCTCGTTCTTCTCCGCATTTTGTTTGGCGAGAAACCCGTTGCACCGGCAGATTTCTAAGAAAAGCAAAAAAGAGTTTGAAAAATCTGCGTTTCTCGCTTGCATCTTTTTCTGATTCTGTAATAATGATTTAGCTGCGTTTCATGAGGTGGCCAAATGGTGGGAGTAGCTCAGTTGGCAGAGCGACGGACTGTGGCTCCGTAGGTCGAGGGTTCGAGCCCCTTTTCCCACCCCATTCGAAACGTTAATTGGATCGTTAGCTCAGCTGGTAGAGCAGGGGACTCTTAATCCCAAGGTCCAGGGTTCGAACCCCTGACGATCCACCATTTGAATTTCAGACCCCGGCTTGCGTCGGGGTTTTATTTTTTTGTGAGTCGCTAGTTTCTAATTGTTTGTTGTGAGTGATTGCGTCATACTGAAGTCTCCATGATTTTATTGTAGTTCGGAGGACTCGCCGTGATTTACACAATGACGCTTAATCCCGCGCTTGACTATGTCATGCATCCAAACACATTGGACATGGGCTTTACCAACCGCTCCTCCTCAGAAGAGTTGCACTGCGGTGGTAATGGTATTAACGTCTCTACGCTCTTAAATGAGCTTGATAAGGTCACCGTTGCTATGGGCATTGTCGGTGGCTTTACTGGTGAATACCTGCTCAGTGACTTGCAGCGTCAGGGTATTCCAAGTAACTTTGTCAAGCTGGATTCTGGCTTTACCCGCATCAACGTCAAGCTCAACGGCATTGTTATGACCATGGTCAACGGCAATGGTCCACGCATTCCAGAGAAAAAGGTTGATGAGCTGCTGGAGCGCATGGACGTTGTTGGTGCAGGTGACACCCTGGTTCTTACGGGATCTATTCCAAGCTCACTTCCAGAGGATATCTATACTCGCCTTATGGCTCAGCTTGCAGGTCGCGGTATTCAGTTTGTTGTTGACGCTCCTGGTCAGCTGCTTATGGAGGCTATTAAGGCTCAACCATTCCTGATCAAGCCTAACAACCACGAGGTTGGCCGTATCTTTGATGCAAATCCAGAGACGCCAGAAGAGTGCATTCCATTTGCAAAGAAGCTCCAGGATGGCGGCGCTCGCAACGTTATCGTTTCTTGTGGTGGCGCAGGTTCTCTGCTTCTGGACGAGTACGGAACCGAGCACATTGTTCCAACCGCTAAGATTCGACTGGTTAACGCAACCGGCGCTGGTGACTCCATGGTCGCAGGCTTCCTTGCAAAGACCACCGCTGGCTACGATTACGACACCTCGCTTATTTACGCTTCAGCTTGCGGTACTGCAACTGCAGCAAGTCGAGGAATCGCAAAGCGCGCAACCATTGATCGCGTTGTCACCGCTCTTTACAAGAAGATGGGCCGAGAAATGCCCGCCTCTATCGCAGAAGAGATTCAGCTTGCTCGCCAGAAAGAGGAGAGCCGCGAGGGCAAGTCTTCTTGGCTTGCAGATTCTGAGTAGTAATCGCAGCTAGAACGCATAGTTCTTTTGGCGAGAAACCCTCAGATGGTGCGCTCTTTCCGCGTGGAGTAAACAGAGCGTCTTTACTATTGTGAACGCATAAACACTTGGCAAGAAGGATTTTCTCGCCAAGTGTTTTTTATTGAAATTTATTTAAAGATACTCACAACGTAACAGGTCAAAAAAATGTTACCCTGTAAAAAGACAGGTTAGTTTCTGCGACTATTGTCCTGTGTGGATAGGCTTGCAGAACGTTATACACCGCTAAACAGACAATGATAGGAGCATGTATGTTTGAGGGAGTCAATGCATCCAACGGAATCGGCATCGGTACTGCTCAGGTTGCCGTAGATCCAGACCTCACTTTTACTCCGCACACTGTTGAAGACACTGCTGCAGAGAAGGCTCGTTACGCAGAGGCTGTAACTAAGTTCATTGCACAGACTAACGCACAGATTGAGCGCATGACCAAGACAGTGGGCGAGGAAGCAGCTGCTATTATGGGTGCCCATATTGAGTTTGCTGAGGATGAGGGCATCAAAGAGGCTGTTAACGGTGCTATTGATGGCGGAACCTGCGTTGAGCAGGCTGTAAGCGACGCCTACGACATGTACTACAACATGTTCCTTGGCATGGAGGATGAGCTCTTCCGTGAGCGCGCAGCAGACGTTGCTGACGTCAAGACCGGTCTTCTCGCTGACCTGCTTGGCAAAGAGGTTGTTGACCTCTCCACACTTCCAGAGAACTCCGTCATTGTCTGCCATGAGCTGACTCCTTCAATGACTGCAGACATCGATAAGGACCACGTTGCAGGTATTGTTACCGAGACTGGTGGTCGTACTTCTCACTCCGCAATCATTGCTCGTGCTCTTGAGATTCCTGCAGTTCTTTCTGTTCCTAACATCACTTCTGAGGTTGCAACTGGCAATGCTATTGTTGTCGACGGCACTAACGGTAAGGTTGTTGTCAATCCTTCCGAGACTGAGCTTGCTGAGTACAAGGCTCAGGCTGAGGCTTATGCTGCAGAGAAGGCTGCTCTTGAGGCTTATCGCGGCAAGGAGACCGTAACTGCTGACGGCATCAAGGTTCTGCTTGTTGCTAACATCGGCAACCCAGATGACGCTAACGGCGCAGTTGATGCTGACGCTGAGGGCATTGGTCTTTTCCGCTCCGAGTTCCTGTTCATGGATGCAAAGGAGCTTCCAAGCGAGGAGGAGCAGTTTGCTGCTTACCAGAAGGTTGCTCTTCGCATGAAGGATAAGCCAGTCATTATTCGTACGCTTGATGTCGGTGGCGATAAGGAGATTCCTTACCTCAACATGAAGGCTGAGGAGAACCCATTCATGGGCTTCCGCGCTATCCGTTACTGCCTCAACAATGCTGAGCAGTACAAGGTTCAGCTCCGCGCTCTTCTCCGCGCATCCGCATTTGGCGACATCAAGATTATGCTTCCTCTTGTTACCACTGTTGACGAGGTCCGCGAGGCAAAGGCTCTTGTTGAGGAGTGCAAGCGTGAGCTTGACGCTGAGGGCGTAGCTTACAACAAGGACATCGAGGTCGGCACCATGATTGAGACTCCATCTGCATCTCTGATTGCAGATAAGCTGGCTCGTGAGTGCGACTTCTTCTCCATTGGTACCAACGACCTCATCGGTTACACCATGTGCGCTGACCGCGGTAATGATCGCGTTGCCTACCTCTACGAGGTCTACCAGCCATCCGTTCTCCGTTCCCTCAAGTTCCTCATCGGCGAGGGCAACAAGGAGAAGATCATGGTTGGTATGTGCGGCGAGGCAGCTGCAGATCCACTGCTCATCCCAGTCCTTCTTTCCTTTGGCCTGGACGAGTTCTCCGTCTCTGCACCATCTGTCCTGCGTACCCGCAAGACCATTGCAGCTTGGACAAAGGCTGAGGCAGATGAGCTCACTGCTCGCGTTATGGAACTTGATACCGCGGCTGAGGTTAAGGCCCTGCTTGAGCGTGAAGCTCGCTAAGTTCTAGTCGCTAAGTCTTAACTTACACGATACAAATTCAGGGGCGTCTGCGCTGGCAGGTGCCCCTGTTTCTTTGATGCTAAACCTTTTGGCGAGAAGATCGATCTTCTCGCAATGCGCAACCAGCAAAGCTGGAGCCTCGAAACGCGACCTACGGCGCAGGAGTCGCTCTGTGCGCTAGGGAACAATCACGGAAAGTGCAGCGGGAATAACTTCAATGACAAACTGCTCTGCAAAGGGAAGCTCTTCTCCGTCTACCTGAATTGGGACAGGCTTGTGGAAAGTTACCACTGCTTGCTTGAGGTGACGCTCCTCAATGATGCGGGAGTTGACGTGTTTACCAGCCCTTGCCAGGCCAAACAGAGCCAGCAGGTGAGGAATGATAGGCACTTTAGTGTTGTAGCAGACGGTAAGAAGGCCATCGTCAGGCTGCGCATGCGGACAGACCTTAAAGCCGCCGCCATACGTAGGGCCAATCTGGAAGGCCATGATAAGCGCTTGAAGATCAATGCTCTTCTCGCCATCAAACGAGACAGTGCAGGGGTAGCCCTTGCTACCAGCAGCCATAAACTTGAGTCCCGAGGTCAAGAAGAGTGCTTCGCCTTCAGTTGACGAGTTGTTTGCGCGGCGCTTTGTGGTATCGGCTGCAATAGCCGCATCAAGTCCAAATGACATGGTCTCCATGAAGTAGACGTCGTTGATGCGACCAATTTCTAGCTGCTTAACTTTGCCGCGAACCAGCTGTGCAAAAGCGCCTTCTGGATCGTTGATCTTCATGCCAAGCGTGCGTGCATAATCGTTTCCGGAACCCATAGGAATAATGCCAAGTGCTGGACGAACCTCTGGCGATAAGGTCATGAGGCCGTTGACCACCTCATGGATGACGCCATCTCCGCCAAGTGCGACAACCGTATCAAAATCTGCAGCTTCTGCAGCCATGATACGAGCATCTCCCATGGCCGTGGTGAGCTTAAGCTCATATCCGTCAGTCGCAGCTGAATAGCTGGTCAAAAAGTGACGAGCAAACTCTGCGCCTGCAGCGCCCTTACCACTATGAGCAGCAGGATTAGCTATGATAAGTGTGCGTCCAAGAGGGGATTGAGACATTTTGCACCATTTCTATTAGGACTGCAAAGCAGCGTTCTTACTAAAGGCCGCCAAGTAGCACTGTTTCTAAATAGTTTTGTCACCACATGTACAAACAAAATAGTGGAGAAAACAGTTCAACAACGTTTCAAGTTTAAACGGCTTTGTCTGTCTGTGCTAGGATAAACCATACAGAAATCGGTAGAAAAGGATAGCGCGTGAGCAAGTCTTCAACACAAACTAATAATGCGCAGGACACAAGCGTAGTTTCTGCAAATACTAATAGTGCAAGTCTTGTTGCTGTTTCTGCTCGAGATGCATGGTATCCAACACATCAGCGTGACCAGTTCATTTTGCGTCAGCTGGTAAGTAAAGACTTTAAGCTCAAATATCGCCGTTCCATTTTGGGCGTTGTGTGGTCAGTTTTGAACCCACTTTTGATGATGACCGTTATGGCAGTTGTTTTTTCTACTTTTTTAGGCAACCGTGCCGAGGATGTTGTGAACTATCCTTTGTATCTTATTCTGGGTAACACAGCGTTTCAGCTGATGAACGATGCAACCACTATGGGAATGCGCTCAATTATTGATGCATCTAGCCTGCTTAAGAAGGTTCGCATCAATCGTGTTGTTTTCCCTGTTCAGAAGGTGCTTTTTGCGGTTGTAAACTATCTTTTCTCGCTCATAGCTGTTGGCATTGTTATGCTTGTCTTCCGCATTCCGCTGACAATTTATTCATTGCTCACACCTGTTGCTTTGCTGCTTCTGGCTTGTTTTTGCATCGGTCTTGCAATGCTTCTCTCGGCCCTCGCAGTCTTCTTTAGAGACGTTATCCACCTGTGGAGCGTTGTAACCACTGCCTGGATGTATGGTACGCCTCTGTTCTACTCCGTTAACATCATGTCGCCTTGGATGCTTCAGATCGAACGTTTTAATCCAATGTTCCACTTTGTAACGTTTATTAGAGACTGTCTTCTTTTCCAGAAATTCCCTGCAACAAGCACCATTTTAGGTTGCCTTGTTTCTGCAGTTCTTGCCCTAGTTATTGGCTACACCGTCTTCCACAAACTAGAGAAGAAATTTATTCTGCACATTTAACGCCAGGCTATCTCTTTGAAATAACTTTATAGCAGAACGTTTCTGGGTGGCTACGAGTTTGCGTAAAGCCAAACATAACGCCTCTCGAGTTAAACGAATGGCTCTCTACCACCGCTACGCAATTAAAATCTCCAAGCTCTAAATGTTGCTGGTCTTCTTCAGTTGCCAGCTCAACACTGATGGTTCTTTTGCTCTTTAGAATTTTCATGTGAAGCGTGTTCTCTAAATACGCAAAGATAGACGTAGAAGCATCGTCAATGGTTAAATTTCCTACAGCAGAGGCTAAAAGGTAATCGTTGTCTATCTGGCGAGAAGATCCGTTGAGTTTGCGGATTCGAACAATGTGAATAAGTTCTTCTCCCGCCCTAAAACCAGTTTGATGAGAAATATCGTCTGTGCAAGGAACGTGCTCAAAGACAATGACATCCGTATCAGGTATAAGATGATTTCTATGGGCATATTCTTGAAAGGACTCAAGTCCTTCTAGTGAGCCAATAACTTCACTTGGTTTTTTCTGCCATATGACACGCACGCCCCTGCCATGAATTGGTTGAAGGAGCGCTTCATCCGATAGGAGAGTAAGTGCTCGTCGAACAGTGTTTCTTGAGCAAGAATATGTTTTGGTCAGCTCCATCTCGGTGGGTAAAAAAGACTCATAGGCGTAGGTACCGTCTAAGATTTTATTTTTCAAATCCTGATAAATCGTATCGAATCGTGCACTTGGCATAGTATTTCCTTAACAGGCTGCTGAAGTTCAAAGTTACGTGTTCAAACTACCCTTGATTAGATAGTAGCTTTATAAAAATGAAACAAACATAAAATGGTTCCTTTCATACCATTTACCGACAATTTCATACCGTTCGGAAGTGAGTTGTTTAAACAACTTGATACTACAAATATACTTTTCTTTGTAGACGTAAGCAAAATTGTTTTGACAGTGTGTCAAAGCATGGCTTATGAAAATCATGAGAAGAGACGTCAACCTAGCAAAGGGTTAGGAGCGCTCTCTAAGGAGGAGTCTTATGTCTGGTATCAATCGTAGGCAGTTTGTCACCTTAAGTGCGTCAGCTCTTTGCTCACTGGGTCTTGTTGCTTGTGGCGGAAATAACGACAAAAAGCAGGGAGATTCTGATTCATCAAAGGGTTCAGTTTATTTTCTAAACTTCAAGCCTGAGTCTGATCAGCAGTGGAAAGATCTTGCAGCTAAGTATACTGAGGAAACTAAGGTTCCTGTAAAGGTAGTAACTGCTGCTTCTGATACCTATTCGCAGACTTTCCAGTCTGAGATTAACAAGGATGCTTCTGTAGCACCAACGCTGTTCCAGACAAATGGTCCTTCCGGCCTTATTGGCGTAAAGGACTACTGCATTGACCTTAAGGACGCCAAGATTCTGGGTGAGCTCACCAATGACGCTCTTAAGCTTCAGGAGGATGGCGTTGTCTACGGTGTTGACTATGTAGAGGAAGACTACGGCATTATCTACAACAAGAAGCTGCTCGAGAAGGCAGGCTATAAGGGAGACGATATCAAGGACTTTGCTTCCCTGAAGAAGGTTGTTGAGGATATTCAGGCTCGCAAGGCAGAGCTTGGCGTAAAGGGTGCATTCACCAGTGCTGGTCTTGATTCCAGTTCTGACTGGCGCTTTACCACACACCTTGCAAATCTTCCTCTGTATTATGAGTTCAAGGATACCGGTAATCCAGAGGCTAAAGAGATCAAGGGAACCTATCTTCCTAACTACAAGCAGATTTTTGACCTCTATATCAACAACGCTACATGCAGCCCAACTGAGCTTTCTGGCAAGACTGGCGATGACGCTGTCGCAGAGTTTGTTAACGGTGAAGCAGTCTTCTACCAGAATGGTACCTGGGCATACAACGACATCAAGAAGCTTGGCGACGATGCTCTTGGTATGATTCCAATTTACATTGGCGTTAAGGGTGAAGAGAAGCAGGGTATGTGCTCTGGCGGCGAGAACTACTGGTGCGTAAGCTCCAAGGCAGACGACGCTTCCCAGAAGGCAACGCTTGACTTTATCTATTGGTGCGTAACTTCTGATACTGCTACCACTGCAATTGCTGAGGAAATGGGCTTCACCATTCCATTCAAGAACGCAAAGGCAACTAAGAATGCACTTGCAAACATTGCAGCTGAGTATGCAAAGAAGGGCAATGAGCCCGTGGCTTGGGACTTCATTTACATTCCTTCTCAGGAGTGGAAGAACAACCTCTCCAGTGCGCTTAAGGGCTATGCAGCAGGAACAGAGGGCTGGGATGCTGTTAAGTCCGCATTCGTTGATGGTTGGAAGACTGAGAAAGAGGCTAACGCATAGTAGTCCTTCTAGTAATACTTTGATTGGTGAGAGACGAGAAGAGAGATCTCTCTTCTCGTCTCTTGT
>CAKARX010000023.1:0-16664 GCA_916720745.1 uncultured Atopobium sp.
AACAAGAACTTAACAAATGAGCCAAGCGCCTCACCAGTGGTAAGGAACTTTGTCAGAGTTTAGTTCATTGCGCTCTTTACCATTGCAACGAAGGAATCAGCCTTGAGAGATGCGCCACCAACAAGTGCGCCGTCGACGTCCTCTTTCTCGAGGAAGCCACCAACGTTCTCTGGCTTAGCAGAACCACCGTAAAGAATACGGATACCGTCTGCAATTTCTGCACCAAAGATCTCTACCAGGGTCTTACGGATTGCACCGCAGACTTCCTGTGCGTCATCAGCAGTTGCAGTCATACCAGTACCAATTGCCCAGATTGGCTCATAAGCAATAACGTACTTGGAAGGATCTGTAATCTCTAGACCCTTGGTATCTGCCTTAATCTGGTCAACAACAAACTGAACGTGAGTTCCGGCGTTACGAACCTCAAGAGACTCACCGCAGCAAGAAATAGGAACGATGTCATGAGCCATCAGTGCCTTTGCCTTGCGATTAATGTCCTCGTCGGTCTCGCCAAAGTAGCCACGGCGCTCGGAGTGACCAATGATGCAGTAAGTTGCACCAACAGAAGTCAGCATTGCTGGAGAGGTCTCACCAGTAAAGGCACCAGACTCCTCCCAGTACACATTCTGAGCAGAGAGAGCAACAGAAGAGTTGGCCTGGGTAAGAACCTCAGAGACACCCTTAAGGTCTACAAGAGGTGGAGCAATAACAACATCAACGTTTCCGGTACCGGAAGCAAGCTGATCAACAATTCCCTGAGCAAGCTCAACGCCCTCAGCGAAAGTCTCATTCATCTTCCAGTTACCTGCAATCATACGATTACGCATCGAGAAGCGCCTCCACTCCTGGAAGAGCCTTACCCTCAACGAGCTCCATGGAAGCACCGCCACCAGTGGAAATCCAGCTCATCTTGTCAGCAAGGTGGAACTTGTTAACTGCTGCAACGGAATCGCCGCCGCCGATGATAGAGGTGCAATCAGCATCTGCAACAGCACGAGCAACAGCCTCGGTGCCCTTTGCAAACTGATTAAACTCAAAGACGCCCATAGGACCATTCCAGAAGACGGTCTTTGCGCCCTTGATAGCCTCAGAGTAAAGCTCAACGGTCTTAGGACCAATGTCCATACCCATGCGGTCTGCAGGAATCTGATCGGAAGGAACTACCTCACCAACAGCGTCCTCACCAAAGTGATCGGTAACAACGTTGTCAACAGGAAGCAGAATCTTAACGCCCTTCTCCTCTGCCTTCTTGAGCATCTCACCTGCGCGCTCAATCCAGTCTGGCTCCTGAAGAGAAGTACCAACGGTATAACCCTTTGCCAGGAAGAAGGTGTAAGCCATACCGCCACCAATGATGAGGGTATCAGCGGAGTCGATAAGGTGATCAAGAACACCAATCTTAGAAGAAACCTTGGAGCCACCAACGATAGCTACAAGTGGGCGCTCTGGGTTAGAGAAGATAGAGGTAAGAGTGTCAACCTCTTTCTCAAGCAGGAAGCCTGCGTATGCAGGAAGGTAAGCTGCTGGTCCCACAACAGAGCCTTGTGCACGGTGAGCGGTACCAAAGGCGTCAAGAACAAAGATGTCGCCATAAGATGCAAGGGTCTTTGCAATCTCTGGATCGTTCTTCTTCTCACGCTTGTCAAAGCGGACGTTCTCAAGAACAAGAACCTCGCCGTCCTTGAGTGCGTCTACGGCCTCACGGGCCTTCTCGCCATAGGTGTCCTCAACAAACTTAACCTCGCGGCCAAGAAGCTCAGCAAGCTTCTCTGCAGCTGGACGCAGGGAAAGCTCTGGCTGGAAGCCGGTGCCATCTGGACGGCCAAGGTGGCTCATCAGGATGACCTTTGCGTTGTGGTCGAGAAGATACTGGATGGTTGGAAGTGCAGCGCGAACGCGGGTGTCGTCAGTAACAACGCCGTCCTTCAGAGGCACGTTGAAGTCAACGCGCATAAGAACGCGCTTACCATCAACATCTGCATCGCGGACAGTCTTCTTTGTAAAAGCCATGTCACTCCTTTAAATACGTTTCCAACAAAAGAAGGCGCGATCGCGGCAGATGCTGCGACCGCGCCTAAGGCGTCTATGTAACTAGAACTTAAGCAACGAACTTCTCGAAGTACTTGATGGTGCGGACCATCTGAGAAGTGTAGGAGTTCTCGTTGTCGTACCAAGAGGTGACCTGAACAAGAGTGGTGCCGTCGCCAAGGTCAGAGCACATGGTCTGAGTTGCGTCGAAGATGGAGCCGTGGGTCTCGCCGACGATGTCGCGGGAAACAATGTCATCCTCGTTGTAGCCAAAGGTCTCTGGGATGGTCTCTGCATATGCCTTCATTGCAGCGTTGACCTCGTCAACGGTGACCTTCTTGTCAACAACAGCATAGAGGTTGGTGAGGGAGCCAGTTGGCGTAGGAACGCGCTGAGCAGCACCAATGAGCTTGCCGTTGAGCTCAGGAAGAACAAGGCCGATAGCCTTAGCAGCACCAGTGGAGTTAGGAACGATATTCTCTGCACCAGCACGGGAACGACGGAAGTTACCCTTGCGCTGTGGGCCGTCGAGGATCATCTGGTCACCAGTGTATGCGTGAATGGTGGTCATGATACCGGACTTGATAGTTGCGAAGTCGTTAAGACCCTTTGCCATAGGAGCAAGGCAGTTGGTGGTGCAGGAAGCTGCGGAGATGATGTTGTCATCTGCAGTGAGGGTCTCGTGGTTAACGTTGAAGACGATGGTTGGGAGGTCATTGCCTGCAGGAGCAGAAATGACAACCTTCTTAGCACCAGCGTTGATGTGAGCCTGTGCCTTGTCCTTAGAAGTGTAGAAACCGGTGCACTCAAGAACAACGTCAACGTTAAGATCGCCCCAAGGCAGGTTGTTAGCGTCTGCCTCCTTGTAAATAACAATCTCGTGACCGTCAACGATGATGGAGTGGTCAGTTGCCTCTACCTTGTGATCGCGGGAATAGTTGCCCTGAGTAGAGTCATACTTCAGAAGATATGCAAGCATCTCTGGAGAAGTAAGGTCGTTGATTGCAACAATCTCGGAACCCTCGTGACCAAACATCTGCCTAAATGCAAGGCGACCAATGCGGCCAAAACCGTTAATAGCAACCTTTACTGCCATACGTAATGCTCCTTTCGGTGACCCAGAGCCATTCTCCGGATTCATTAACATTTAAACCGTACACCGAGTATTTTACCGCACTCGCCGATAACTTATGCATCTTTTTCTAAATCCTGAACGATTTTTTCCAAACGAAGCAATCGGTGATACATAGCGGACTTGGATACGGGTGGTACAAACGACTCCCCCAGCGCTGATAATGACAGCTCAGGGTTATCTTTTCGCGCAAGACAAAAATCTCTGACCGCTGGCGGCAGAGCTCTGAGTCCAATGAGTTTCTCGGCCTTTTCTATAAGCGCTAACTGGTCTGCCGCTGCATTTGAAGAGCGTGTTTGATTTGCCATCTCTGCGTTGACAACTCGGTTGACGTTGTTGCGATAATGCTTTTGCACACGCGTAAATGCAATAGCGCGCGCCATGGTGGGCGCACCAATCTCTCGCAAAAACTTGATGATGTCGTCAGAGCTCTTAAGGTAGACAGCATAAATTTCTCTGGTACGCATGAGCGCATTGGTATGGCGGTTACGATGATTAAGACGCGCCTTTACACCAATGGATCCCATAAGTTTTACCAGCTCAGTGGCAAATCTTTCTCCCGAGACAGCAATCTCTAAGTGAAAATCTTTTAAGGGATCGGCCAAAAATCCGCCCGCCATAAACGCTCCGCGCAAAAAAGCTCGCTGCGCTTGCTTGGTGCGGATAACGCTTTTAGGAATGCCGCTTACCAGGCCTTCTCCCGGTATATAAATACCAAGAGCGGAAAGTGCTTCTGCAAGCGAATCCTGGTTAGAAATCTCAAGCAAATAGTTGCGTTTTTTATGCATGATAGAGCGACGGTACTCAACAGAAGTACCTAGATCAAACAAACGGCGAGAAGAACTAATAACGGTACGGGCAACCGTACCAGTCTCGGTAACAATGCGAACAGCAAATTTACCAGGACCGTGCATCGACAACGTGCCCGAGACACGAATAAGCGCAGAAAGCTGTGCTAATTCACACTCCGTCTGAAGTTCTGGTACGCTGACCAGCTCATTTTTTACTAGCGCTGTATAGGACATGACAGACTAATTTCTACTCAGCCTGCTGAGACTTCTTTTTGGCCGCATCAAGATCGCGATGAAACAGCGTTACGCGATATCCCTGGCTGGTAAGGTGCTCTGCAGTAGCGCGTGCGATTGCAACACTTCTATGTTGTCCGCCCGTGCAACCTATTGCAATAGAGAGCAAGCTCTTGCCCTCCTGCACATAGCCAGGCATAACTACATCAAGCAGCTCAAACCAAGACTTAAGGAATTTCTTAGTAGTGCCATGCGTAAGAACAAACTGAGCTACTGGCTCATCAAGACCCGTAAGTGGCCTGAGTTCTGGATCATAGTAAGGATTGGGCAGGAAGCGCACGTCAATCATAAGGTCAGCCTCAACGGGCAAACCATTTTTGAAGCCAAAGGAGAACACGCTGACATCCATAAGCTGTTGTTCAGCAAGCTCTGAAAATGCACGACGAAGACGGCTCTTGAGCGTATTAGTACGCATAGATGAGGTATCTAAGACCACATCTGCCAGCGTTTTTATGTCCTGTAGCTGTGCACGCTCCCTAGAAATTGCAGATGAGAGATTTTCTCCCTCCTGCGCTAAAGGATGACGACGACGATTCTCGCTGTAGCGACGCATGAGCACTTCATCTGAAGAGTCCAGATAGACAATCTTGTACGTGAGCTCGTGATCTGCAAGAGACTTCAGAGCTTCAGAGATGTCATCAAAAAGACCTTGCGAGCGCAAATCGCAGGTAACGGCCAAGTGGCGGCCAACACCCGTGTTAATGCCCACAAGGTTAGAAAGCTGCAAAATAAGAGCTGGTGGCAGGTTATCAATACAGAAATAACCCATGTCCTCAAACACATGAAGCGCCTGCGTGCGACCCGATCCAGACATACCCGTAATAATGACAATGTCGGGAATAACTGAAGGTGTAGGATCGTTTTTCTTCACAGGCGCTCCTTAAATACGTGACGAGAAAACCTTACCGCTCCAAGCGTTAATCCTCAAGTGCTGCAGCAAACCAAGAGGTAATTGAAGTTGGATGTGTGATGGCAGTACCTGAAACAACTGCCCAAGCGCCTGCATCCAAAGCATCTTTTGCGTCTTGTGGTGTGTGGACGTGACCCTCGCAAATAATAGCAATACCTGGGAACTCGGTAGTTGCCTGCTTGAGAAGGGCAATGTCAGGGCCATCATCAAGCGTTGTATCAATAGCAGCCTTATTGTGAGAAAGCGTAGTTGAAACAAGGTCACAACCAGCAGCAACAGCACGACGGATATCATCCATAGTCATGCAGTCAGCCATAATCAGTACGTCAGACTCTGCACGGAGCGCCGCAACAGTCTCTTCAAAGGTTCTACCATCTGGCCTTGGGCGGTCTGTTGCATCCAAAGCAACAACGTCTGCACCTGCGTGAATACAAGCACGTGCATGGCGAAGCGTAGGAGTAATGTAGACGCCTTCATGACCCTCTTTCCAGAGGCCAATGACAGGAATCTCAACTCTGCCTTTAATAGCAGAAATATCAGACAAGCCCTGGCACCTAATAGCAGCAGCACCGCCCAGTTCACAAGCGCGTGCAATCTGAGCCATAGTCTCTGGATGCCTCATAGGCTCACCAGGATAGGCCTGGACGCTAACGATGAGCTTTCCTTTAAGTGACTCAACAAGCTCTGAATATGCCACGGTATTCTCCTCACAAGAATGTACGTACGTTAAAAGATATCTGTCTTTGCGACATACCTAGTCAGCAAGCAATTTGCCTGCTGACATGCTTCTGCCTAAAGACGTGTCTCTAAATAGCCAGGTAGAACAAGGTTTTCTGCAGCTCCAATAAGAGGAGCTTCTCCACCAAGTGTGCCCTTCACAATGGGCGTTGCCTGAACGGGAGGCATTGCCTGCAGCTTAAATGCAGCTTCAAGTGCCTCGTGCCAGTACTTGCCGCACTCTGCAACGGAGCCAGACAGAATGATGACAGAAGGGTCAAGCATGTTGCACATGCTGCCCAAGACCTCACCAAGCGCGCGGCCTGAGCGCTCCTCTGCAGCCTGCGCGATCTTCTCGCCAGCAAGAGCCCTGCGATCAATCTCAGCACCATCAAGAGCAGAACCGTCTTCAAGCGTGTCGGAGCCGCCAAGGCGGACGTACTCGCGAATAATGCCAGGACCTGCAGAAACAGGCTCAAGGTGAGAAGTTCCACCACAGGGGCAATCAACGCCTGCAGCTGCTGGAGTTGCAACGTGACCAATGTGACCAGCCTCGTCGTGAGCGCCCAACATCAAGATACCGTGGTTCACAAAAGCGCCACCAATGCCCGTGCCAACTGCTACGGTAAGAACGCTATCTTTGCCGTGGCCAGCACCGTGACGAGCCTCGCCCAGAGCGTGAGCATGAACGTCATTAAGGACGCTGCACGGAAGGCCAAACTCACTGGTAACTGCAGAGCCAAGAGCGGTTCCGCCCCAGCCGGGCATAAGCTCATTTGCGTAGGTGATGTCGCCCGTACGAGGGTCAACAACACCAGCAGAAGAAATACCCACGCCAGAAATGGTAAGACCCAGCTCTTGTGCACGAGCAAGAGCCTCTCTAATTGCCTGGAGAACGGTGGCAAGAACCTGCTTGCCACCCTCTTTTGCGTTAGTTGGGACCTTCTTTACGGACTGGACGTTTGGAGCGTCAGTGCCGTTAAGGGTGACTATGCCACAGGCAATTTTTGTGCCGCCAATATCAACAGCACAAACATGAGTTGGAGAAAAAGACTTAGAATCCATGGTGTCCCCTCTTGTTTAGAGAAGGCCGTTTGCAATAAGAACCTGCTTGATTGCCTCACGGTTCTGGCCATCAAGTGGCTTAACAGGGCGAGGCATCTGGTCAGAATCAAAGATGCCCATGAGGTTAAGTGCGCACTTGAATGCGCCAACGCCAGCACCATAGCCCTGAACGCCTGAAGTGACATCAAAGATGTGGGAAATCTCGTTGAGTCGGTCCTGCTCACGCTTGACCTCTGCCCAGTTACCTTCCTGAGCTGCCTTCCACATGCGGACGTAGCCCTCTGGCTCAACATTGGCAAGACCAGGAACAGAACCGTCTGCGCCAGAAAGAAGAGCGCCGTCAACAACAATCTCGTGACCGGTCAGAAGAGTTAAAGGATGACCGTTCTTCTCGTTCTCCTGAACAAGATACCTAAAGGAAACGTCATCGCCAGAAGAGTCCTTAACACCTGCAAGAACGCCCTCTGCGCCCAGACGAGCAAGCATCTTCCAAGGAAGCTTGGTGTGAACGCAGACAGGAATATCGTACGCAAACAGAGGTGCGTCCAGCTCCTGGTGAAGGATGCGGAAGTGCTCCTCAATATCAGCTGGGCCACCAAGTGCGTAGAAAGGAGCGGTTGCTACAAGAGCATCTGCACCCAGTGCGAGGGCACGGCGACCGTGCTCCAAGACGCGCTCGGTCTCGGTATCAATGATGCCCACAAGGACCGGAACGCGGTGGTCAACAATGCGGACAGCCTCGCGAACAATCTGATCACGACGCTCATCAGTTGCAAAAACAACCTCGCCAGAAGAGCCAAGGAAGAAGAGACCGTCTACGCCAGCCTCAATGAGACGGTTAATGGAGCGCTCAAACGACACAACATCAAGCTGATGGTCTGGGGTATCTGGGGTTACAACTGGTGGAACAACACCGCTAAATGGTACGTTACTGGACATGCTTTATCCTTTCACACGTTGGAAAATCCAACTGGTTTCATACAACAATGTACTGAAGTGGCCGACCAAAGCATTGATCAAAAGCAACTTCAAAGAACCTACGTAATTATAGTCCGCTTAGTTATGACAAAGTCCTGATATAACCTCGCAGAGATAGTTGATTTGCTCGTTCTCAAATTGATTGATGCGCTCGTGGCCAAACTTGGGGTATACGCGCATTTCCTTCTGCCCTGGCAGGCGATTGTACAGCGCAAACGTTCCCTCAGTTGGCGCGCTCTGGTCCAGCAGAGCCGTGCCGATAAGCGCTGGCACACGCACTAGCTCTGCCGCGCACGCACTGTCGAGAAGACCGACCGCGTCGATAGCTGCATCTGACTGCGGGGTGTCTCCGCACCCAACATGTGCGCGCAGGGTTGTTGCGTTGTCGGCAAAGAGCGGATTCAGTGCCATGGTGGCGGTCACTGCCTTGGGTAGAAGCGCCGCCACAAACAAAGCCTGCGAGCCGCCTAGACCTTCTCCCCAGGTGACAGCTGTGCGCCCGAGGAAGCGCGAGGCAACAGCGGTGGTTACCAGCGCGTCGTCGATGAGCTGCTTGAGCGTGGAGGAAGCAGCGTCATCTGGGCTGATGAGCGCGTGGGCAAGCTCCTCTGCGGTAAGCGCTCCCCTCCAGGCGTCTTTGAGCTGGGGCTCGCACGGACGAGCCTCCAGGGCCACAACAGGCAGACCAAGTGCCGAGAAGCGCAAGAGATGCAGCCAGCTGCGCACTCCCCGACCAAGATCGGAGAAGAGCACCACCGCGGGCAGTTCTGCCGATGCGAGCAGCTCTACTGGAGCAAACGATTCTGCCACCGATACACCTGCTGGAAGAATGACGCGAGCACACAGCTGCGTCTGGTCAGTTGAGGTGCATGTGATGCGTTTAAACGTTGCCGCCTGGGTAGCGGATGGTAGCTCAACCACACTTTCTACCTGTGCATTTTGTGCAAACGCTACAGATGGCTCCCAAAATGATTCAAAGTTTGATGGTCTAAGCCACGCACCGCGATAAGAACGGGCATCTTCAAGCCTTTGTGTTAAACCCCTCATGCTCCCACCTCGCACTCTGCTTGAGCAGGAAACGACGAGTCCAACTCTTTAAGAGCTTGCTCTCCATTTTCTGAGCAGAAGAAATCAATGATTTTATCGTCAAAATCACCAATCTCTTCATGCGCGTAGCCTGGATACAGCAGATGCCTCTTTGGACAGGTCAAAGCATTGTAGGCAGCAAACTGAGCCTCTGGAGGAACTACGGGGTCATCAAGTCCAGTACCAAAAAGCACAGGACAGGTAACCAGATGTGCAAAATTGGCTGAATCAATGTAGGCAAGCTTTGCAAAGACCTCATCAACGCAAGAGCCGTCTGCATCAAACCAGCGGGAATAATAACGAATTCCCTCGTAAGCAACCTCATCAGCATTAAGCTCCCATACGCACCTAAAATCGGTAAGGAAGGGATAAAGAATAGCTGCTCTATTAATAAGGTCTGGGTTAAGTGCACAGGTAGCTAAGCCAATGCCGCCGCCCTGCGAAGCACCGTTCACAAAAATGCGGTCTATATCAATGCCTTCAAGCTGGCGAACAATTCTGCAGAGCAAGCGAATGTTCTGATACAAGTGCACAAAGTAAAGATCCTCTACAGGTCCGTCCAGTCCAAGCACCAAATGACCAGAAACGGTAGTGCTCTTATATGAGCTTCCGTCCAAACTGCGGCCACCCTGCCCAGGGTTATCAAGCGCAATGAGCGAGCAGCCCAAGCCTAAAAATGAGCTCTGCTCAAACCAACTGCGAGAAGCCCCTGGATAACCGTGGAACTGTAAAACAAGCGGAGTTTGTACGCCCGTGGCAGTCTGTGGACGCAGGTACTTTGCAAAAACTTCCGCGCCATCAATTCCCACAAACGTCAAATCAAAAAAGTGAGCTAAAGCAGATGACGTGACTTCTGTTGAAGGTACAATCTGCCAGCTGAGAGGAGCGTTATCCGCCTCCTCCATACGTGCCTTCCAAAACGCCTCAAAATCTGAAGGATAAGGCGTCAAAGCATGAGCTACCTTCAATTCTGCAAGCTCAAGCGTTTCTTGGTGCATTGATCCACCTAACAAGCTAAAAGAGCGCAGCCTAAGCTGCGCTCTGGTCAAACAAAAACGTAAGCGCTACTCACCCAGTTTAGGATGAAGCAAAGATGGTGCAGCACCCAAAAGCGTCTTAGTGTAAGGATCTGTTGGATGCTCAAAGACCTGCTTAGCAGGACCATCTTCCATAATCTGGCCGTGATTCATAACAATGATGCGGTCAGAAACATAGCGGACAGTCTGAATATCGTGCGAAATAAAAATCATCGAGAGACCCAGCTCAGACTTGAGGTCGGTGAGCAGGTTCAAGATCTGCGCACGAACAGAAACGTCCAGTGCGGAAGTAGGCTCGTCAGCAATGATTGCCGATGGATTCAGAGAAAGCGCACGTGCAATGGCAACACGCTGACGCTGACCACCAGAGAGCTGACCAGGAAGGGCACGAAGTGCGGAATGTGGAAGTCCAACCAAGCTAACCAGCTCATTAATACGGGCTTCTCGCTCCTGCTCTGTTCCTACCTTATGTACCAGCAGTGGATCCATGAGCTGGTCTTTAACAATCATACGAGGGTTAAGAGCAGTTGCAGGGTCCTGGAAGACAACAGAGACAACGCGGCCAATCTGCTTTCTAAGCTCTGGAGTACGCTTGGTAACATCCATTCCCTTGAAGTACACATGGCCAGACGTTGGTGACTGAAGGCCACACATGACATTTGCGGTAGTGGACTTTCCGCAGCCAGACTCACCAACAATACCAATGGTCTCACCAGGCATAAGCTTGAGAGAAACATTCTGTACTGCGTGAACCTTATTAGGCTTAAAGATTGAACCCGTACGTGTTTTAAACGTAACCGAAATATCATCGAGGAAGATAATTGGCTGCTCTTCAGTTGTTGTAGCCATTTACCTCACCTCCTTTTGAGAACGCTCAAGGTAAGGCACAAGACCATGCTCCTTCAGATACTCATCAGGTAGCTCGGAGAAACGATGGTGTTTACCAGGAATCTCCTTGATAACAGGGTGAACCTCAAGTCCCAAATCTGGGTGACTTGAACGAGGAGCAAACCTATCGCCTGTTGGGAAGTCCTCCGGAGAGGGAACAGAACCTGGTACCTGGTGAAGTCTGGTACCGTCCTGTGCGCCTTCCTCAATGGAAAGAACGGAGCCGAGAAGACCGCGGGTGTACTCGTGAACAGGATTGGTCAGAAGCTCAGTAGTAGCTGCCTGCTCAATAACCTGACCTGCGTACATAACGGTAATCTCAGAAGCAACCTCTGCAACAAGTGCAAGGTCGTGGCTTACAAAGATCATTGCGAAGCCAAGGCGACGCTGGAGGTCATTTAAAAGCTTGATGACCTGCTTCTGAACAGTAACGTCCAGAGCGGTTGTTGGCTCGTCGCAGATAACCAGTGAAGGATCGCGGGTTAATGCCATAGCAATCAGAACACGCTGACGCTGACCACCAGAAAGCTCATGTGGATAAGACTCGAGCGTACGCTTTGGATCCAGGCCTACAAGCTCCAGAAGCTCCTCTGCGGAACGAGTACCTCCCCTGCTGGTAAGCTGCTTCATCTGAGAAGAGATAAGCATGGAAGGGTTCAGTGAAGACAGAGCGTCCTGGTAAACCATTGCAAGCTCGTGACCAAGCAGCTTACGGTGCTCTTCTTTAGAGAGCTCCAGGAGGTCTTGGTCTTTGTAGAGAACCTGACCAGTAATGGTCTCTTTTGGATCAGTCAGACCCATGATGACCTTGGTGGTAATAGACTTGCCGCAGCCAGACTCGCCAACCAGTGCCATGCACTGACCAGGACGAACATCAAAGCTTACGTGGTCAACAACCTTAACGTCTCCGTGAGACTCAAAGCTGATGCAAAGATCTTTAACACTGAGCAATGGAGCAACATCAAAGTCTGGCTTACGTCTGTCTGTTCTGGACAGCTCAACCTCTTTGAGTGCATTAAGTCTGCGCTCAAGGGACTCTGCCTGCTCTGCGTAAGCGCGAACTGGATCAGATGCAAGAATGTCATCTGCACGCCTGGAGTCAGAGTTCTCTGTATCGACAGGAGCGCCAGGTGCTGCTGCCATAGCATCAGTAAGACCCTCGGAGAGGATGTTCAGTGCCAGGCAGGTCATCATAATAGCCAGGCCTGGGAAGAATGCCTGCCACCAACGACCAGCAAGAACGCCAGCACGAGCATCAGCCAGGATGTTACCCCATGTTGGAGTTGGCTCTGCAATACCTGCACCAATGAAGGTCAGGGATGCCTCAAAGATAATTGCGTCTGCAACAAGCGTAACGGTAAAGACCATGATGGGAGCAATGCAGTTACGAAGAACGTGCTTCCACAAAATCCAAGGTGCACGAGCACCAGAAACAATGGTTGCCCTTACGTAATCCTCGCCGTACTCACTGACGATGTTTGCACGAACAATACGCGCAATCTGTGGCGTGTACATAAAGCCAATGGCAAAGATGATTGAAGGAACGCTGTTACCAAGAATAGAAACAAAGACTGCTGCAAGTGCAATGCCTGGGAACGACATGATGATGTCGAGCACACGCATGATGACCTCTGAGACGGCCTTCCTAGAAACAGCGGCAATAGCACCAATAATTGAGCCACACAAAAGTGCCATACCCGTAGCACCAAAACCAATGACCAGTGAATACTGACCACCATGGAGCATACGAGAAAGAATATCGCGGCCCTTATCGTCAGTACCAAAAATAAATCCATTGCCTGGAGCCTGACGAGCGTTGAAGATCTCAAGTGGGTTATGTGGAGCAATAAAGTTTGCAAAGACAGAAGCAAGAACAACAAAGACAAGAATGACAAGAGCAATCTTGGAAGCCGTCTTCATCTTCTTAAAGCCACCAAAGGTTGAACCCTTTGCTGCAGCTTCTTCGAGCTTCTCGACTTGTTTTTTTCTAATTTGTACCATCGCACTACACCGTCCTAATGCGTGGGTTAATCAAGATGTACAACATATCAACAACAATGTTGATGATGATGAAGGACAGTGCAACGACAACAACAACACCCTGAACAAGCATTGCCTCGTTACCCTGGATGCCCTCAAGAATTGCGGTACCCATGCCAGGAAGGTTAAAAATAACCTCAATAACAACGGCGCCACCCATGAGGTAACCAATCTTCAGACCAAGCGTGGTTACAGGGGTAATAAGAGCGTTGCGCAGTACGTTTCTTGCGATGACGATTCTCTCTGGAATACCAGCGCCGCGAGCAGTGCGGACGTAGTCCTTATCCAGCTCCTCGACCATTGCGGTACGAACAATACGGGTCATCTGACCAGACATTGGAACCGCAAGTGCAAATGCCGGCATAATCATACGAGCAAGGTAGCCGCCAAGATTTACCGTAGGATCTGGTAGCGCTCCAGAGGCTGGAAGCAGCTTAAGCGTAGACGCAAAGACCAGAATCAAAAGAACTGCCAACCAGAATGATGGCGTTGCAAGACCGGCAATTGAGAATACACGAATGATTTGATCGGGCCATTGGTCTCTATAGAGAGCCGCAATAACGCCCAACGTAAACGAAACTATTGCGCCAATAAAGAGACCCATAAAGGTCAGCTGCATAGTTACTGGCAGAGCCTTTGAAATTCTTTCAGCAACTGAATAGTGAGAAGTGCCATAGGTACCCAGGTTTCCATGAGCAACATCACTGATATAACGTACATATCTCACAGGCCATGGATCATCAAGGCCATTCTCAATGTGATACTGCTGGATAGCTTCTTCAGAAGCAGACTCTCCTAAAGCATTGTATGCAGGATCAACATGCGAGAAAGACATTAGGAAGAATACGAGAAAGGTGACGCCTAGAGCCATAATCGGCAGCGCAATAAGACGGCGTCCGATAAGACGTAATAGGTTGTTCACTATCTCCCCCTCTCTCTTTAAAACAAACCGTACAAATAAAATTTGATGAGACTTTGTGCACCTCAGGACTAAATTTTGCGCACAAGAGCCCGAGCGTTATAGGTAAAACGCTCGGGCCCCAATGTATGAGATGCTAAGCGCGTGATGGCAACAAATTAGCTAGCAGTAACTGTGTTGACATCAATGAAGGACAGACCGGTGGTTCCGATACCCTTGAAGCCCTTGAGAGCAACGCCGTTGCTGTTTGGCTTCTCGCTCCAGGAAGCGGTGAAGGTCTTAGCAAAGAGAACTGGGTACAGAGGTACGTTCTCAGCGATGATGTCGAAGCACTCGTTCCAAGTGGACTGCTGATCAGCACCAGACTGGCCAAGAGCCTTGGTCATAAGGTCGTGAAGCTTGGTCCACTCAGCAGACTCCTTCCAAGGGCAACGCTTGGTCATCCAGACGTTATCGCCATACCACCAGTTAAGCAGCAGGTCGACGTCTGCGCCGAAGCAGGAAGGATCGCCAGGTGCAAGCAGGATGTCCCAAGAACCGTCAACTGCGTCGATTGCAGCATAGGTTGCTGGAGAAGTATCGGAAACGATGCTTACGTTAAAGCCAAGTGCGTCGAGGTCGTTCTTGACCTGAGTTGCCATGGACTTAACCTGCTCGTTATCGGTGGTGCGAAGAACAACATCACCAGGAGTGATACCAGACTCAGAAATGAGCTTCTTAGCCTTATCAACATCGTGTGCATAGACAGTGGATGCCTTGTGATAGTTAGCAAAGGAAGAAGGAAGGTAGCTGGTAGCAACCTCTGCCTGACCAGAGAATGCGTTTGCAAGCATCTTATCTGTATCAAGTGCATAGAGGCATGCCTGGCGAACTTTAACGTTGTCCCAAGGAGCCTTGCCAAGGTTGAACATTGCAAAGCGGACACCAAAGCCCTGAACAGCGTCAACGGTGCAGCCTGCGCCCTTGAGCTGGTCTACAGCGTCTGCAGGGACCATTTCCATAGCAAGGGTGGTTCCGTCCTGCTGTGCAGTCAGACGAGCGGTTGGATCCTTAAGGACGTCATAGTGGAGCTTATCGTCCTTAGCAGGAGTTGCGCCGTTGTAGTTTTTGTTAGGAACAAGGTCAAGAGTGTTGTCAGAGATGGACTCAAACTGCCATGGACCAGAACCAACTGGCTGCTTCTTCATCTCATCCTGAGAGCTGCTTGCTGGAACAACGCGAACGATGGACAGGCGCTCCTTGAGGAGGGAGAAGTTAGCAATGGTGGTCTTAACGGTGACGGTCTTGTCATCCTTCTTAATTACGGAAGCAATTGGGGAAAGCATTGGGACGTAGACGCTACCCTTAGCAGCAGAACGGTTAAAGGACTCAACAACGTCATCTGCCTTTACCTCGTTACCATCAGAGAACTTTGCGCCGTCACGGAGGGTAATCTCAAAGGTGTAATCGTCAACCTTCTTAGGATCAGCAGTAGCAAGCTCATTGAATGTTGAGTAGTCATGGAAGTTAAGACCATAGAGGCCCTCAACTACCTGCCAGTTAACGCCAAGAGCAAGTGCTGATGAAGTAGTAGATGGATCATAGTTCTGGGTTGAATAAGCGGTACCAGCAGTAATTGTGCCGCCGCCTTCCTTTCCAGATGGAGCTTCAGCTGCCTTCTGCTGTCCGCCACCGCAAGCGGTGAGACCAAGACCAGCTGCTACAGTTGCTCCGCCAAGGAAGCCGCGACGCGAAAGTGGACGGTTAATAAACTCGCTCATTTCTGCCTCTTTCTAAAAACTCTCCTTGCCACAACGTGGCACCAATGCCACTTGTGTGGCTTACATCTACATAACTATATGAAGAAAAGATATTTCTTCTGAAGACAGTTCGCCCAACGGTATTAATTTCTCGCTCATTGGCTGCTCAAAATATGAAAACGTGTTTTGTTGTATTATTTACTGCATATAAATCTTAATAGCAGCTAAGAAGGCCCGCAGTTAGCGGGCTTTACTATTATTTTACCTTGTATAATATATAAATTATTTAACTAACTACATAAGTAGTAAGCAAAGTCAACTACCGTTTACCGATGATTTACTACCGTCTGCCTTTAGAAATTACGGATATGTTGTGAAGATTAAACAAGAGTCAGTCCAAAATCGGACCAACTCTTGTTTTAGAACAGCGAAAACGCTTTGAAATTACTTGGTTAAATCCAGGATTCGTTCAGGGTTCGCCATAAAGTCCAAGTGTTCTTCCCCTAATCGGAAGCTAATAATTTCCGATACATGACTATCTTCTTTTATAATTTCGAAATCTCCGTCAGCTGGACTATAGCGGCCATAATAACCATCTGATCGGTAGCTTGGAGGCCATCCATTTTCTCCTGCAACTGACCAAACCAAGCACGGTAATTTTTGCTTATTCATTTCTTGTAACAGCCCAGCGTTCCTTGTTTGAATCCACAGTTCTGATGAAGATCCCGTAAATGCACTTATAGCAAAGACTCCCAAATCTTGCTCAACAGTTCCAATAAGAACTCCATGGGAACTTATTGTCCAATAGAGCGTTATGTTCATTATTACTGGACCATCTTTGCTAACGCCCAAAAACGGGCCAGCAATCTCTGTATCTTCCAAGTTAATGTTATCAACAGAAGTAAAATCTGACTTTGAACCGTTTTTACAAGCATTATATTGTTGCACAACATACTGAGCTGCCTGCTTTTTTAACTCTGGCAGTCTCATAGTATTCAACTTAAAAATCCAGTTATTTATCAGCAAACCACAAATAACAA
>CAKARX010000024.1:0-16595 GCA_916720745.1 uncultured Atopobium sp.
TGGGTATTCTCGCCGCAGTAAACCATGGAAAATGGCTTGATAGAACACTTATGTCGGCCGCAATCTTTGGTATTTCTGCTCCATCGTTTTGGGTGGCATTAGTACTGCAGATTATTTTTGCTTTGACGCTTAAGTGGTTCCCGCTCTCTGGCGTTAAAACTCCTACCGCGTACGTTCTTCCTGTCATTGCGCTGGGTTCCCGTTACGCAGCTAGTATTGCTCGTGTTACCAGGACTAGCATGCTAGACGTATTAAACCAGGACTACATTAGAACCGCTGAAGCTAAGGGCTTAAAGCGCTCTGCTATTGTTTTGAAGCATGCACTCAGAAATGCTCTGATTCCCATTATTACTATTGCTGGATCTCAGCTGGGAGACATCCTTACTGGTTCCATCATCATTGAGCAGATCTTTAATATGAACGGTATGGGTAAGTTGCTTATTGATGCAATTAATGCTCGTGACCTGCCGCTGATTCAGGGTAGTGTCATGTACGTGGCAATTATCTGCGTTGTGATTTATTTGCTTGTTGATATTTTGTACGCAGTAGTTGATCCACGAATTCGTCTTGGAGAGGAGGCATCAGAGTAATGGCTTTGTTTACAAGCGATAAAAATAGCGAGAAGGTCCAAAAGACTGAAGCTGTACTTGAAGATGCCGCCAAGGCTCAAGAAGCAGAACAGGCTGCCACGGGAAAAGTCCGTGCGCAGAGCTATTGGCAGGTTAGCTGGAACATCTTTAAGAAAAATAAACTGGGCATGATTTGCTTGGGCATTGTTTTGGCGCTGGTAATTATTGCAATTCTTGCTCCTGTTCTTGCTCCCTATGGCTACAAAGATCAAAACCTTTCAATTCAGAATCAGAATCCAACATTTGCGCACCTACTTGGTACTGATGAGTACGGTCGAGATATTCTTTCTCGTATTATTTACGGCTGCCAGATTTCTCTTTCTGTTGGTATTATTTCGCAGGCAATTGCCCTGTTTATCGGCTTTGTAGCAGGAGTTGCAGCAGGATATTATGGTCGCTGGGTTGATGCAGTTGTGTCTTTTATCATCCAGGTTTTCTCCAGCTTCCCATTCTTGCTCTTTGCAATTTTGATTATGTTTGTTATGGGTCCAGGTCTCATTAACCTCTATATTGCATTAGGTCTTTTAATGTGGACTACCACCGCAAGGCTGATTCGTGGCGATGTCATGCGCCTGAAGAATTCTGAATACATTCAGTCTTGTATTTTGTCTGGCGGTAATAGCTTCCGCATCATCATGAAACATCTCTTGCCTAACTGTATGTCAACGCTGATTGTTGTTTCTACCTTGGGTATTCCAAGTGCAATTCTTTCTGAGGCAACGCTTTCGTTCTTGGGATTGGGCGTTCAGCCGCCTGAGGCAAGTTGGGGCCAAATGATTGCGGCGTCTCAGCCATACCTTGCATCACAGCCTCTCTACAGTATTGCCCCAGGTATTGTCATCATCATTACAGTTATGTCCTTTAACTTGCTCGGCGACGCCCTTCGCGACGCCCTTGATCCAAAGATGCGTTCTTAGAAAGGAGGTTACGTTTATGGCAGAAAAAACAGATGCTCTTGCACAAGAGAGTAATCAGACAAAAGAGACCAAAGACACGTCATGTGAGCACGTCATTGAGGGTCCTAACGGTCAGTCTGTGCAATTTTGCAGCCTTGAAGAGCGCCTCCTTGCGCAAGAGACCGCTCAAAAAGAGCGAGAAGAGCAGTGCAAGAAAAACGTTCTTCTCGACGTCAATCATCTTGATGTCACGCTCTTTACCGAAGATGGCGCACTTCCTGCAGTAAGTGACCTCTCGTTTATCATGCGAAAAGGCGAGACTCTTGCGGTAGTAGGCGAGTCTGGCTGCGGTAAGTCCATGACGGCTCTGTCAGTTATGGGACTGCTTCCTACACCGCCTGCACAAATTACCGGCGGAGAAATTATTTTTGAGGGAACTGATTTAACTCAGCTTCCTCGTGGTGGCATGCGTGACTTCCGCGGTAATCGCATTGGCATGATTTTCCAGGAGCCTATGACCTCCTTGAACCCTGTTATGAAATCTGGTCTTCAGATTCGTGAGGGCATCCTTGTTCATAATCCCAACATGAGCAAACAGGAGGCAGATCAGAAGGCTCTTGATATGATCAAACTGGTGGGTATTCCTGCACCAGAGAAGGTCTTCTCGTCATATCCACATGAGCTTTCTGGTGGTATGCGCCAGCGTGTCATGATTGCTATGGCACTTGCGTGCCAGCCTTCGCTGCTTATCTGCGATGAGCCAACAACCGCGCTTGACGTAACGGTTCAGGCACAGATTCTGCAGATCATCGACCGCATGAAGCAAGACCTGGGTACCGCCGTCATGCTGATTACGCACGACATGGGCGTTGTTTCCGAGATGGCTGACTGGGTTCTTGTCATGTACGCTGGTCATCGTGTTGAGTATGCGCAGTCTGCAGAGCTCTTTACTAACCCTCTGCACCCCTATGCTCAGGGCCTGATTGCATCCATCCCGTCGTTTGACGAGCACACCAAGGAACTCTATGCAATTCCTGGCAGCGTTCCTATGCTTTCTCACATGCCTTCTGGCTGCCCGTTCCATCCACGTTGTCCGTTTGCTAAGGACATTTGTAAGAATCGTCGTCCTGGCTTGACTGCTGTTGGTGAAGACAATTGCCATACTGTCAGCTGTTGGAAATACACTGATGAGTGGAGTGAGTAGTCATGGCAGAAGAGAAAAATACAGACGTCAAGGACCTTTCTGGCGAGAAAACCATCTTGTCCGTAAAGAACTTGGTTAAGCGATTCCCCATTAAAAACGGTGTTTTTGGTCGTTCAAACGCTTCAGTTCATGCGGTTGAGGATGTTTCGTTTGACCTTAGGCGCAAAGAGACTCTGGCTATTGTTGGCGAGTCTGGCTGCGGAAAGTCTACAACTGGCAAGTGCGTGCTGCGCCTCACCGAGCCAACCTCTGGTACGGTTGAGCTTGATGGGGAAGACTTCACCTCGCTTAAGGGAGAAGACCTCAAGCGTGCACGTCAGAAGATGAAGCTTATCTTCCAGGATCCTTACAGCTCACTAAACCCTCGTATGACGGTCATGGATATCATTGGCGAACCTATTGATATCGCGGGTACGTATAAGACAAAGGCAGAGCGCGATGCTCGCATTGAAGAGGTTATGGAGGAAGTTGGCCTTAACCTTGAGTTTAAGTACCGCTACCCCCATGAGTTCTCGGGTGGTCAGCGTCAGCGTATTGGTATCGCGCGCGCTATTGTGCTTGAGCCAGAGATTGTTGTCTGCGATGAGCCTGTTTCTGCACTGGACGTTTCTGTTCAGGCAAAGGTAATTAACCTGCTTGAAGAGCTGCAGAAAGATCACGGTCTGGCATACATCTTTATTAGCCACGACCTCTCTGTTGTCCGCCACATTGCAGATACTGTTATGGTCATGTACCTGGGCCACCAGATGGAGTTTGCTACTAAAGACGCCCTCTTTGAGCATCCTCTGCACCCCTATACTCAGGCACTTCTTGACGTTATTCCTCGTATTCGTCACGAGCGCATCCAGGAGAAGCGTATTCTTCAAGGCGATGTTCCAAGTCCTGCAAACCCACCTTCGGGTTGTGTATTCCACACGCGCTGCCCTAAGGCAATGAAAGTTTGCTCCGAGCGTATTCCTGAGCGTATCGAGGCTGAGCCAGGTCACTTCTGTGCCTGCCACCTGTACGACACTTTACTCTCTGATTCCGACCGCACACCTCAGGTTGCACATGCTATTGAGGCGGCTCAGAAGGCCGTAGAAGAAGCGCGCCTTGAGGAGAAGATTTCCGAGTAGCGCATTTTGTTGTCATGTCTTAAAACGGCATACAAACACAAAAATGGCGAGAAGACCAATCGATCTTCTCGCCCTTGTTTTGTATGAAAGAAACGCTTACTTCTTCTTAACCTTATCGAAGTGAGGGTTAACCAAAACGGTGAGGCCGGTAAACTCTGGCTTCAAGACGTAAGGCATCTGAGGCCAGTCGATAGGCAGGCAAGCATAGTCTGTGTGAGTCATAAGACTGTCTGCCTGGCGAGTAAGCTCCAGGACCTTATCGTTGTCATTAACGGTTGAACGAGCCTGATCAACCAGGCTGTCAAACTCGGTGCTGTTGTAGAAGGAAGACTTCTTTGCAGCGCGGTCAGAGCGGAAGTAAGAGCCCATGTGCTCAACACCCTGGAAGGAGAGGGTAGACCATGTGACGAGGGTAACCTCAAGTTCTCCGTTGGTACGTGCGTCGCTCCAAACACCAGAGTCAATAACGCTAACGTTACAGGTAACGCCAATCTTGGACCAAGCATCCTGAAGGGCAACCATGAGGTTCTGATCCTGGCTTCTGACCTGTGCGTTAAGAGTGAGGTTAGAAACACCTGCCTGTGCAAGAAGCTGCTTTGCCTTGTCTACGTTGTACTCAAACTCTGGAGCGGACTCATTGTAGCCAGTCTCAGAAGATGGGATAAACGACTTTGCAGGTTTGGCAACACCAGAAAGAATGGTGCTGCAAATGGTATCTCTGTCAATTGCCATAGAGAGCGCCTGACGAACGCGAACATCTTTGAGATTCTCGCTCTTAAGGTTCAAGTTTACAAACTGCGTAGATGCAGGGGTGTAGTTGACAATCTCTTTGGAGATAGACTCATCATTTTGGTACTGCTGGATAAGAGACTGAGAAATAAAGACCAGGTCAACATCGTTGTTCTTGTAGTTAAGAATACGGGTGTTGGCATCGTCAATGTAGACAAATCTGAGCTCATCCAGGCCAGGCTTACCCTCATGGTAATCAGCAAATCCCTCAAGAACAACTTCTGTGGTGCTGTCATTAGAGACAAGCTTGAAAGCACCAGTACCAATAAAGTTGGTCTCAGTACCCCATGCCTCACCAGCCTCTTTACAGGCTTTCTCTGGGTAGATAACTGCGTAGAACTGAGCCATGATTGCGTTGAAGGTTGAATAAGGCTGTGTCAGTTTGATGTCAAAGTGACGGTCGTCCTTAATAACAATGCCAGAAAGCTCTTCAGTTTTACCAGCAATAATGTCTTTAGCGCCCTCAATGTACGCATAGGAGTCAATTGAGGTTGCCTTGGTAGCAGGCAAGAACATACGCGTGAAGGTGTACTTAACGTCAGACGCCTTAAGGGTTTCTCCATTGTGGAATTTGACGCCATCCTTAAGCTCATATGAGTAGGTAAGGCCATCATCAGAGACAGTAGGAAGTCCTGTTACCAGGTTTGGCTCAATTTCTTTTGTGTCTGGATTAAGTACCAGCAAAGACTCTGCAACTGCCTCAGATACACCAACAGAACCAGAAGTCTTCTGAGTGTCAAAGGTTACCTTTGGGTTGTTTACACCAAAGCGCAACACCTTTTTCTCTGCGTCTCCGCCAGCTGAACCGCCACAAGCAGAAAGTAGTGAAGCAGAACCGGCGGCAACGGCAGCCGCCAAAGATCCACGTAAAAATGATTTACGGGAAAGGTTATTAAATACGTGCTCTTTCATAGGGCGCCTTCCGTTTACATCTTCAAAATATGAAGCCTTAAATGTAAAGAACTGGCTTCTTAATACCCAAATTAATTGTACGCAATACAGAAAAATGTTTCATTAATGAAAAAACATTGTGGAGGAGGGCTTGCTAGAGTGGCACGAAAAGCGCAAAAGCGATAAAGTCAAAGACTCAATAAAGGTCAACCTTTACTGTTATGTTGTTTGAAGAGCTGAGTGTTAAGAGGATTTTGTGGTTATTCCAGATATTGTCAAAGATGCATTTAATGATGTTCCCAAGCTTCCTGCTTCTGAGCGCCCTCTTATCTGCGTGACTCCTCGTTGGATGCCAGAAGAAAATTTTTCTGATTCTGCTTCTGTAGCACAAATTCAGCTTGACGCCATTCTTGCAGCTGGCGGCATTCCAATCATGATGCCTCTCACAGAAGATCCAGAGGTTATTGCTCAGTTTGTTGAGATGTGTGATGGCTTCTGCCTTACGGGAGGTCACGATGTTGACCCTCGTAATTGGGGAGAAGAGCCACGCGACCTTAATCGTTTGTGTCCTATACGAGATGCGCTTGAGTTTGAGCTGGTAAAGCAGGTACTTGCTGCAGATAAACCTTTACTTGCTATTTGCCGTGGCCTTCAGCTTTTAAATGTTGCGCTGGGCGGTACGCTTGTACAAGATCTGCATACCATGGAGCCAGCAGAAAATCATGCATTCTGGACTCATTCAGCAAATCTGTATCATCCAGCTCATGCTGTTCATGTTCAAAAAGACTCTTTGCTATACAACGCCTTGGGCCAGGTAGAGGACATTCAGGCAAATTCATATCACGATGAGGCACTCCGAAAGGTGTCTTCTGAACTTACGGTAGTTGCCTATGCGTCAGACGGCATTATTGAAGGTGCTGAGGTCAAGGGGAAGACGTTTGCCTTAGGCGTACAGTGGCATCCGGAATATGGATGGAATTACAGTAAGGCTGATTGCGAACTATGGAAATCCTTTGTTACAGCTTCGCAAGCCTCGCGGTCTTCTCGTTAATAAATTGATACTCTAAACTGCGTTGACTAAATGGTTAGCGCAGTTTTTTAAGGGAGTTTTTATGAGTGACGTGCTAGATAGATTTATTTCGTATTGCAAGGTTTCTTCTCAGTCTAATCCGCTGACCGCAGATAAGGTTCCTTCAACTGAGTCTCAGTACCAGATGGCTGAAGTTGTTGCAGCTGATCTTCGCGAGCTTGGCGCAGAAAATGTAGTTGTTGACGAGCACGCTTATGTGGTTGCTCACTGGCCGGCAAGCAAGGGTCTGGAGGACCTTCCAACTCTTGGTTTCTGCTGCCACATTGATACGGCTTGGCAGTCTTGGGGCAATCCCGTTCACCCTCAGGTAGTCATATATGAGGGCGGCAAGCTGGTAGTTGGTTCTGATCGAGAGGGTAGAGAGGTTTACATTAGCCCAGAGACTAATCCTCAGCTTGAGCACATGGTTGGCTGGCAGCTTGTTACTACTGATGGTACTTCGTTGCTTGGTGGCGATGACAAGGCCGGCATTGCTATGCTGGTCAGCTTACTTGTTCGCTACAAGGAGCATCCAGAGCTCAAGCATCCACGTATTGCACTTGCGTTTGTTCCTGATGAGGAGATTGGCCACGGCGCTGCTCTTCTCGACCTTGATGCCTTTGGCGCAGCTTATGGCTACACCATTGACGGCGGTCCTTTTGGTGAGTTCTGTTACGAGACGTTCAATGCCGCTGAGGTGTTTGTGCGTGCTCACGGACTTTCGGTTCACACAGGTACCGCAAAAGGTCAGATGATCAATGCATCTGAGGCAATCATGCGCTTCCACGAGCTGCTTCCACCTGCGGAGCGCCCTGAGTTTACTGAGGGCTATGATGGCTTCTTCTATCTGGAGCGCGTCAATGGTGATTGCGAGTCTGCTCGCGCTGATTACATTATTCGTGACCATGACCAGGCAAAGGTTGAGCGCCGCAAGCAGTTGATGGTTGATGCTGCAGCATATGTAAACAAGCAGATTGGCTCTGAGGTACTCTCCGTTGAGATTCACGATCAGTATCACAACTTGGCTGATATTGTCCTCAAGCCCGAGTATGCACACTTAATTGAGAACGCTCGTACTGCATACGAGAAGACCGGTGTAGAGATGACCTGCATTCCAATGCGCGGCGGCACCGACGGATCCCAACTTTCCTTTAGAGGATTCCCATGCGCTAATCTTTCTGCCTGCTACTACAATGCTCACGGTGTCAGAGAGTTTGTTCCTGTCCCAGAGCTTGAGGGCATGGTTGACATGCTGGAGCACCTGGTAGAACTCTACACCCATCCACAAAACTAGGAGATTTTCATGACTCATTTTGAGACTGATACACAGTATCTGATTGACACTACAAAGAAACTTGTTGAGTGCGATAGTCCTGTTGGCTACTATGAGCGCATTCACGAGCTGCTTCGTGAGCTTGTCGCTGAGGCAGGCTATGAGCTTCAAATTGACAATAAGGCTACTGCATACGTCCTGGTAGAAGGCAAGGATACCAGCAAGACTGTGGGCGTTAATGCTCACCTTGATACCATTGGCCTGATTGTCCGAGGCTTCAACTCAGACGGTACGCTGCGCGTTCGTCAGCTGGGTGGCATCAACTACCACAGCATTGAGGGCGAGACCTGCCACGTTGTCTGTAGAGACGGCTCCGTTGTTGATGGCCAGGTTATCTGCAACCACCACTCTGTCCACGTTTTTGAAGACGCTAGAACCATGGAGCGCAACGAGGACAACATGTCCATCTCGCTCATTGCAGATGTTTCTTCTGCTGAGGAAGCTCGAGCGCTGGGTGTCTCCGAGGGTGCAGTTGTTGCTATTGATCCGCACTTTGAGATGTATGACAACGGCTATATGGTTTCTCGCTTTATTGACGATAAGGCTTGTGTTGCAGCACAGCTTCACACGCTCCGCTGGCTTGCACAGTCTGGCGAGAAACCCCTCTATAACACCTTATTTGCATTCCCTATGTACGAGGAGATTGGTCACGGCGGCGCATTCTTGCCTGTTGAGGTAGATGAATACGTATCGCTGGACATCACCCTTATTGGTCCAGACTACAATTCAAATGAACACCACGTAGGCATCATTGTTTCTGATATTCGCTCGCCTTACGATTGGGAAGTTTCCAACAAGCTTATTGCGTGTGCGCAGGAGGTTGTTGAGCCAGAAAAGTGGAACCAGCAGGTTGCCTTCCACTTCTCAACTGACGCAAATGCTGCGTACTTCTCTGGTAATGATCTGAAGAGTGGCGCATTTGGTCCAGCTTGCCTCAACACTCACGGTCGTGAGCGCTGCCACATCGATGCAATCATCGGCACCGAGAATCTGTGCCGCGCGTACGTCCTTGGATATGGTGAGAAGAACTAGTTTTTCTCGCCATTGGCACGTCTTGTCCTTATGGATGTATCAAAGAGTTTGCAAGATATGCTGTATATCGTATGAATTTTGCTGTAGACGTGATAAGGTAGCCGTAGTTAACTTTTCGAGTCAGGAGTGATTCATGGATAGACGTTCGTTTCTCAAGCTTGCAGGTCTTATTCCAGCTACAGCACTGTTTGGCTGCAAGGGAACAGACCAAGAGAAGTCTCAGGATGCCACAAAAGAAGAGGCTAAGAAATCTGATCCTGTTGCGGTAAAAGTTGCAACGCTCAAAGGACCTACTGCTATGGGCTTGGTTAAGTTCATGAGCGAGGTTGAGGCGCAAAACATTACCGATAACAACTACTCGTTTGAGATTTTGGATGCCCCTGATCAGGTAGTTGCTAAGGTTGCTCAGGGCGATGTAGACGTTGCTTCTATTCCTGCAAACCTTGCAGCTACGCTGTTCAATAAGACTAAGGGCGCCTATAAGGTAGCTTGCCTCAACGTGCTGAATGTTCTCTACATTGTTGAGACAGGTAGCACTATTTCTAAGCTTGCTGACCTCAAGGGAAAGACGCTCTACGCTTCCGGTAAGGGTGCTGTCCCAGAGTACACGCTGTCTTACCTGCTCAGCAAAAATGGCATGACACTTGGTGAAGATGTCCAGGTAGAGTGGAAGAGCGAGCATACCGAGTGCGTTGCTGCTCTTGCGCAAGATCCAGAGGGAATTGCGCTGCTTCCACAGCCTTTTGTAACAGTGGCGCAAACTAAGAACAACCAGATTCGCGTTGCCATTGACCTTGGCGCTGAGTGGGAGGCAGTCAATCCTCAGAGCAAGCTGATTGCTGGCGTGACCATTATTTCTTCAAAGCTGATTTCTGATTCTCCAGATGCTGTGACCGCTTTGCTTTCTCACTACAAAGACTCTGTTGCATTTGCGGTTGACCATCCAGACGATGCTGCTACGCTTGTGGGCAAATACGGTATTGTTCCAGAGCCTATCGCTAAGGTTGCGCTGCCTAAGTGTAATATTACGTATATTGATGCCGCAGATATGAAGAGTGCGCTTTCAAGTTACTTAGGCATTCTGGCTGAAGCAAATCCTCAGTCAGTAGGCGGACAGGTTCCTGGAGACGATTTCTACTTTGGCGCATAATCCGCACATAAACGATAGTATTTCTGACCGAGGCAATGCTATAACAGGCGCTGCCTCGGCAGATTTTTCTGCCGAGAAAAACGGTCGAGCTCAAAGTTCAGGTCGCGCAATCGCTTCAACTTGGGGAGCTCGTTTAAGCGCTCTGGCGTTTTGGCTTGCCGTATGGCAGGTAGCTGCAGTAGTCATCAACCAAGATATCGTTTTAACTTCACCTGTTCAGACCATCCAGACGCTTTTCTCGCTAGCTCAATTACGCGAATTTTGGGTTTCTATTGGTCTTTCTCTTTTGCGCATTTTTGCTGGTGGAGCGCTTGCTTTTACCGTTGGCTCCTTGCTGGCATTTTTAAGTTTTAAGAACAAACTAATCAAGATTCTTTTTGAGCCGCTGATTTCTACGATTAAATCAATCCCTGTGGCCTCGTTTGTCATCTTGCTGCTTATCTGGGTTCGCACACCCTACCTCTCAATTTCAATTTCATTTTTGATGGCGCTTCCCATCATCTACATTGCGGTACTTGAGGGACTTCTTAGCACTGACCAGCAGCTTATTGAGATGGCTGATGTGTACCAAATTCACGGTTGGCAACGCATTAAAGCAATTTATTTGTCGCAACTTATGCCCTCGCTTAAGACAGCAACCTCACTTGCTATGGGATTTTGCTGGAAATCGGGAATTGCTGCCGAGGTCATTGGTCTTCCCACATTTTCTATTGGCGAACATCTCTACAACGCTAAGGTGTACCTGGATACACCAGCTCTTTTTGCGTGGACACTTGTGGTTATTGTGATGAGCGCACTTGGCGAGAAGATCGTGATGCGGTTTGTTTCATGGGTAGCTGCAAGGTTAGAAAAGAGCTGCTCATGAGTGAGAAAATTACTACTTCTATGAATGCAGCAGAGTATTTGCTTGAGGTAAAAAACATCTCTAAATCGTTTGATGACACAGTTGTCCTTAATGACTTTTCCTACAAGTTTGGCAGGGGAGTATATGTACTCTCCGAGCCTTCTGGAGCAGGTAAAACAACACTTCTTCGTATCCTTTGCGGCCTTGAAGTGGCTGACTCAGGCACAGTAAGTAAATCTCCTCAGGCTAAAACAGTCATGATGTTTCAAGAAGATAGGTTGCTGGAAAACTTGAGCGTCAGGGCAAATATCATGCTTGCCATACAAGCGCACTCACAGGAGCAAAAACAAAATGCACGTGAGCGTATCACAAAAGCACTTTGTGCAGTTGGGCTTGAGGGAACAGAAAATAAGCCTGTCTTCGAGCTCTCTGGTGGACAAAAAAGACGCGTTGCACTTTTGCGCACACTCTTTGCCGATGCAGATATCTTGCTCTTTGATGAACCGCTCAAGGGATTAGATGAAGCGCTTAAGCAGCAGGTTATTGCCTTTGTCAAACCGTTCGTTGAATCAAAAGTTGTAATTTGGGTAACTCACACTCCTGAAGAAGTAAAACTGCTAGGCTCTTATACGGCACTGCAGTTATAGGAGTGAGCTACATGTACAAGGTAATTCTCGCCGGCGGAATGGCGTCTGGCAAATCAACTGTTTCTAAAATGTTTGAAGCAGCAGGCGGTCTGCGCTTTGATCTTGATGAGGTTTCTCGAAAGCTTTTACGCCCTGGATGCGAATGTACGTATCGCGTGGCAGAGGCTTTTGGAAACGATTTGCTAGATCCTGTTACTCACGAGATTAATAGGCGAGAGCTTGGCCGTAGAGCTTTTGCTACCAGTGAATCAGCTGAGCTCTTAGAAGATCTAGAAATGCCTTTTATCAGGGAATATATGCGTCAATTCCTGACAAAAGAAGCTCCTAGTGCAGATGCTCAGTTCTGTTTTGTAGAGGTTCCGCTGCTTGACCGCGTTGAAGACTTACTTGAGCTGGTTGATGAAGTTGTCGTTGTTGTAGCACCATTAGAGCTCAGAGCAGAGCGTGCTGAACAGCGAGGATCTTCTCGCCAGGAGTTTGAGCAGCGTATAGCGCATCAGCCTTCTGATAATTACTTGCGTAACCAGGCAGATACGGTGTTTGTGAACTCTGAGGGTCTAGATGATCTTAAAGCACAGGTAGAGCTTTGGCTAAACGCCCGGTTCAACCAACAGTCAGAGCAGTAAGTTATAACTTACACGTGCGGCTTCTAGAAGGGTGTTCTCAACGAACTCTCTACCTTGGCTGCGGCATCATCAAAGGTAATCTCTAGGCAGTTCTTGAGCATGTTTTGACCAACACAATAAATGCCATCGTTTACACAGGCGCTGCCAATAGCAACTGCCTTGTTAAACACAGCTTTCTGGTCAAAGACAGGAACACCATTTTGCTTAAGGAAAGAGAAAACCTCTTGAGGAGTATCTAGTTTCTTAACAGAAGAGTCTGCCTTAAGAAGGTCTTCAAGCTCTTCTTTTGCAGGTTGAGCAACACTACCACCGATAATCATAGCCATTTGATAGCAAGCTGCACAAAGATCAGAGCGACCTAGCTTCCACTCCATATAGGCCAGGCGATAGTACACCAAAGCAACATCTGAGCTGGAAAAAATGTGTGCGATAAGGTCTTTGAGAAGCTTTGCAGCCTCAAAGACTTTTGACTGGTCTTCTAATGTTCTTACCAATAGCAGCGTTGCATCAATTCCCAAAGGAGAGATTCTGTGGGCTTCTTGTGCATAGCGTTCTGCTTTTTCTGGCTGTTCAAGCAGGTTGTAGGCGCGAGCCATTCTTGCTAAAGACATAAAATAGGTGTCTGGAATAAGCACCAGTTTTCTTGGCTCATTGGGGAATGCAAGGTTATAAGCTACGCGCTCTGAGAGGGAATCAAAATATCTGTAGATAGAATCAGAGTCATCCAGATACAGACCCATATCAAGGGTTGGTGAAACCTGAGACTCAAGCTCTGTAAGCACCTTTTCTAGAGCTTCTGCATCTGGCTCTCCATCCATGATGTTATTTATGGATTGAAGCGTTTTTTGCAAAGGTGAACCAAAGAGGAATTTCTCGGCCATAGACCTTCTGTCCGAGAAATCAATAGTGCCCTCAACCAGGCCATGGATGACTCTATCAAAGCCTTCAATGGCGTAAATATCAGAAGTTGAAGCTTTTGCTTCTTCAAATTTACCAACCGCATCTGCGGTAGAGGCATCTTTTGGGATGTTGTTGAGAGTGGTATTCCAAAGTCTGATGCGGTGAGATGCCTCAGAGTAGCCAAGGTCACTGACCTTTTGGGCTCCACAAACAGCAGTGACTGCTGGCGAACAGGGGCGATCAGAAAGGTCTGGCATTTCAAAGAAGCTACGAGGAGAAACCCATTCATCCGTTGGCTTCATAAAAGGCTCAACCTCGCTAAACCAACCTTCAGAGTCAAAAGAAACCCTGAGTGCTGGATCTTGTGGGAAGCTGTTGCCGTCAATTTGAGTGTTTGCTGCAGTAGGCAGCAGGCGTGCAAGAGCAGCCTCGTTTAAGTCCATAGATAGGACAATGCGCTCTTCTCCGCGCAAGCTGCCATTGATGCAGACGCGAGAGATTTTGCAGCTTTGAAGTGCCATACGGGCCACGCAAAGAGACGTACGCAGTGCGTAAGCGCGTGCCGCTGCAATTTGCTCTGCCTTTTCTGCGGATAAGAAGCTAAAGCAGCGAGGACGAGCTACAAAGAACTCAAATACCAAAATATCAAGTTGTGGATTGTAGGAGAAGTTATACACCATCCTAAAAGGGAACGGCGTGTTCTCAACATAGTTTGCAAACCAGAGACGCTTCATCCAGTCAGAGCTGCCGTCAGCGTTACCACTAAAAGGAGCAACTTGTTCAGAGAGGGAAGCGGACTTGGGCATGAGGCTTGCTACCTGCGAGAGGGTAGTACGAACAAGCTGAAGATCTGTCTCAGAAGCATGAGTATTTTTTAGAGCCGCAACATCTTGTGAAATGTTGAGGATTGCCTCAGTTGCAATAAATGCGTCGTACTCTTCTGGCGCACACTCCAGTGTGTTGGCGTTGAACCACCAGCGACCTGTTCTATCCAGCTTATGGACATCGCCCTTGGGCAGATTGGTATTCTCGAGATTTTTAGAGCGCATCAGCATCTCTTGAAGACCAGCCTCTGCAATCTGATTGTTTGCAACAAGGTCTTTAAGAGCGGCAATGACATTATTTGAGCGCAGCAAAATGTTCTCTAAGGTAGAGCCCTGAGATTGCTTTGAAGCTTTATTTAGCGAGAAAAGATCTGAGACGCCCAAGGTATCTCCTTTATCTGATGTAACTTGTTTATTTAGGTGCTAGTTTAGCGCATATAGGTAATTAATTTATTACCCGTCACACTTTGAAACTATACTGCAATTTATAAATAGTATAGAACAAGTGTTTCAGTTTTGGGAAGTGGGGTATACTACATTCACAAGAAAAGGAGAATCTCATGGACGCATCTCATGCTGAAGATCAACATAAAGAATATATAGGTGCTGAACTGCGCCGATTTGGTCGTGAAGCAGGAGAAGAGAAGCTTCAGGTAGTATCTCCTTTTGAGCCTGCAGGTGATCAGCCACAGGCAATAGAAAAGCTTGCCCAAGGAATTGAAGACGGGCTTAGGTATCAGACGCTCTTAGGTGTTACGGGCTCGGGCAAGACCTTCTCTATGGCTAAAACTATCGAGAAGCTCAACCGCCCCACGCTTATTATGGAGCCCAATAAAACACTGGCTGCACAGGTTGCTTCAGAGATGAAGGAGCTCTTTCCTAACAACGCTGTTGTGTACTTTGTCTCGTACTATGACTACTACCAGCCAGAAGCATATGTTCCGCAATCAGATACGTACATAGAAAAAGATGCTTCCATTAATGAAGAGGTAGAGAAGCTCCGTCACCAGGCAACTTCGTCACTTTTGTCTAGGCGTGATGTCATTGTTGTGGCATCTGTATCGTGTATTTACGGTATTGGTAGCCCTCAAGATTATGCAGGTCTTGCTCCTAATGTAGATAAATCCGTTCCTCTTGAGCGTGATGATTTTATTAAAGATCTTATTGATGTTCAGTACGATAGAAATGATTATGATCTGCAGCGTGGCATGTTTAGGGTGCGTGGAGACGTTGTTGATGTGTTTCCTCCGTATGCAGAAAACCCGCTGCGTATTGAGTTCTTTGGTGATGAAGTAGAAAGTATTTCAGAGGTTAGCAATGTAACGGGAGAAGTACTGAGAGAGTTTGATGCTATTCCAATTTGGCCAGCATCTCACTACGTTACTGAGCGTCCAAAGATTACCCATGCTCTTACAACCATCTCGGAAGAGATGGAAGCTCGTGTTAAAGAGCTTAAAGAAAACGATAAATTGCTAGAAGCTCAGCGTCTTGCTCAGAGGACAAACTATGATTTAGAGATGCTTGAGACTATGGGTTATTGCAATGGTATTGAGAACTACTCGCGCCATTTAGATGGGCGTGCTCCCGGTGAGCCTCCCTATACGCTTATTGATTATTTCCCTAAAGACATGATTTGCATCATTGATGAGTCACATGTTACCGTTCCTCAAATAAGAGGTATGTATGAGGGTGATAGGTCTCGTAAGGTTACGCTGGTAGATCACGGATTTAGACTTCCTTCTGCACTTGATAACAGGCCACTTAGGTTTGATGAGTTTGAAGGTCGTATTCCGCAGTTTATCTATGTCTCTGCAACTCCTGGAGACTATGAAGAGACGGTTGCCCAGCAACAGGTTGAGCAGATTATTCGTCCAACTGGCCTCCTAGATCCAAAGATTGACGTTAGACCGGTAAGGGGTCAGATTGATGACCTTATCTCAGAGGTCAAAGAGCGTGTGGCAAAAAAGGAGCGTGTTCTTGTTACTACGCTCACTAAAAGAATGGCAGAAGATCTTACAGATCACCTGTTAGATGAGGGCATTAAAGTCAACTACATGCACTCAGATACAGCTACGCTTGACCGTGTAGAAATCATTAGAGATTTGCGTCAGGGAAAAATTGACGTGCTTGTTGGAATTAACCTTTTGCGAGAAGGACTTGATATTCCAGAGGTTTCTCTCGTAGCTATTCTTGATGCTGATAAAGAGGGTTTCTTAAGAAACAGAAGGTCTCTTATTCAGACTATGGGTAGAGCCGCAAGAAACGCTTCCGGCCAGGTCATTATGTACGCTGATAAAATCACTGATTCTATGCGCATTGCCATTGATGAAACAAAAAGGCGTCGAGAAATTCAGGAAGCGTTTAACAAAGAGCACGGTATTGTGCCTAAAACCGTTAAGAAATCTATTACAGATATTGCAGGTTTTATTGCCGAGGCATCAGAGAACATTGATAAACGCAAGCGCAAAAATGGAGAGTTCTACACCGCCTCAGATGATGAAGACTCTTTAGAAGAGCAGCAAGAATCAATTCTTGAAATGCCTGCAGAGTTGCTTGCTGAAGAGCTACAAAATCTTCCTCGTACAGAGGTCGAAGCAATGCTTTCTGGTATGGAAGCAGAGATGGCAGAAGCATCTGCATCTATGG
>CAKARX010000025.1:0-16389 GCA_916720745.1 uncultured Atopobium sp.
CATTTCTTGGACATAAGAAATGGGAGGCAGTTCGATGACAAGGCGTTTTGCATTACAGAGGCCAGCTGTTACTCAAGCTCAAAGGCACCTGTATAGAGCTGGTAGTACGTTCCTCGCTTGGCGAGAAGTTCATCGTGCGTGCCGCGCTCAATAATGCGACCGTGGTCAAGTACGACAATAACATCTGCGTTTCTAACCGTAGAAAGACGGTGAGCAATAACAAAGGTGGTGCGGTCATACATCAGAGCGTCCATACCACGCTGGACAATTGCTTCGGTACGTGTGTCAATGCTGGAGGTAGCCTCGTCCAGAATCATGACGGGTGGATCTGCAACCGCGGCGCGGGCAATGGAGATGAGCTGACGCTGTCCTTGGGAGAGGGCACTGCCGTTGTCCTTGAGCATGGTGTGGTAGCCGTCAGGAAGACGTCTAATAAAGTCATCGGCACCAGCAAGTTTTGCGGCCTTCACGCAGTCCTCATCAGTAGCATCAAGACGGCCGTAGCGGATGTTATCCAAGACGGTACCTGTAAAGAGGTTGACGTCTTGCAGAACAATACCGAGAGCGCGACGAAGAGCGCTCTTCCTAATCTTGTTAATGTTGATGCCGTCGTAGCGAATTTTGCCGTCTTCAATGTCATAGAAGCGGTTGAGCAGGTTAGTAATGGTTGTTTTACCAGCACCTGTTGCGCCAACAAAGGCAACCTTCTGACCAGGTTTTGCATAAAGAGAAATATCATGCAACACGGTGTGGCCAGGCTCGTAGCCAAAGTCAACATCAAAGAGGCGAACGTCTCCCTTAACAGGGGTGTAAGTAACCGTGCCGTCACTGTGTGGATACTTCCAAGCCCAGTAACCGGTGCGGTACTCAGCTTCCTGTACTTTACCGTCAATGGTTTCTGCGTTGACTAAAGTAACGTAACCTTCATCAGTCTCTGTTGGTTCATCAAGTAGCTCAAAAACTCGATTAGCACCAGCAATACCCATAACAACAGAGTTAATCTGACTAGAAATCTGGTTAATCTGAGCGGAGAACTGACGTGTCATGTTGAGGAAGGGGACAGCTACAGCAATGGTGAAAGGTAGTCCAGACAAAGAAACGTTTTGAATGTTCAGAGTAATAAACACACCAGAAACTACAGCAACTACAACGTACATAATGTTGCCCAGATTGTTGAGGATAGGCATAAGCGTGTTGGCATAAAGGTTTGCATTTCTTGCAACAACCATCAAGTCATCATTGATCTTGTCAAAGGATTCGATAGTTTCTGCCTCGTGGGTAAAGACCTTAACGACCTTCTCGCCATTCATCATTTCCTGAATATGGCCCTCTACATCTGCTGTGGTCTTTTGAGTCTTAACAAAGTTCTTTGCAGACTTACCGCCAAGATTTTTGGTTGCAAGAGCCATTAAAGAAACGCCAAACAGCACAACTAGGGCCATTAAAGCGCTGTAGTAGAACATGATAAACACTACTGCGATGATTACTACAAAGGTAAAGAGGAGGTTTGGAAGACTGGTACCAATCATCTGGCGCATGGCATCAATATCGTTGGTGTAATAACTCATGATGTCGCCATTAAGGTGCGTATCAAAGTACCTAATGGGCAAGTCCTGCATGTGCGAAAACATCTTTGAACGCCATTTTTGCAGAGCTCCCTGGGTAACAATAGCCATACCCTGAGTAGAGACGATATTTGCAAGAAGTCCAATGACGTAGAAGGTGGCGAGAAGAGCCACGTTCTGGAAGACTAAGCCTTCAGCAGAACTCCAGTCACCACTATCAATAAAGTTAGAGATGATAGAGAGGATTCGCTCCAAGAAGACACTTGGGAGTGACTGCATAATTGCTTGGATAACAGCACCAAGGAGTGCTATAGGGAGAAGGACAGGATAGAACTCCCAGAGCATTTTAATGGTTCGAGTAAGAATTTTTCCCACGGGAAGCTTTGGTCTTGTGTTGTTTGTTTCTGTTGTCCTACTCATGAGAAGTCACCTCACCTTCTTGAGACTGATTTTCATCAACACTTTGCTTGTTCTGTGAGAAGTACACTTCGCGGTAGATTGGATTATCTTTCAGGAGTTCTTCGTGCGTACCAATTGCGTTAACGCGGCCGTTATCCAGAACAATAATCTTGTCAGATTCTTCGATACTGGAAGTACGCTGAGCAATGATAATCTTGGTGGTATCAGGCAAGAAATCTTTAAGACCAGAGCGAATTAAAGAATCTGTCTTTGTATCAACAGCACTGGTAGAGTCATCAAGAATAAGTACTTTTGGGCGCCTAAGCAGTGCGCGCGCAATACAGAGTCTTTGCTTTTGACCGCCAGAAACGTTGTTGCCACCCTGCTCAATATGAGTCTCATATTTATCAGGGAAGGTTTGAACAAAGCTATCAGCCTGAGCAAGACGAGCTGCCTCAAGAATCTCTTCATCGGTAGCGTCAGGGTTACCCCACAGGAGATTCTCTTTGATGGTGCCGCTAAAGAGAACGTTTTTCTGAAGAACCATGGCAACAGCACCACGAAGAGTGTCAATGTCATAGTCTTTGACATTGTGTCCGCCAACAGAAACGTTACCAGCGGTTACATCGTATAGGCGAGGAATAAGCTGCACCAGTGTGGACTTTGCAGAACCAGTACCACCGATGATACCGATGACCTCACCAGAGTTGATGTGAAGATCTACACCAGACAGGGCTTCTCGACCCTCTGGACCGGAATAGGAGAATCCAACGTTCTCAAAATCAATGGATCCGTCTGTAACCTCGGTCAGAGGATTTTCTGGGTTGTTAATAGTGGAAGTTGCAAGGAGTACCTCACAGATGCGGCGAGCACCTTCTTCCGCAATGATGATCATGGCAAAGACAAAGGAAAGCATCATGAGTGCCATAAGCATCATAAAGCCATACGTAATAAGCGAAGAAAGCTGTCCAACGCCAAATGCAGTTCCCTGAGAAGAGACAATCAGGTACGAGCCAAAGTACAGAATGAAGACAAACAGCACGTAAATAGTGAAGTTCATAAATGGAGAGTTCAGAGCCATGAGCCTCTCGGCTGCTGTAAAATCTTCGCGCAGCTCTTCTGAAGCCTTATCAAATTTCTGACGCTCAAAGTTTTCATTTACAAATGACTTAACAACACGGATACCAGCCAAGTTTTCTTCAGCGGATTCATTGAGTGCGTCGTATCTCTTAAATACCTTTTTAAAAATAGGAATGACTCTAGAAATAATGAAGTAGAGACCAATTCCTAGAAGAGGCATGACGGCAACAAAAATAATGGCAAGCCAGCCGCCCATGATAAAGCCAGCAATAAACGCTGCAATAAACATAAATGGTGCACGAACGGCCAGGCGGATGAGCATCATAAATGCCATCTGTACGTTAGAAATATCCGTAGTAAGGCGTGTTACTAACGATGACGAAGAGAATGCATCAATAGTGGTAAACGAGAAATTTTGGATATTACGGAACATATCACGGCGAAGATTGCGCGCAAAGCCTGTGGATGCTTTGGCAACAGAAATACCGGATAGTGTTCCAAACAGCAGCGACAGCATTGCCATAGCAGCAAGAACAGCTCCAGACTGAATGACAGCGTTTAGTTCTGCCCCCGTGCGAAGCGTATCAACAAGATTAGCTGTTCTAAAAGGAATGAGAATTTCTAAGATGGTCTCAATTAACACAAAGAGAGGAGTGAGGATAGTGTCTCTTTTGAACTCGCCGATACTCTTTGAAAGCACTAAAGCAATCTCATTAATGGAAAGATTACTGACATCTACAATACCTGTCAGGGCAGAGGGAACCATAGCAGTTTCTGCTTCAGTTGATTCAACCATGTTTTCAAGTTCTTCAGTTGAAGTTACTTCTTCTGACATGCTGTTTCTCCTTTCTCATCTCTGTTAATTGTGTCCCAATGTTCAACTAAACGATCTAGATATGCGCAGAATGTAACTTTTTCTTCATCTGAAAGAACCGACAAAGCCTGCGCTTCAAATGACTCGATGGCCTCTTGAGCTTCTTTTGCTTGTTTTTGACCTTCTTTTGTCAAAGAAAGAAGTGTTTGTCTGCGATCTTTGTCTACGCGTGTACGTTCAACAAGACCTTTTGCTTCAAGTTTGCTCACCATTTCTGAAAGAGATGCAGATGTATTCTTTGTCTTGGCGAGAAGATCTTTCTGTGTCATATCTCCATCACGATAGAGCGCAGTCAAAATAAATTGTTGACCGCCACGACATCCGCGCGTGATGTAAAGATAATGACCTAGATAGCCAAGATTGCGAATAATGTGCATCTCTTGAGTAGGTGAGGTAGGTGCTTGATGCATGAGTACCTCCCGTAACAGAAATAATTCTTGTTAGGTATTGTACTTAAAATTTCTGAGATAGCAAGGTACTTAACAATTAAGTACCTAAGTTTTATTTTCTTGAAACAAAAGCAGGTAAATTACTTAAAGTTTCAGTGCCGTTCTTAAAGATAGGCAAAATTTGCAAAAATTCTTCGCACTACTGCACCCGGAGACACCTTAGGAACGTTGTGGGGGCAACCTGGAATGAAGAGAAGTCGAGCGGTAGGGATTGCCTCAGCAATTCGACGAGTTTCCTCTGGATAAATCTCGTCGTATTCACCTGCCATGACAACTACAGGAACGGAGATGTGTTCAAGGGACGCGGGGTCAATATGAGGGTAATTTACCATGAGCTCCAGATGCTCTGCAATACGAGCCGCCTCAGCAGGAGAGGGAACAGGATAGCCATCTTCTAGAACAGCGCCTTCCCAACCTTGAGCTGCCCAACGTTTATTGCCCTCGATACTTTCATATAGCCAGGTCATATCACCTAACGTGTCAGGCTCAAGATTTGCTCCGATAGATACAAGAGAAGCAACTACGTCTGGATAGTCACGTGCCAGAAGAAGACCAAGAATAGCTCCGTCAGAAAAGCCCACAATATGAGCAGATGAAATACCAAGCTGCCTCAGGACAGCATACGCATCTTCTGCCATCTGCTCGTAGGTAAAGGCGGCAGTTCCTCTAGTACTTAGCCCCTGATCTCTCGAATCAATACCAATTGCGATGTAGCCGCGGCTGCATACTTCGTCAATGATGGTGCCAAAGATGCCATGCTCTTCTCCATTTCCGTGGAGAAAAACAATGGGAGTAGCAAATGTCTCTTCGGGAATAGAAGATAGATAAGCCGCAGTTGAAGCGAGGTCTTCACAGGGTTTCTCGCCAGCAGGGGAGCTGGGAGCGTAGACAAACGTTGCAATCTCCGCACCGTCATCAAGCAACACCTGAAGATGGCTCTTCAGGTGTGCTGTTGGTTTGTTATAGGGTTTTGGACGATAGACGGGTGGAAACTCGACCACGTGTGCTCCTAGCTGCGTGTTTTAGTTCTTCTGGCTGGGATGTGCTTTGAAGAAGTCAAAGCGAGGAGGAAGCTCTTCAAGCTGGTGTTCCTCTGCGCTCTGGCCAAGCTTTGCCGCAAGCTCTTTTGGACCCATAAAGGCGTTCTCCCAAGAGAAGAACTCCTCATGTGGGAAGTTGAGGGCATCTGCGATGCGCTCGCAACCTTCTGGAACAGCTGGATGCATAAGCAGCGTGATGGTCTTGAGTGCATAGAATGCGTCTGCAAGTGCCTGGTCGTAAGCCTCGTCACTGCCCTGAGCAGCCTTGGAAGCCTCGCCCCAACGCTTGTTTTCTGCGCGAGCGTACTCGTCAACAGCGGCAAGTGCGGAATGCGCGTCAAAGCCGTATGCAAGCTGCTCGTACTTAAGCAGAACCTCTTGAGCAGCATCAATGACTTCCTGGTGAGGCTCGCTGACAGGGAGGTGACCGCCACAAGCATTAGCTGCACCATACAGGCAGCTACGAGCCATGCGGTTAAAGATGTTAGTGAGGAATGCGGACTCCTTGAGCGCTGGATCAACAACGCGAGGGTCATCTTTTACCAGAAGATCTGGCTGGCCATCTTTACCCTTCCTGGATACAGAGGTGTCAAAAGCCTTTGGCGAGAAGGACACAGCGCGCTGATCAAGGCCAAGCGAGAGCCAGTGAGCGCGGAGCTGTTCTGGAGTGTAGAACTCAAGGAGCTCTTCGGCCATTGGAGGTTTGATAGCACCAGAGCTGGAAGCCTTCTTGTTCATAAAGAGAATGTGGTAGTTAGCAACGGGAGTATCGGTGGTAAGACCCCAATCAAGTGCATCCCACAGTGGGTTCTGGACAATGCAGTAGAAGAAGATGTTGTCCTGACCAATAAACTGGTAGACGGCAGCATCATCGCTGCACCACCAATCGCGCCACTCATCGGAAGAGTAGCGAGAGCCACCATTGCTGGCGTCTTCAGAAAGAGCAGCACGCGTGAAGGTGATAGGAGCCCAGAGGGACTCAGTCCAAACCCAGATGGTAAGGTCTTTGAGATCTTCAATGTCTGGAGACTTAAGGCCCCAAGAAATGTTGCCCGTCATACGGTAAGGCAGGAGCGTCTTGCTTGTTCTAAAGCGAATTCCTGCCTCTTTGAGTTTCTCGCGGGCTTCATCTCTGTCCTGCCAGTTCTCAAAGACAACAGAGAAAGAAGATGCATTGCCTTCTGGCTCGATAACGCTATGAGCTGGGAGGGAAGAGGCAACGCCGTCAAAGTCTTGGCGGTAGGAATTTTGTATGTAGATAATAGGCTCGGTCAGAGTCTCTTGAACGGTAGAGGTAACAACTGAGCGAATCTGTGGGTTGTTCTTCCACTTCTCTACAAGGTTGTTTAGGAACTCTTTGTATTGTGGCAGGTCAAAGTACCAGCTTGGTGCAGGTCGAAGCTCTGGTGTGGTGCCGGTGAGCTGTGAAACAGGAGCAATGAGCTCTTCTGGGTTGAACTGATGGCCCAGGTCGCATTCTTCTGCGTAAGCCTTCTCTGACTTACAACCCTTGATAGGGCAGCGTCCATTGACCTGGCGACCATTAAGGAATGTGTGAGCCTCGGTATCATAGAACTGCTTGGTTGAGAGCTTGGAGAGCTTATCGCGCTCATAGAGGCGGTGCATGATGCTGTCTGCCATCTCTTCGTGAATCTTTGCAGCAGGCTCTAGTGCGGAACCACCGTAGAAATCAAGAGAGATGTTATAGGCGTTAAGAGCACTTTTCTGCAGGTTGTGGTTTTGATTGACGTAATCGAGGATAGTGCCCTCGTAGCCCTCTTCTTCAACTTTTTTGCGATAGCCCTCTGCAATAGGAGAGCCATAGCAATCAGTTCCCGAGATAAACAAAACGTTTTTCTGGCCAATACGATCTCTTAAGAAACGAGCAAAGAAATCTGCTGGGACAAAGACGCCCGCAATGTGTCCAAAGTGGAGATTTTTATTACCGTAGGGCATACCACCGGTAATGACAGCACGCTTAGGAAAATGAGGGCGGTTGTTCATGTCGTAGCTTTCGGCCATGGATACCTCGCAGTTGGAATTAGTAGATTACGCAAATTATCTTCTTATTCTAATCTTTTTTGATTCACTACACGAATAGATTCAGAAGTCGATACTATAGTGAGTAGAAATTATGTAAGGAGAGTTTGTGGGAAGAAAAAAGCCAAAGACAAGCCTTGAGTTTGTCCTAAAGGATCCACCTAAGTCCGTGGTGACGCCCTTCCTTGTGGCTGACCTTGCACTTTTGCTTATGTTTGTGTGTCATATTCCGCTGATGGTTATGGGAGAGCTCCCGCCAAACGATATTCTTCCAGCGGTGTTGGGTCTTCTAGGAAGCATGTTGGCAGGCGGCTTGATCCTCGTGTGGATTACCCGCGTCAATAAGCGAGATTTTAGGTCTTTGGGTCTTCGAGTAAGCTCCTGGCCAGGATTTATGCGCGGAGTTACCTTTGGTTTTTTGATGGTGCTGTTTACCTTTGGCTCTATCATGCTTATTGAAGGCTTTGATTTTAATTTCAACGCTTCCTATAACGTTTTTGCTGCTCTCTTCTTACTTGTGGCAACCCTTATTGAGTCCGCAGCAGAAGAAATCTTGTTTAGAGGCTATCTACAAACTGGTGTTGCGGCTAAGAGTTCTTTCCCTGTAGCGCTTGTGCTTCAAGCAGTGCTTTTTACCGCAACGTATGGACTAACGCCTAACATCTCTATTGCCGCAGCAATCTCAGTCTTTTTGATGGGCATTCTTTATGGCTTGGTGTTTTGGCTTACCGATAATCTGCTCATGACCATTGCTATGCACTTTATCTGGAACTTTGTAACCGGCCCTCTTTTGGGTATCTCGGTTACTACTACGCTTCTTCCTACCACGCTCTTAACAGCGTATCCTGCAGCATCTGAGTTTATCTCGGGTGGCGCCTACGGTATTGAAGCAAGCGTTGTTACCATTTTTGTATGCCTTGCTGCCTGCGCTATAGTAGGTTGGAAATGTTATAAGGCACAAGGCGAGAAGAACTAATGGCTTCAAACATGCTTCAGTCAATTGAGACTCTTTCAGTAGAGCCGGGAACACCGCTGCTGCTCCATGCATGCTGTGGTCCATGCTCACTTGAACCTTTAAAACATCTGAGGGAAGAGGGCTTTGAGCCAACCATCTGCTGGACTAATCCTAATATTCAGCCAGTTGAAGAGCACGATAGGCGTCTGCAGACATTACTTACGTGGGCTCAAGAAGAGGCTCATGTTGAGGTGATTGTGGCAGGAGATCCGCGAGAGCAATGGGAGCGAGCTGTGGCCCCTCAGGGATTTGAGCGAGATCGTCGCTGCCGTGCTTGTTACGCAATCCGCTTGGCAGAGAGTTGTCGTGTGGCGGCTGAGCGCGGGTTTGAATACGTTTCTACTACACTGGCTGTCTCGCCCTATCAGCTCTTTGATGCGTGCGAGGATGAGCTGGTGTCCATTGCGCATGCTCACGGACTGACGCCTGTATGGAGAGATTTCCGTCCGTTTTACCCAGAGGCTACAAAAGAGTCTCGTGAGCTTGGTATGTATCGACAAAATTATTGCGGCTGTAGGTATTCTGCAGCCGAGGCTCAGATAGAGCGTCATGAAGCTCGTGACGCAAGAAAGGCAGCACGTCATGCGAACTGACGATTTTGATTACAACCTTCCAGAAGAACGTATTGCACAAGCTCCTGCTGAGCCAAGGGACTCTTGTAGGCTTTTGGTGCTGCATAGAGAAAATGGCCGCATAGAGCACAAGCACTTCACCGATATTGTGGAGTATCTTGAGCCGGGCGATTTGGTTGTAGTTAACCAGACGCGCGTTATGCCAGCTCGCCTTGTAGGTAAAAAGCAAAATACGGGCGGCGTCTCAGAAACGCTGCTTTTAAAACGTCGAGAAGACATTGATGCTTTGGGTAGTGTATGGGAGTGTCTGGTAAATCCTGGTAAGCGTCTAAAGCCTGGCGCGGTAATTGAATATCGTGCAGGTGGCTTGCATGCCCCAGACTCAGCTCCTGTTGTGTTGACGGGCACCATTGTGGACTTTGTTGACGACAACAGGGGAGGTCGCCTGGTGCGTTTTGAAGCACAGGGAGATCGCACTCTTGACGAGGCTATTCATGAGGCGGGCCACGTTCCACTGCCTCCGTATATTACACAGTACGAGGGAGATCCAGAGAAGTACCAGACGGTCTACGCTATGCAGGACGAGCATTCTGCTGCAGCTCCTACCGCGGGTCTTCACTTTACTCCTGAGCTCATTGAAACCATCAAAGCAAAGGGTGTCCAGTGGGCATCTGTTGAGCTAGAGGTGGGTATTGATACCTTCAGATTGGTAACAGAGGACGATCCTACTAAGCATGTCATTCATACCGAGCGCTACCACGTAGCTCCAGAAGTTGTAGAAGCAGTAAAGGCTACCAAAGCCGCTGGTCATAAGGTTATTGCCATTGGTACTACCAGTGTTCGCTCGCTTGAAAGTGCTTGGGATAATCAGATTCCTGCAGCTGAGCCTCCTGTTGTGGCTCGTCGCTTTGAGGAGGCAGAAGACTCTGCTGCAGTGACTCATAAAGGCGATATGGTTGCCCGAGAAAACGCAACTACTAATCTGTACCTGATGCCTGGATCTACGTTCCACGTGGTAGACACCATGGTGACCAACTTCCACGTTCCACGTTCAACTTTGATGATGCTGGTTTCTGCATTTGCAACGCGCGAGCAGATTATGGACGCCTATCAAAGTGCCATTGACGAGAAGTACCGCTTCTTGTCATTTGGTGATGCCATGATCATCATTTAGCGAGTTGGTTATGTGACCATGACCCTTACGTTTAACTTGAGAGTTTAGATGTAGAAAAAGTGCCCACAGAATTGTGAGCACTTTTTTCATACGATGATTTGTCTGGGCAAAGACTAAATTACCAGTTAAAAATCAGCCAAACAAAAGACGCAAGAATCGCTATCATGCCAAGAACAACAATGATGAAGCCAATGCGCTGACCACGAGTTGTCTCTCGAAGGATTTTCTCGCCAGTAATAAGCTCTTTAAGGGTGAGCTGCTTGGTATTGATGTTAATTACCTGTTCGCCAACAGATTTTCTGAGCTCCTCAGTAATTTCTGGTGTTGCATGAATTTCTTTAGCGTCATCAATGACTGACTGTGCTTCATCATGTTTATCTGCTGCTTCGTTAAAGATCTCCTTGGCTGTCTTAATTTTCTCTTCAAGACCCTCTATATCTTTGCTTAGAATCCTCTGACGAGCATTAGCCTCAGCTACTACGGCGTCATATTCTTGCTGTTTCTGCTCATAATCTTTGCGAGCTGCATCAATAGAAGACTCTGAGGACTCCAACGATTTGCCCTGGGTCCAGTAATGCGTTTGTGCCATCTCAAGTGAAGACTGGAAAGAGTTCTGTAGTTCCTCAACTTGCTTTTGGGCCTGCTCTGCACGAGCAAGCTCTGACTTAAGGTCTTCCTCAATGCGAACAATTGCATCGTGATTAGCGGCAGGGTCTGTCTTAAGACCGGCAAGCTCCTCTCTTAGAGAAAGCTGTCTTGCCTGGGAGTTTTCCAGTGCTTTATTTGCAGACGCTACTGCAGCATCGCGTTTCTCGGTAACTTCTTTAAGCTGAGCCTCGGCGTTTTTAACACCACGCTGTGCCTCAGAGATTGTTTTTGAAATATCGTCTAGCCTGCCTTTTGCTGTGGCAGCAACTTCTTTGTAAGGCTTAATCTTTGCTTCGTCGTCAACTTTTTGCTGTTCAAGCTTCTGAATAAGCTGGTTTTTCTTAACCGTGAGAAGATCCACTTGCGTAGATTGATCACTCATGACCTGAGCGGTTTCTGCAAAAATTTTCTCTTGCTCAGCAATAATCTGGTCAAATGAGCTCTGTACGTAGTCTCTGTGTTCTAGATCTTGTTTGTCTTTAGCAAGGTGTTCTTGCATCTGTTTAAGCTCTTGCTTTGCAGAGTTTGTCTCTTTAGCGGCGTTGTGGACTTCTTTGGTAGCCTGGAAACCTTCTGCAACAGCGGTTGTGGCGCTCTCAAACGCACTGCTTACGCCCTTTGCTACAACCTGAGTAGTGTCTTTGGCAATCTTTTGAATGTCCTGGGATTTGCTGGGTTCAGGTGTGTCTGCAGACTCATTCTGCTCATTAGAAGTGGTTACTTGAGTATCTATCGTGTCCAATTCCTCAGGTTTTGAGTTTTGGATATCGTTTTCAGCCATGGTGAACCTCCTACAAGAGTTCCGACTTTTTATTTTTACCCTGTTTTTGAGCAAATCATAGTCTAATTTGGTTCTTTCTGGAAATAAGATTGGATATAATACGTTATGTTTTGTTACGATAGTAACGATTAATCGAGAATAACTCTCGAGTAGATTTTTGGTTTCCGGAAGGGGAGTCCACTTATGGTTTCAAAGCAGACTACTATCATCAATGCAACTGGTCTTCACGCTCGTCCAGCATCCGTCTTTGTTTCTGAGGCAAAGAAGTTTGAGAGCAACGTCACCATCAAGAATGTTGACAAGGACTCCGCACCAGTTAACGCTAAGTCCATCATGATGATTCTTGCTGCTGGCCTTGGTACTGGCACCAAGATTGAGATTGCATGCGACGGCGCTGACGAGCAGGCAGCTCTTGACGCTCTTGTTGCTCTTGTTGACAGCGGCTTCGGCGAGTAAGCTAACGGCTTACATACTGTGCATGTTAAGCCCGGCTTTTGCCGGGCTTTTTTCAAAGAGAGGTTAGTATGACATTTGTTGCAACATGGCTTGTAACTACTGTTGCTACGTTGGTGGCCTGCACCTTAATTCCAGGTCTAACTATTGTGGGAGGCTCGTGGGCAGGTCCTATTCTGTTCTCATTAGTACTCGCAGCAGTCAATACGGGCATTAAGCCTGTTGTTAAGCTACTCTCATTGCCTATTAATGTGCTGACCCTAGGTATTTTCTCGCTCTTTATTAATGCCTTTATGCTTGAGCTTTCAAGTTTTATTTCTAGGAATTTGCTGCATGCGGGCGTTGCTATTGATTCTTTAGGCACCGCTATCCTGGGATCAATAGTTATCTCAATTGTCTCTTCAATTGTGATTAGCCTTACTGGTCTGAAGAAGGAGAACCTTTCGTAAGTTCCTTCTGGGCTTTATCCAGTTTGGCAAAGCTTTCTGAGATAGCAGAAGTTAGCTGAGAAATCTGGGAAGACTCAGTAATGTTTTCAATCAAAGATGTTGCGGATGCATTGACAAGCGAACTAAGGAGGTCAAAGAAGACTTCTTTGGTTTGCTTTTCTGTTTTAGTGAGTGCTGCAACAACAGGCTGTAAGTTTGCGGGCGAGCTAATAATGTCGCTGAAATAGACTGCTCCGCCTGCCGAGAGAGCGTCAAAGAGCTCATTAGTAAAGTGCTCACGATCAGAGAGCGGGAGTTCTTTATACCAGTTGCTAAACGCCTCGTTAATCTTTTTACATTCCAGCTGGAAATCATCAGCAAATTCAAAGGTATTGCGCATGACCTGCCATGAAACACCGTCGTGAGCCATCATACCTGTCTCGGAGCTTTTTACGATGAGCTTTGGAACAGCAGGATCATCAAAAATCATGCCAACTACACTAAACTCAGGCAAAATTCTGATGTATTTATCTCCAAGCACCTTATGGGCTGTGGTGGGAAGAATTTCTGGACACATGTTAGGACCGTCGTTACTCCAGACGCGATCAATTGTGCCAAGCAGCTCGTCAGGGCAGACTGTTGCTGCGTATGCCGCAAGATTGCCACCCTTAGAGTGACCGCCAACCATAACGTTTGCGCAGGTAGTGCTATTGCCATCTGCAAGGTGTTCTCGAATACGTTTCTCAAGGTATAGTGCTGCTGATTTATCAGCGGAAGTAACCTGGAAGCTGAGGTTGAGGTTTTCTCGCCAGCCAACGAGCGTGCCGTCAGTTCCTCTAAAAGAAACAAACATCTGTCCCGTAGGCAGATAGGCGGTAAACGCTGCAAACTGCAGGCTTTTCTCGACATTAATGCGGTCTACATAGCGACCAAGTTCAATGTTGGCAAAGCGGGGAGCGTTAACCAGTGCCTCAAGGAAGGTTCCATCAACGCGAGAAAATCCCGTGATAAGAGATGGGTCATCTTTAAGCTTTTCCAGCATCTTTGCGCAGGCATCACCAAGCTGAACGCGTTTCTCGCTACGCTCAGAAGGCACGACGCCGCCAAATCCCAGGTAGGAAAGGATTGAAAGAATCAGGTTATCAACGTTGTTAAAGGGGTCTTTTTCAAACGTCAGATCGCCGCGCCAGTGTAGATAGTCAACGACATTTGCCATGATGCCTCTTTCCTGCTGGTACATTTCGTATACTAAGCATAGTGGAAGTTTGATTAATTTGGGGAGAAGCCCGTGGAAAAAGCTACAGTTTCTTCAAAAGCAACCGCAGCAAAGAAGCGCTTTGTTTTTGCAGATGTTCTTACTATTCTGGCAGGTATAGCTGTTGTTATGCTGCATACCTCACTTAACGCTTTTTCACTTGCACACACCAAAACATGGGCCTTCTCTTTATCTTTGCAAGCTGCGTTTATTTACGCGGTACCCATCTTTTTTATGCTGAGTGGTATGAATTTGCTTGGATATAGAAGTAAATACTCCACAAAGACATTCTTTATGAAGCGTGCAAGAAAGACGCTGATGGCGCTTATTTTTGGAAGCGTAACAGTGTATTTGATGTACGTGCTTTTTCCTACAAAGTTTTGGGGTGCAGAGGAATTTGCTGCGAGCGCTGGCATTGCTGATTTTGTGAAGCGCTTTCTAACCAATAACGTTAACAGCACACTTTGGTTTATCTATACCATTTTGTATCTGTATCTTTTGACGCCCGTGCTTTCTTTGGTAGTTCAAAAGAAAGAAACTTTGCTCTATGTTATGGCACTTACGCTCTTTGTGAGCTTTGGCCTGCCACTTCTTGAGTTTATTGGCATGCGTGGTATCTATTTTGACCAGCTATTTAGATGGGCTGCTTTTAACAGCGATGGTCTTTTCTACTATCTGCTGGGATATTACGTTAAGACGTATTACGACGAGCTTCCAAAATTTACTAAAAACAATCTTGTGCTTGCTGTAATTTTCTTGCTTTCATCTGCGACCATGTTTGGTTGGGGTCTTATTGCTAACAACTTTGGAACTCCACTGACGCCAGAAATGACGTATCAGAGCTATCCCATTTCCATCAGAAACTTCCTCTGTTTAGTGCAAGCAGCATCTTTGTTCCTGTTTGTGCTGAACCTTGAGCCAAGGCTGCAGGAGCTTTCCGATGGTGCCAAGAAATGCATCGGCACGGTATCTGCTGGTGTTTTAGGAGTCTATCTGTTCCAGATTCCTGTCATTAACTTTTTGGGACTAAGACTTGGTCGATTCCCGTACAGCTTGCTTGGTAACGCTTTTGTACGAGGCATCTTTGTCTTTGTAGTCACAATTGTTGTAGTTATGGCATTTCAGTGGCTGATGAGGCAGGTCAAGCTGAAATTATCTGCTAAATAGCTTTCGCTATGTCATCTGAGAAATTGAGTTGATATTAGAAATAATTTTAATATCAGATAAAATATGGTTTATATAAACTGAAGGAGTACAGAGATGAGCTCTTTTACGTTTTTTAAACATAAAGAATTTTCTAATAACGCGTCCGAAAATGTAATAAAAACGTCACATCTTCGCACGTTCAATCCCACTAGAATACTGGGCTTTTGTTTGCTTAGTTTAATCTTTGGATTTCCTTTTCCTGTGATTTTAATTCCTAGTGATGATGTTTATTGCAATGTGCCATTGGTTTCTTTTGTAATGTGCATTTTTGTTGCTTGTGTCTTTGATAAGGCGTATCGCATTCTCAATGGTGAGTCAGTTCAAAAAACAATAAAGAGCCTGTCTTTGTGTCTGGTCATTTGGTTGTTCTCAGCTCTATTTATTTACTGCTTAGCGTACATAGATTTGGGTTTAGACGGAAAAATTGTCAATACAGGTATAGGTCTTTTTGTATTTATCTGTCTTAGTCGGATTGTGATTCGTTAATAAATAAGCCTGCATCAAATATGCGGGCTTATTTTGAAGGTTTTGGATTAGTTTTATTCAGTGACTAGCGACCAGTAACAAGCGTGAGCGTTGCTTCTCCAGAAGCATTTGCTGTGCTTACGTCAACGTCAATGACACCTGGTAGATCGCTTGCAATTTCCACAATTTGAGACACGCTGACTTCTTCAGAGAGCTTTCCGCTTGCTCGTTGCTCAAAGAGAGCGCCTGCAAGTACACCACGCATATGTTTTGCGTTATGTGATACAACACTGCGCTTTCCTGTAAGCGAGTCTTCTCGCTGAACAACAACTTGCAACAGCTCACAAGGATGCTTTGCCGAAGGCGTCCACATTTTTCTGTATTCACCTGAGCGGCAATCCACAACTATCTGTTCTTTTAGAGCGGCGTTTAACAGGGGATTAAGTTGCTTTTTCCAGTAAGTTGTAACGGTGCCAATAGTGGGCAACTTGATTGAAGCAGACAGTCTATAGTTGGGGAGAAGATCGTGCGGTCTTACAACGCCCCAAAGACCAGAGAAAATCATGATTTCTGAGTTAAGGATATCTGCTGGTAATGTGACCGTTTTTTGCGTGTTTTCTAACGTGGCGCTTTCAAGTGTCTGGTTGAATTTTGCAGCCTCAAACAGTACGCCAGTATAGAGATTGAGCGCGGTTGTGGTTGGAGCTTCATAGACGTCTAGGTTGTCGGCAATGTCACCGACGGTATTAGGACCAATTTTAAGCACCTGAGCTGCGTCTGCATCAGAACATACCTGTTGTAGTTCTTTGATAAGTTCTTCTCGACAGGTAATGAGTTCAGAGCCAAACAAAAGCGACGAGAGATCAAGAGAAGGTCCCGAGGTGGGAGCTGTTTTTCCTGATGATGGTGGAAGCAAAATAATCATGAAAATCCTTTTGATACGGG
>CAKARX010000026.1:0-16269 GCA_916720745.1 uncultured Atopobium sp.
TGTCATAGGTGTGTTCCTTAGAAGCGGAATTTACCTATAGTTAGATTTTTTATATTTCTCTATTCATTTTCTAGCATATTAGATGAAGTTTATGCATAGAGATGCATATCGGGTAGTGAGGCCGTCTGGCGTCCAGCTTTCTTGGTCAGAAGTACGGCGATTCTTCAGCGAGACCTGCCAAAACCGCACTATTTTGCATGCCGAGCTCGAGGCTTGACGCTAACTCGCTGCAGCAAAGAAAAACCGGCAGCGCGAAGCCGCCGGTTTGAAATCAATGGTGCCCCCGGGCCGATTCGAACGGCCGACACCCGCTTTAGGAGAGCGGTGCTCTATCCCCTGAGCTACGAAGGCATGTGGGATATTCTACTCACGTAGGCTCGCGTACGCAAATCTTGCTAGCAAGCTAGCAACTGCGTGACGAGAAGTGCCGTGCGCTCGACAGCACTTACGGCGCAGAGCTAGCGCTTACGGCGCAGAGCTGCTGCTACTTACGACGAGCCTTGCGCTCGGCTCTCTTTCTGTCGTACTCGGCCTGACGCTCGAGGTAGAAATCGTTGAGCTTCTTGTCGGTCATGCCAGCAACCTTAGCCTCAATCTTCTTGCGAAGAGGACGCATCTTGAAGAAGCTGTAGACGACCGAACCAAAGATGCAGAAGTAAGCAAAGACCAGCATAATGGCAGAAATCATACCAACGCCGGTGTTCAGGTCCCTGGACTCTGGAACCATATACGAAAGCACCAGTGTAATGATGGTTGCAACAAAGCCAAGACCCAGGAAGACCCACCAAATGCGCTCGGCACGATGATAGTCTGGATCCGCACGCAGCATAGCCTCAAATCCACGGCTGCGAATATCCTCGCGCTCGCGCTGGCGAGCACGTGCAGCTCGCTTCTCCTCTTTGCTCTTTGGAGCACCGGAGCCGGAGCCACTCACACGTACAGACGCAGCTGCCTCTCGCACTGGTTTAGCAGTAGCAGCAGATTTGCGACCAAAAGCGGAATACGAAGGACGCTCAGTCTCTTCAGAGGTTTCTTTCTTTGAAAGGCTTGCGGTAGCCTCACGCGCTTCTTTGGTTGCGCCTGTAATGGTGTCACGCAGTGACATTGGTCTCCTTCAGTGGTACAAACTCAGTTCCCGTAATAATCTGGAATGCCGTACGATAGCGCTCGGACGTGCCCTCAATGACCTCTTCTGGAAGATGAGGTGGCTCTCCTTGCATGTCCCAGTGGGCTTTCAGCCAATCGCGTACATACTGTTTGTCGTAGCTTGGCTGAACGTGTCCCTCAGAATAACCCTCAGCAGGCCAGAAACGGCTTGAATCAGGTGTAAGGCACTCATCAATAAGTGTAAGTTTTCCGTCGATAAAACCAAACTCAAATTTGGTATCCGCAATAATAATTCCACGAGTTGCGGCATATTCTGCAGCAGCCTTATAAATTGCAAGCGAGGCATCCTTCAGCTGAGTAGCAACATCCTCGCCAACAATCTCGCAGCAGCGCTCAAACGAGATATTCTCGTCATGATCGCCAAGCTCAGCCTTGGTAGAAGGCGTAAAGATTGGCTCAGGAAGCTTTGAAGCCTCGGTTAAACCGTCAGGCAGCTTAATGCCGCAGACAGTGCCGTCCTGGTCGTAAGTCTTCTTACCAGAACCAGTAAGGTAACCACGGACGATGCACTCAATTGGCACAGTCTGTGCTTTCTTTACCAGCATAGCGCGGCCAGCAAGGTACTCAGTGTAATCTGCAAACTGCTCAGGAGTCTGATCTGGCAGAACAGAAATCATGTGGTTAGGCAGAAGATCCTTGAAGCGATTGAACCAAAATGCGCTAATACGCGTCAGAATTTCTCCCTTAAAAGGAATCTCGTCTGGGAGGATAAAGTCAAAAGCACTAATGCGATCGCTCGCAACCATCAAAAGTTTGTCGCCACAATCGTAGATATCGCGGACCTTACCGTGCGAATCGGGACGAAGCTCAGCTCCAGCCACAATGACCTCACTTCTGCGCAAAGCGCGTTGTATTGCAGGACTTTTGATTGTACGGCAAAATGCCCAAAAATCGGCCTACAACAACGTTTCTGTAACAGAGATATTATTTTGGGTAAGCACCGGAAGATGCAGCGAGAAGGTAGTGCCCTTTCCAAGCTCGGATTCTACCGAAATGGTGCCGTTATGGCGGTCCATAATCTCTTTTGTGATTGCCAAACCTACGCCAAGGCCGCCTGACGCGCGCTCACGGCTTTCTTCTGCGCGCCAGAATCGCGAGAAGGTCTGTGGAATGTCCTCAGGGGCAATTCCCATGCCGTCATCAGACACGGAAATAACCGCGTCGGTATCGTCAATTGAAACGGTTATGACAACATGGCCACCGTCATCGGTGTAGCGGATGGCGTTGCTCAGCAAATTAGTCAGAGCTTCTCGGATCAAGTCCGAGTCAATATCGACAAAACAGTTGCCCTCGGGCGTCATATCCACAAAGGTTAGCGTGCGATTATTCTCCTTGAAAAGCGTCTCTTGCACAGCAACAATGCTTGCCACCATTGCTACCACATTAACGCTTTCTGGGTTGAACTTTGTCTTGCCGTTCTCAAGCCTTGAAAGGTGGAGCATGGCATCTACCAGGCGAGAAAGCCGTCTACTCTCAGACACAATGTTTTCCAGGCGCTCTTCATCTGCAGGCAAGATGCCATCTTGAATTGCTTCGACGGTAGCCATAATTGCCATGAGTGGAGTTCTGAGTTCGTGCGCAACATCGCTGGTCAAACGGCGTTCAAGCTTAATATCTCTTTCGAGTGAAGACGCCATGTCATCAAAGGTTTCTCCCAGGCGCCCCAGTTCATTCTCGCCACGGATGCCTGAACGAGCAGCAAGATTGCCGCTTCTAATCTGAACGGCCGTCTCGGTAATGCGACGCATAGGCTTGGTAAGCGAGCGCGAAGCCAAAATACCAATCAATCCAGACAGCGAGATTGCAATAGCTGCAGCAAGACTGATTGCCTGGTAGGAGCCATTACGGAATGCAATGTCTCGCTGGGTCAAGAACGGCTCAGAGCCAAACGTCCAGATTCTGATGCTGCCTACAGCTTCTCCTTGCAAGTTTTGAACAACTGCATACACCACAGCGTCGCCTGTCTGAGGACCAGAGAGCGAACTGTTCACACCAGGTCGACGTGCGTTTGGCGCCGAATCGTCATACAGCACCACGCCAGAGACATCTAAGACCTGGATACCAATATCGGGATTAGACGATGAGGCTTGGCGCGCAATAGACAGTACGTCAGCGTTCCAGCCGTCTGCACGCGCGTATGCTTGAGACATATTAAGCGCGGTGTTATCGACGGTATTCTGCAAGTTCTCCCTGGTATAAGCAGTAAAGCGACTCTCCCACACAATACCCAAAACAGAAATAAGCACCAAAACCGTCATGACCGCAGTCAGCGCAAAGAACGCCGCCATGCGGGTAGTAAAGCTCTGAGTACCAACGGGATCAGGCTTAATAGTTTTGTAAGAACCCTCAGTTTCCGGAGGGTTCTCAAGAGTATTTGAATGATGTTTCTTGAAGAGCGCCAAAACTCTAGAGCTTAGGACTCGTGGCTAGCGTTGCCGGCCTCAAAGCGATAGCCAACACCGTGAACGGTGAACAGCCAGCGAGGATTACGAGGATCATCACCAAGCTTTGCACGCAAATTCTTGACGTGCGAATCAATAGTGCGCTCATAGCCCTCAAAGTCATAGCCCAGAACCTTCTCGACAAGCTCCATACGTGTGTACACGCGGCCAGGATAGCGAGCAAGGGTGGTGAGCAGCTTAAACTCTGAAGCGGTCAGGTCAACTTCCTCGTTGTTGATGAGAATCTTGTGACCAGAAATATCAATAGTAAGGGTACCGTAATCAAGCACGTCAACAGCAGTGTCTGGCTCAGAATACGTGCGACGGAACAATGCGCGAACGCGTGCCACCAGCTCACGTGGCGAGAAAGGCTTAACAAGATAGTCATCAGCACCAAGCTCAAGACCAATAATTCTGTCTTCTACCTCACCTTTTGCGGTAAGCATAATGATAGGCACATTAGAGGTATCTCTAATTGCACGGCAAACACGCTCTCCAGAAAGCTTTGGCAGCATAAGATCGAGAATTACCAGGTCAAATGCGTGCTTTTCAAACTCTTCAACTGCACTCTGACCGTCGCCAACACCCTTAACAACGTAATTTTCGCGCTCAAGATATGCTGAGACGGCGTCACGGATGACTTTCTCATCTTCGACAATCAGAATTTTCTTCTCGTCGGAAGCCATTGTCTCCCCTTTTCTTTTGCCCTGCATGTATGTGCTTATGGCACATTACGATTATTCATTAATTATTTGTATTCATTCTATCGCTATGCCTACAAATAATCTACAAAGAAAAAACACGAACTGTCACGGAAGCAGGATATCCGCTGGTAGGGTCTTTAACAGTGGAGTAGGTTACAAAAGAATCACAGTTGCCTTCTCGAGCGGGAAATTCTCCGTAATCAACGCTTCTATCCATTGAATAAAGCCAGTTTGCCGTTTGATTCTGTGTATCAACCAGCACGTAAGAAGCACGACTCTTAATAATATAAAGGCTTCCTTTACCTGCAGCTATTGCATAAGGCTCGCGTTCAATGATGTAAGGATTTTCTCCTGAAGCAGGCAAGATATACGTTCCCATCTTGCCCAAAAGGCCGCCCGAGTCATAACTTGCTTCAACAGACACAACAAACTTATCGTCTACGCGACTCGCTGCAAAAGGCTTAACAGACTGAGGCATAACAAGCTGGTCAACCTTGGTTTTAAGGTTATCGCCCAGTAGGTATGCCGTAACGCCATAGTAGGTGCCCTCAGAGGCACGAACTCGAGGAGTAAGGGTAACTACGCCCTTAGAGATAGATGGCGCAGTAGCAAATCTACCTGGAGATTCAACGGCATCCGTTCCTTCTGAATCGCCCACACGCCATACGTAGCAGTGAGAAGACTCACGGGTTTTCTCGCCCGAAGAAGAAGGCTGGACAAGCCAAACCACCTTATCGTCTCCGCAGGCAAATGGAGCCGGATCCCAATTTTTATCGGCCTTGTACAGTACCTTTGCGTCACCTGTGAGCTTGCCGTCAGAAAATGGTGCGGCGAGAAGTTCCCAATCAAAGGTTGTGGTATCCACCTCGACCCATGCATACACAGAGTCAGAGCAGCGAACGTCGTAAATAACCGCCGTAGTGTTGTTCATCTGAGCTGTAGGAACAACGTCAACTACCTGGCCAGACGTCAATGAGAGAGCAGAGCCCTTCACCATAGGCGTGGCAGATGCACCGGCCGTGGTAACGGGAATCCAATTTCCGTCAGCTGGATGCAGCACGCTTCCTAAAGGAAGCGTCCATGTCTGGCTTGGCTGAGCAGAATATTCCGTTGAGCTATAGGAGTCCAGCACGTTTGTGCCGGAAGACTCATCAAGTACCAGCGGCTTTCCTGCGTCACTCGAGCCCTCTTGATGGGAGCAGCCTGCTGCGATGCTAATTGCACCAGCAACTACTACGCCAGCTGCTCCCGTCTTGAAGAAGTTTCGACGAGAAATATTCCCAAACAAAGCCACGATTTAGTCCAATTCAAGATGCTCAAGACGGTCAAACAGAACGTTTGAGCGGGTAAGGAATGCACGAGGATCAAAAATCTTCTCAAGCTCCTCGTGGCTCAGCGTACAAGCTGGATCTGCCTCAAGAAGCTCCTGGTAGGATGGTCCTTCCTTGCACTGCTGAATGTCGCCCCACACCTTCATAGCGTTAGACTGGACAATCTTGTATGCCTCTTCACGAGTAATACCAGTGTTTACCAGGGCAAGAAGAACCTTTGACGAGAAGAGCATGCCGCGGGTCTTATTGAGGTTTGCCATCATCTGCTCTGGATACAGAACCATGCCATCAAGCAAGAACTCAAGCTTTGACAGCATGTGGTCAAGAGCAATAAAGCTATCTGCCTGAGCAACACGCTCAGCAGAAGAGTGGCTGATGTCACGCTCGTGCCAAAGTGCAACATTATCAAAGGCAACCTGTGCGTTTGCCTTAACTACGCGGGACAAACCACAGATTTTCTCGGCAGTAATAGGGTTGCGCTTGTGAGGCATAGCGGAAGAGCCCTTCTGGCCCTTGCGGAATGGCTCCTCGGCCTCGAGGGTATCGGTCTTCTGCAGTGCTCGCATCTCAGTTGCAACGCGTTCGCAGGTAGCGGCAACGGTTGCCAGAACACCGGCAAGGTACGCGTGGTGGTCACGAGAAATTACCTGGGTTGAAAGTGGATCGTGGACAAGACCGAGTTTCTCGCAAACGTACTCCTCAACAAAAGGATCAATGGAAGAGTAAGTTCCAACGGCACCAGAAATTGCACCGTAGGCAACGTTTTTGCGAGCGTCCTTGAGGCGATCAAGATCGCGCTTAAACTCCCAGGCCCAGCTACCAAACTTCATGCCAAAGGTCATAGGCTCGGCGTGAATGCCGTGAGTACGACCAACGCACAGAGTGTCACGCTCCTCAAATGCACGACGCTTGCAGATAGCAGCACAGCGACGAACTGCAGCAATGAGCAGGTCACATGCCTGGGTAAGCTGGTAGCAAAGAGCGGTATCGCCCAAGTCTGTTGAAGTCATGCCATAGTGAACCCAGCGGCTTGGCTTGAGCTCACCCTCTGGAACCTCAGCATCAATATAGGAGCCCATGTTAGTCAGAAACGCAATGACATCGTGGTTGGTAACAGCCTCAATCTCATCTACCTCAGTGCGGTTAAACGCTGCATGCTCGCGAATCCAAGCTGCCTCTTCGCGAGAAATGCCAATAACACCAAGCTCAGCCTGTGCTTCGCACGCAAGGACTTCAATCTCCTGCCAAACGGCGTACTTGTTCTCCAAAGAAAAGATGTGGCCCATTTCTTTGCCGGTGTAGCGATCTACCACGATGAGACTCCTTCTGCTCGTAAAAGAAAAGGTCGAGTACCACTATGGTACCCGACCTTTGAATTACCTGGTGGGCCGTTAGGGGTTCGAACCCTAGACCTTGGGATTAAAAGTCCCCTGCTCTACCAACTGAGCTAACGGCCCATTATCGGGCGTGGCAATTTTACCACGCAACTAGGATAGTGTAGCAGTTTACTCCCATGCCCATTGTCCATTTACGAAAATTGGTGTCTCTTTTCCATCGGCAGAAATTCCCCAAATATTCAAATCGTCTGCACCAATCATAAAATCGACGTGGGTTGTGCTCTGATTGACGCCATGAGCCAAGAGTTCATCAGGGTTCATCTCAAGACCGCCCTCCAGGCACTCTGGGAAGCCCATTCCAAGTGCTAAGTGGCAGCTAGCATTCTCGTCATATAGCGTGTCGTAGAACAAAATGCCGCTCTGGCGAATAGGGGTATTCTTGGAGATAAGAGCACATTCTCCCAGGTACTTACCACCTTTTTGAGAAACAATAGAGGTCAGAACATCCTTGCCCTGTTCGGCGCCGTAGTCAACAACCTCGCCATCTTTGAAGGTAAACCAGAAGTTCTTAACAATCTGTCCAGCATGAATCAGCGGCAGCGCAGAGTGAACAGTGCCGTTTACCTTGCGATAATTTGGCGTGGTAAAGACTTCCTCAGTAGGAATGTTAGGGAAGAACAATGTTCCGTCCTGGGTCTTGCCAGCGCCACCCTCCCAAAGATGTCCTGGATTCATGCAGATAGTCAGGTTAGTTCCGTTTGAAGACTCATAACGAAGCTCTTCAAACTGATGAGAATTCATGAAGCGCTTGGTTTTCTCAAATGTTGCATTGTGGGTCTCCCAAGCACTCTGAGGATCTTCTCCACTTGCATGAGCAACGTCCAAAATTGCAATCCAAAGCCTGTAGATTGCCTCAGCCTCAGAAAGCTCTGGGAAAATTACCTTTGCCCATTCAGCTGCAGGAACACCAGCAATACACCAAACGTTTTTACCAAAGTCCATACCGTTTCTAAAGACGTCGCACTCTAAGTTTCTTGCGCGAGAAACAGCAGCTGGCTTTTCTGGATCAATTCCCTTGAGACCATTTGGATCATCAGACGAGAGGAACAAAAATGCTGCACCCTGCTCTGCAAGGGAGTTAAGCTGCTCAATCTTCCAGCTTGGTGTCTTAGAGAGACGCGCCAGGTCAACGTTTTCATACATAATTCTTGAGGACTCTTGATCGCCCCAAATAACTGTGACAAATTCTGCGCCAGCCGCATAAGCCGCTCGCTGAACCCTACGGACAAAATCAGCAATTTCAATCGAAGCATTAATTACCAGCTGACTTCCCTCAGAAATTGCACATCCCTTCTTCACAAGAAGCTCAGCGTATTTATCAATCTGATCAGACAGCGCATCGAGGGCAATCTTTACCTCTTGGTCTGTCATAGGAATTTGTGCCATCTTGTTCCCTTCAACCATCGATCCACTTAATTCAAGAAATTAAGAGCAAACGTTTTGGCGATAAATCCAAAGTATTTCCGTTCCACTTCTACCCGAACAGCCTTCTTCACAACGCCAAATTTCAATCTTGTCCATAAAAAGAGCCCCGAAGGGCTCTTGTATGTCATTGGAGCGGGCAACGGGATTCGAACCCGCGGATGATGGCTTGGGAAGCCATTGCCTTACCACTTGGCGATGCCCGCAATTGTGTAGATTTTATCACAGTATTTTTTGCCTTTTGATTGCTTGCTTAGCAACTAGATAAAAGTTTGATGCGTTGTTTTCTGCCTAGCTGCGCATATACAACAAATATGCGCCTACACAAATTTTCTCCGTCAGAAATTGGACAAACGCTGGTCAGAGTAGGCGCAAAATCACTCTTTAGCATGCTCTCCAACGAAAGGAGCGCTATGCAAAAGTACTTCTGGCGAGAAACCCCCGCACACCACTATCCCACCTCTTATAGACGCCTACTCTCCACCCGACAACTCCACCTTCCTCGGGCAAAGCTGCTCGGTGGAGACCCCGTCATGCCAAGCAGCTTTCCTTCAATAGGACACGCAGGTCTGCGGTCGCGCCTAGCAGATAGGTTTTCTCGCAAGCCCGAGGCTCCCCCATAAAGAAAAAGACCGGTGAACACCGGTCTTAAAGAGAGCTGTTTTGTTGCAATGCAATTAGTTTACGCTGTGATGAAGCGCTGGATTCTTAGACAGACACTCATTACAAATACCCGTAAAACACAGGGCGTAAGAGTCAATCTCGCCACAAGAGTCCTTGGTGAGGCTGGTAAGATCCCTTAGAACTGGTCCATCAACATCAAAGACACGGCCGCACTCATGACACTGGAAGTGGGCATGCTCAGTTGTAGTTGGATCAAAACGAGAGATGTTATCACCAGTATTAACAACCTGAAGCTCACCTGCGTCAACAAGCTGCATAAGGTTGCGGTAAACGGTTCCAAGAGAGATGTTTGGTAACTCCTCTCTTACTGCCGCATACACGCTATCTGCTGTTGGATGGTCATGGCGACCTTCCATATACGTACGAATTGCCTCACGTTGCTTACTGTAACGCACGATAACCTCATTAATTAGTAAGTGTTACTGATTACAGAATACGTTAACACTAATTGTCTATATGTTGCAACAAAAGCTCGCATTTATGCATTACCAAATATCTCCATATACGCAATCTACCTCTGATTTTTCAGTTTGGAGGCACGCATGTTTATCACAAAATCCTCAAAACCTAAGGAAGAAAGAACTGCGCGGAGGCGCCCCTTTGCTTCTGCCTTTCACTTTTGGTTTATCCCTCTGTTGATTGGAGCTCTTCTCCTTAGTCATTTTTTCCTAAAGCCTGCTCATAGGCTTGCTTTTGCACAAGAGCCCTCATTTACCGTTGCTCAAAGAGAAGATTTTCCTGGTGGACAACAAATTCCTATGTGGACTGCTAGTGACGGTACCTATCTTTACTGTGGAGATGAGTTCAATCACTATGGTGCATGGCCAGGAGCAACGGGAAGTGTGGTTGACCCGCAATCTTATACAAAGCTCACCTCAACCAACGGCGCTCGCGGTGGAACGTATACCGCTGAGCAGCTTAGAGCTATTGACTACATTATTTATCACGGAGCTACTGCGTCCCAAGAAAAAGACGTATATGGCTATACAGGTTGGAAAGCGCGCGCCATCACGCAGTTTGCGCTTTGGGCTGTTATGCGCGGTGAAGCCCATGCGCTTGCGGTAAGTGTTCCTCAGGCAGAGCTTCATCAACCTATTGAGCAGTTCTATTCCGATGCTATGAACTATGCTCAAACCAACGGTGGCAGTCCAGAAAACGGAGTTGCCAAGCTCTTTGTACCCACAGAAGACAAACAGGTTCTGTTTTTCTTTGGACAGCAATCTGGCTCACTCAAAATTACCAAAAGTTCCTTATTGCCTGATATCACCTCCAATAACGAGCACTACACCCTAGAAGGCGCTGTTTATGGAGTATATTCCGATAAGGGTTGCACCAATCTTCTTGGCAGTCTCACCCTTGATAAATCTGGGTCTGCAACGCTCAATGAACTTCCTGTTGGAACGGTGTACGTAAAAGAAACCACTGCACCAAAGGGCTTTCTTCTTGATCAAACAATTCATGCTGTAGAGATAAAAAACCAGGAAGAGAGCACTCTCACGGTTACCGATACTCCTGTCGGAGAGTTTGATCTACACATTTCAAAACAAGACTTTGACCACAGCACGAGCCTCGACGAAGACGCTCGTTCTGAGCAGCAAAGCGCTTCTCCCCAAGGAAACGCAACGCTTCAAGGCACACTTTTTAAAGTGACCTATAGTGGCTCTACTGAAACAACACTAAGAACATGGGTTTTCTCGACAGATGCTCAAGGTTTTGTTTCTTTTGATGCAGACCATAAGGCTTCTGGAGATGACCTCTTTACTCTTGGCGAGAAACCCTGGCTTCCTCTGGGGTATTACCAAATCGAAGAAATTCAAGCACCTGAAGGCTATAAACTTCCAGAACATTCGCTTCAAACTTGGAAGCTATCAAGCCAAGACGGAAATCTATTCTGGACAAATATCTCTAGCGGAAAAGTAAATCCCTCCTCTGAACACCTCTTCACCTTTAAAGACGAGGTAATAAAAGGAAGTCTTAAGATCAAGAAAATTGGACACACTTCTCTGAATTCATCTGATGGTTATTCTGAAGCAGAAGAAATGCCAAGTTTAAAGGGCGCAAAAATTGAACTCACCAATAACTCCACTCAGCCCATTTTCTACCAAGGCAACTGGATTGCTCCGCACGAAGTTGTCACCACAGTTGAAACAGACGATTCTGGAGAGGCGGCGGTTAAAGACCTTCCCTTTGGCTCCTACTCGCTTAAAGAGGTGCTGGCCCCAGCAGGCTACTCTCTCAACAAAGAATGGAACCCTACGGTTACCCTTACTTCTGAAGAGACTATAGAGGCTCCCGAGCTTATTGATGAAAGAATTTCTTTACAAACGATGCTTGTAGATGCCGCAGGATCAAAAAATCCTGAATATACCGAGAAACTCAATCTTGTTGATCACATTAAATACGAGGGTCTTACCCCAGGAGAAGAGTACGAAATTACCGGAGAGCTCTATGAGACAAAACAGCTCCAAGAAGGTACAGCAGAGCCCATCGCTCGCGGAACTGTCCGCTTCAAAGCTCCTACCTCATCGGGAGAAGCTGCGGTTCCTTTTTCTGTAAGGACCGCCTCACTTGAAGGTAAAGAAGTTACTGCCTATGAAACCATCTCAAAAGATGGTGAGAAAGTTGCTTCGCACACCGACAGTCACTCTAAAGCACAAACTATTCGTGTGACGCCTAAGCCCCATCTTCCTGGAACAGCAGATAATGCCTATGCAGTTCCCCTTTTACTCGCCTTAGCAGGATCGGTACTTATTGGATGTGTCCACTTATTTGCAGCAAAAATAAGACGCTCCTTTTAGTTGAGCAGCCTTGCCTTAGCGCTAAAAAAGAAAGGGCAGAAATCTCTGCCCTTTCTTAAAAACTTACTCTAGCTAGTGACTTGTTCGTCTATGAGCGTCTAATAAGCTCAGTAACAAGAGCTGCAGCATCGGCACACTGACCAGCGTTAACGTTCTCGCGAACATCAGCGGCGGTACGGCTGAGTGCAGGAAGTCCATCCTCGTTTAAGCCCATTAAGGTAACGGAACGAACTGAATTCTGCATTGCAGGAGTTGCGTCAGTGGTTCCCCAATCAAATGTGCTCTGCTCAACATCAATGTGAAGATCAGTTGCAATAGTAGAAAGGAGTCGAGTCATTCTACGGTCAGCGCGGCGAACGTTGCCAATTCCTTCATTCTTAAGGATGGAGAGTGAACCAGCACCAACGCAGTCAAGGTTAATCAGGAAAGCACCACGAATATCAGTTCTGTGCTTTGAGAGGAATTCCCTCATGCCTGCGTGATCAAAGTCAGATGCTCCAAGCGCAACAAACCAAATGTCATGTGCAATGAGTTCGTCATCAGAGAGAGACAGAACGGCATTACGAAGATCATCCTCAGAAATAGCGGCTGCATCTTCAGAGTCGGTCTCTTCACGATTCTCAGCAGATGGTGCTGCACCGCCCTTCCAGTCATCCGATGGACCGTCGTTGCGACCGAAGAGTCTAAAGGAGCGACGCTTTGCCTCAGGAGTCTTTGCGTCTTGTGCCTCTGTTAAACCCTCATCGGCTGAAATGGTATCGAATGGGCTCTCTGCATCTTCTGCCTCTGGAGTTGGCGCAGGTGCCTGAGTTGGAACATAGTGAGGAGCTGGCTCGGAAGATGGAGCCAGTGGATCGACGGCATCGCCAGAAGGATCAGGAAGATCAAAGAGGGACGCACGACGAGCAAAATCATTCTTGGCGTGGAGCTCATGTGTTGCTTCAGGCTGTACCTGCGTTGCATCTGCATCAGCGGACTCATGAACCTGCTTCATGGTTGCATTAAGCTCATCGTCAACAGAGTCATAAGCAACGGTGTTGTCAGCAGCGTCCTCAGCCTGATTATCTTCTGTTGTTGCATTTACAGCCTCTGCAACATCCTCAAGAGATGCAGTCTGGCTTGCACCAGTAGTGTCATAAGCAACGTAGCTTACTTCGCAATCTTCAGGAAGAATTCCCAGTGAATTGAGAACGTCCTCACCATGACGGACGCCCTCTACCTCATCAGGTTCTGGGATAAGTGCAGCAGCATCTCCTGCAAAGTGATGTACAACCTCAGGACGATGACCGGTAGGACGGACATTCTCGAGAATACCAAGAAGAGCTGCAACTGAAGACTTGTTATTGTTTGCGCCAATGGTACAAGGTGCAAAACGCTCTGCAATTGTTGCAACAGAAAGAGCAACAAGTGGAAGAGCTGCAAGAATACCAACAATCCAGAAGAGGACACGGACTGGATCAGGAAGGAAGCGAAGAATCTGAACAAACGTAGCAACAAACACTGCAACTACACACCAACGCGAATACTTCTGTGCAAGAGGCACGTACTTTGCTACAGGAGACTCAACAAGGAAGTTTGTATGTGGAGAGTCATAGTGAGCAACGATGACAATAGGACGGTTGCCCTTTGCAACAAGCTCGCCAGTGGCCTCGTGCTTAGCAACAACGTTCTGGCTTCTGATGGAAGATCCAAATGAACCAAGAATGTCATTACCAAAGTACTTGAGGCACGTAAGTGCACCAAAGCCGACAACAAGCAGAACGCCAAAAGCAATAAGTGCTGCATTGCCAGTGCCTGCAAAAATAACGCCAATGAAGAGGAGGATTAAATAGATTGAATAACCAAGACTCTTAATAGACTTAGCATCAAATTCTTCAATGGTTGCCTCAAGCCCGTGAAGTTTCATTTCTTCAGCAATGGTTTGAGCAGCCTGAAGCTCCTCTTGGCTACCGGCAGGAGCAATATCAATCTGCTCGTCTAGATAGTCAACATAGTCATGTGTAATGGCCATACTGCGTCCTTCGTTGGCATGTCTTCTGACAGGTTTCATACATACGTCATTAGTATACGTCTTATATCGAAATGTAGCGGTTAAAGTGTATTTTTACGTCCAAATTTAGAAATTCTGCACTAAATATCAAAAACTTTCGTATATGTTTAGAGAGATTTGAGTTCAGGTAGTAAAAAGCGGGAGGTGGATATGGCTCCAAACGATCAATCTCTAGGCAACAACGAGCTAGGTGCCTGGAGGATTTTCTCGCTATTTATGCTGCTACTTCAAAAGGGGCCTTTGCCTTCGGCAGAGATTTATACGACGATTTACTCGGATTTATCTACTGATTCAGCTTCAAGAACGTTTTCAAGAGACCGAGCTGTTCTAAAATCACTCGGATTTGCAATTACTGAGGTAAAAACAGGAAAAGAAAAATCGTTCTATCTTTCGGGCTCAAATTTTTTTGATCCCTCGTACGACTTAAGCCCTGAAGATGCCAATCAACTGCTTGTAATCTGCAATGCAGTTCTCACTGATACAACTTTTGTGTACCAAGAGGAATTAAGAAACGCGCTATCTAAAATTGTGGGTAATTTTTATTCCTCAGATTCAGACAAGCCAGGGAGCCAAAAACTCAGTGCTTCTTCTCAAAGCAAAGTCTTTCCTGTTCTCTATGAGTCACTCAGCTCTAAACAACGGGTAAAGATCACGTATACAAACTCGCAAGAACAGGTCAAACAAAGGCATCTTGGTATTCTGGACTTCTTTGTTTCACAGGGACTTCTGTACTTTGTGGCTCAAGATTTTTCGTCCAACAGTAAGACTGCTTCTATCAAAACTTTTCGCATTGACCGTGTTTTAGATGCTGCAATTCTTAAAGATGAGCACTTCTCCATTCCGGAAGATTTTGATTCAAACGACTACAACCTGCTTGATTTCCAGCTCGGATCGCAGGTTGGCACTCTTGTTGCGTTTGTCCCCAAAAACATACTCGCGGCTTTTGAGCATTTCTCGCAAGGTCAAGGCGATATTGAGTCTCTCCCTAATGGAGCTTTATGGACTGTTGCCTACGCTCATGAAGACGCTGCTTTATCTTGGATTCTTGCTCATGGATTGATTCCAAGGTCTCCAGAGTCTCTTCTCGCAAAATGGAAAGAGTCCTTAAGAGAGGTTGCCAATGGCCGTTAAAAACACCTCTTTTGGAAGAAAAAACATTTCTTCAGCCGTCTACAAACTCGTATTGCTTGCCGCTGCATTTAGAGATTCTTTTGATGCGATTGAGTTAAGCGCGGTTCAGTCGCGGTTTGGCATCTCCTCAGAAGAAGCTGCCATTCTGATGGAGCTCTTGCAGCTCACGGACGAGAATGGCTATCTTCCCCTCCCGCTTACTGGAGACCAAGATACTTTGACGCTTGTTGGAGAGTCTCCGTTTAGAACTCGAAGGCTTGTCTTAACAGACGAAGAAACGTTAGCGCTTAAAGAGGCGTTTACAACACTTGCTTTACCCCAAGAAAGTGTTTTTTGGAAACTTCTGAAGTCTCCATATACGGCAGACTCTTCATCAGATGGTGCTTCAGGTTCACGTGTCTCTAAAAGCCATACTACAGAAGTAGACGCATTCCTCACCTGCTCAAATGCAATTGCGGAGTCACAGGTTATTTCATTTGAGTATCGTTCTGAGATGACGTTTGTAGAAACTCAAAGCAATAAAGACACTGCGATCAGCCAGAGAAACGTTCTTCCCTATCAATTGTCCTACGGAGAGAACGGCTGGCTTATCGAGGGAATAGATTTAGACCTAGAGAAGCAAAGAGTCTTCAGAGTCAATCGCATGAGCCGAATTGAAACGCAACCCGCTTCGTTTGATCAGTTAAAGCTCGCAGAACACGTGAGAAATTCTGCTGCAGAAAAAAGATCACAGTTAGTAGAGCTTGTCTTCCTTGATAAGGGTGCTCTTACGCACTATTCGTGGCCTGGCCTCAAAACGGTTGGCGGTCAGCGCAATGCAACAGAGATTAAAGCAACTATCCCCTATTACGGCGGAACATGGCTCCTACAGCGGCTACTTGCCCTTAAGGGAAAAGTAACAACCAAAGATCAGGCCGCGACACAAGCAATGCGCACCTACGCTGCATCTCTCCTTGCTGCAGAAGAGCAACTTTAGGGCAATTAGGCAGCTGTTAATGCCGCTACGCGTCGTGTTCTTCTCGCCACTTGGCAATTTGCTCGGAGATATCCTTTGTCGAGACGCGCTGGTAGTTCTTGTTGGGTAATGACTTCAAGAACGAGCTGCCATATCGCTTGGACACAAGCCTGGAATCGGCAAGCACCA
>CAKARX010000027.1:0-16120 GCA_916720745.1 uncultured Atopobium sp.
GGACATCATCGTATGAAGGACCGTCAACATACGTTGAAGTCTTGGAATTTGAGTTGTACGAAGAGTTAGCCGCACTCTTCTGAGGCTGTTTGCGTGCTGCCTTTGAAGCACGAGAATCCAACGTATCGTCTTGAATAGGAGCAGCTTTAATTGCGCGCTTTGCTTCCTCAACATCAATATGAAGCAGGTCAGACACACGAAGTGCATACTCGCTCAGAAGTACCGATGTCTTGAGTGGAGCCAATAAGGATGCTAGAGCCTCAAGCGCCTTGACTCGACCACCAGGCACGGATAAGTCAAACTGCGCGGTTGTGGCATCAAAGACAAAGTCCATGAGTGGACGAGCGGAGTCTAAGATAGGACGCAGTTTTTCTGCACCAGATTCGGCGAGAAACTCCATGGGGTCCTGATTATTTGGCAAAACAACGCAAAGAAACGCAGCGGTTGTTTTATCGATAAATTTAATAGCACGTGCGGCAGCGTGTTGACCTGCGGCATCGCCATCAAACATGCAAATAATTTTGCGCGCACGCTGGCGATCAATGAGTTTGACGTGCTCAGACGTAAATGCGGTACCAAGAGCTGCCACAGTATTAGTAAAGCCAGCCTCGTGCATGGCAATAACATCTGTGTAGCCCTCACAAATTATGGCCTCAGACTGAGCTGCAATAGTCTCTTTTGCCACGTCATAGGCAAAGAGGTGCTTGCCTTTATTAAAGACGGAAGTGTCCCTGGTATTTAGATACTTGGGAGCATTTTCTACCTTTTTAGTAATTCGGCCACCAAAAGCAATGGTTCTGCCCTGCTCGTCGTGGATAGGGAACATCACTCGATCATAGAACCAGTCGCTGATTCGACCATTACGCTCAACGGCAAGGTTGGCAGCAATCATCTCTTGCGTGGTAAAGCCACATTTACGCAAGTGCGCCACAAGTGCGCCTCTTCCAGGCGCATATCCCAGCTTCCAGCGCTTACAGACAGCTGCTCCAAATCCACGACCAGAGAGATAGCTACGAGCTGCTTCAGGACCTTCTCCCCTTCCACGCATAAGCATGGAGTGGAAGTAATTCTCGGCTTCTGTAAGGCACTCAATCAAACGATTTTTGCGAGGACCTTTAGAAACATGAGCCTCTTCTGAAAGCGTAATGCCTGCTTTATCAGCAAGGTATCTAATAGCATCGGGAAAATCCAGGTTTTCTCGCTTCATGACATAACTGAAGACGTCTCCGCCCTCGGAGCAAGCGCCAAAGCAGTGCCAAAGACCCGTGGACGGGTTTATCTTAAATGAGGGGCTTTTTTCTTGGTGGAAGGGACAACATCCCCAATAGTCCTGACCTCGGGGTTTTAGCTCTACTGTCTCGGAAACAAGCGTGACAAAATCTGTGGCTTGTCGTACACGCTCTTTATCTTCGTCAGTTATCATCTTCCACCTCCCCGCTTTCTAAGTTATATGAAGTCGTACCCAGATTCTGGGCTACCCAATCTATATTTCCACGAACGGCACACTTGAGCTCTTCAAGCGAATCAAATTTTTTAGATTCCCTCAGTCTCTTCACAAATACCGTTTGAACCTGCGAGTCATACAAGTTGCCGCTAAAACCTAGGAGGTTAGCTTCAAGTAAAGGTCCTGTTTGAGACTCAAATGACGGAGCTTTTCCCACATTAACCGCAGCGGGCCATGCTGTTGCGCCATGAACCACATAGCACGCATAAACGCCATCTTGAGGAATGCAATCACGTAGGTCAAGCGAAACATTTGCAGTTGGAAAGCCAAAACCAGTACCCTGGCCTCGGCCGTGCTTGACCACGCCACTCACAAAGTGCCAGCGGCCCAACAGGCTTGCTGCTTCCTCAACTTTACCCTGCTCAAGCAAGTCCCTAATGCGAGTTGCAGAGATTTTCTGTCCACCTGAGCAAAAGAGCTCATGGGCGTGAACTTCAAAGCCATGCTTATGCCCAAGCGAGGTTAGCAACGCGCTTCCTTCAGCTCCTTGTGCGCCCAGGCCAAAGTCAGAACCCACATGAACGGACACAGCTGAAACACTTGGAAGCAGCTTGTCCTCAACGTATTGCGTAGCGCTCAATGCCGCAAACTCGCGGGTAAAGTGGTGCACCAAGATGCCATCCACTCCCCATGCAGCAAGTGCACGAAGTCTATCTTCTCCCGAGAGCAACCGACGAGGAGATCCATCAAACAGCACCTCAACAGGGTCTGGCAGAAATGTCACAGCAACAAGTGGTACCTTGCGAGCTTCGGCGTCCTTTTTTGCGCTAGCGAGAAGCCCCTGGTGGCCCTCATGGAGTCCATCAAAGACACCAAGCACGCACACGCAAGGTTGCTTGTAGCAGTCAGAACGCAGTGTATAGAAGTCAGCGTCACCAAGCTCACGTGGAGCTGGCAAATGACTTCCATACAAAACGGATTCTCTTATGCGTTCTACCTTGTTCACGTGCTTCCTTACTTACACAAAATACCTTGAGAGAAGTTGGTCTGGCAGACTAGACAGGAGCCCTGCCTTGTCCAAATTCCCACAAGAGCATCGTTCCACACAAGGCTGACCAGCGAGTTATGAGCAACCTCAGAGAGATCTTCTGGAATACCAAAACGCTTTCCAACCTCAACACACTTGTATTCTGCTGCAGTCAACCTGTGCACAGGATAGCCAAGTACCTCAGTTGGATTGAGGCGTTTGGCTTCAAGTACTTGATCTGGGCTTTGTTCAAGCTCTTCTAATAAAGCGCAGCTACCAAGCGTAATGGGGCCAGAGAACGTCCTTCTCAGGCCACTAATATGAGCCTCTGTTCCAAGAGACTGACCAAGGTCTCGAGCAATACTTCTAATGTAGGTGCCTTTTGAAACGTCAAACGCAACTGTCCACACCAGTGATTCATCCGTAGTAGAAGGTTTGCGCACCGCCAAAAGCGTAGCATCGTAAATAGAGACTCTACGAGCCGCAAGCTCTGGCGTCTTACCTTCACGAACAAGCTGATAGGCACGTTTGCCATCAACAGAGATTGCAGAAACCGCTGGTGGCAGCTGATCTATGGAGCCTACCAACTTTGCGCAGGCCCCACGAGCAAACTCTTCCTCACGCAACTCTGCAGGTACAGGGGCTGTGGCCACAACCTCACCGTCTGCATCATCAGTTGAGGTGCGAGCCCCAAACGAAATGTCGGCTACATACCCCTTGCGGTCAAGCGTCAGAAGGCCCAAAAGCTTTGTGGCAAGGCCAATGCCCACTACCAACACGCCGCTTGCATTAGGATCCAAGGTGCCTGCGTGCCCCACGCGTTTCTCGCCAAATGCGCGACGAACGCGAGAAACCACGTCATGGCTGGTCAAGCCAAGCGGCTTGTCGACTGCAATAAGTGCGTTAATTCCACTTGCTCCTCGCTTCACCTATGACTCCTTGTCAAGCGCGAGAAGATCAATGAGCAGAGGGACTATCTGGGTAAATACGTCATCAATGGTGCCTTCAGCGGTAAAGCCTGCAGCAGCAGTGTGGCCACCGCCACCCATTTGGCGAGCTACGCCGGAAATATCAAGTTTGGACTTGGAGCGCAGGTTGCCACGAACTTTTCCGCCGTCAACCTCTTTGAGGAAGAGGGCAATTTCAGTTCCCTCAACGCAACGCACAATGTCTACCAGGCCATCCATCTCAGCAAGAGGAACACCTGATGCAGAAAGATCTGCCGTAGTGACATAACTGTAGGCAACACGACCCTCACCAAAGGTGCGAATACGACCCATAACCTTTGCGGCAAGATGAAGGTAGGCCAAACGGTCACTCTGATAGACATGAAGTGCAATCTGAGATGGAGAAGCGCCTGCTTCTACCAGCAAACTTGCAACCTCAAAAGCCTCACCGTCAGCGTTTTGGTACTGGAAACGACCAGTATCAGTTACCAGGGCGCACATAAGGCATTGTGCCTCTGATGGAACAAGCTCTGCGCCCAAATGACAGGCAAACTCGGTGATAATGACACCGGTTGCTGCTGCATCAGGACGCACAAGACCTGCATTCCAATACACGTTGTTGTATGGGTGATGGTCAAGCACTGCTACCGTCTTAGAACGGCTCATCAGCGCTTCTGCATCAGCCAAACGTCCTGCAGTAGAAAGATCTACGCAGATAAAAAGATCTGGAGTTCCCTCGTACTTATTTGCAGGGACAAAGCTCTCAGTACCAGCAAGAAACTTGTAAATACGTGGTACTTCCCCATCAGCATCTGCCAAAAGATTAGTGACAGTTTTGCTAGGCCACCTTCTCTGAATAATGGAAGAAAGTGCTAATCCAGAGCCAATAGCATCTCCGTCAGGAGAAGTATGTGCGCAAACGACGATTGACGAGGCCGGCTCAATCAGAGCTATAACCTCGTCAAACTCTGGACGACTGACTTTTGTATTCAGTGACGTCACTTACTTACGCCTCCTCGTCAGAATTCTCTTCATCAGAAGCTAGAGGGTATCCAAACTCGTCTTTCTCGACACCAAGAGTTGGTGGAACTACCTCAAGTGCCTGAGCAATGCGTTCAGCCTCATCGGTAGTGGTATCAATTTTGAAATCAAGCTCAGGAGTTACGCGCCAGTTCAACGCATGACCCAAAAGCGAGCGAATCCTGCCCTTTGCGCGCTTGAGAGCTGCAAGGACCTTCTCGTAGCGATCAGGCTCACAGCTTACATAGGCACGCATAAAGGACTTATCAACCGAGACCTCGCAGCTTGTGACAGTCACAAGCTGGAGATCAGGGTCGGAAATTTCAAACAAAAGGATCCAGCTGAGCTTTTCTCGAGCAATCTCATTAGTACGACGAGAAAACTGATTCTGTTTCATGCTGTCCCTTCTTACTCGGTACGAGCCACCTGCTCAATGCGATAGCCCTCAAGCTGGTCGCCAGGCTTGATGTCCTGGAAGTTCTCAAGGCCAATACCGCATTCATAGCCGGATTTAACGCTCTTAACGTCGTCTTTGAAGCGCCTGAGCGATGCAATCTTTCCATCGTAGACAACAAAGCCGTCGCGAATAAGTCGGATATTATCGTCACGAGAAATCTCGCCCTCAGAAATCATGCAGCCTGCAGCAATACCAACCTTAGGAACCTTGAAGGTATCGCGAACCTCAGCAACGCCAGTCTGAACTTCCTGCTCAGTTGGCTTAAGCATACCAATACGAGCAGCATCAATCTCTTCGATTGCCTTGTAGATGACGCTATAGGTTCTAATCTCAACGCCTACGCGCTCTGCAGCAAGCTTGGCCTTTGCATCTGGACGGACACCAAAGCCAATAATAATTGCGTTGGATGCATCAGCGAGAACAACGTCGGTCTCGGTGATTCCACCAACAGCAGAGTGGATGGTGCTGATGCGAACCTCGGACTGGTCCATCTTGTCCAGGGAATCCTGGAGAGCCTCGATGGAGCCCTGAACATCAGCCTTGATGATGAGGTTGAGTTCCTTGACGTCACGGTCAGCCATGGTGTCAAAGAGGTTCTCGAGGGTAACGTGCTTAACACGGTTCTGCTCTTCAATACGAGCCTTAAGAGCGCGCTGGTCAGCAAGCTCTCGAGCGTCGCGCTCCTCCTGGAAGACACGGAACTCATCGCCTGCGCCAGGAACGGTCTGCAGACCAAGAATCTCAACTGCGTCAGAAGGACCTGCGGTAGTGACTGCGTTGCCCTTAGGATCAAGCATTGCACGGACGCGGCCAAAGGCCATGCCAGCAACAAGAGCATCGCCGATGTGGAGTGTACCGCGTGTAACCAAAACAGTAGCAACAGAACCGCGACCACGGTCAAGCTTAGCCTCAAGAACGTTACCAGAAGCAAAGGTGTCTGGGTTTGCCTTCAGCTCAAGGACATCTGCCTGCAAAAGAATAGTCTCGAGAAGATCGTCGATGCCCAAATTCTGCTTAGCGGAGATATCAACAAACATGTTCTGTCCGCCCCACTCCTCAGGAATAACACCGTACTCAGTGAGCTCCTGACGAACACGGGTAGGATCTGCGCCTGGCTTATCAATCTTGTTGACTGCAACAACAATTGGAACACCAGCAGCCTTTGCGTGGTTGATAGACTCAATGGTCTGAGGCATAACGCCGTCGTCTGCAGCAACAATCAGAATGACAATATCGGTGACCTTTGCACCACGAGCACGCATAGCGGTAAAGGTCTCGTGACCTGGGGTATCAATGAAGGTAATCTCACGGCCGTTAATGGTGACCTGAGAAGCACCGATTGCCTGTGTAATACCACCAGCCTCACCAGCTGCAACGCCGGTGTGACGGATTGCGTCCAGAAGCGATGTCTTACCGTGGTCAACGTGACCCATGACGGTAACTACTGGAGGACGTGGCTTCAAATCCTTAGGATCGTCGTAGAAGGTGAAGGAGTTCTCCTCCTCCTTGGACATAATCTTAATCTGGCGGCCAAGGTCATCAGCAACAATCTCAATAAGCTCATCAGACATGGTCTCGGTAAGCGTCAGAGGATTTCCAAGCAGGAACAGGCGCTTAATGATGTCATTTGCAGGAACACCAAGAAGCTCAGCAAGTTCAGAGACAGTAGAGCCCTGAGGAACCTTTACGGTATCAAGCTGGGAAATATCCTGGTCATTTGCAAGCGCTTCTTCAATACGCTGCTCCATTGCAGCCTCTGCAGCCTGCTTCTGACGACGCTCTTTACGCTTTTTACGGCGACCAGTAGACTCGCGGCTTGCCTCTTCAATAGCAACACGAGCCTCATCCAAAACGCGGCTTCTGTTATAAGCCTCAGCCTCACGGGCCATACGGCTATAACGGTCTTCTCCGTCATCTCCACCGCGACGATTCTTCTTGCGCTTGCCGTTTGGACGCTCATCAGACATGGAAGCGTCATCGCGCTCATTCTTGAAGTTATGACGAGAAGGAGCACCACTTGCCTCGCTTGCATTGGCGCGAGCGTGATTTCTTGGTCCCTTCTCGGCCTTCTTCTGAGCAGCAGACTCTGCAGCCTGCTGTTTCAAAACCTCTTCCTGCTGAGCAATCTGATCAAGCAGGTTGTTGAAGGAAGGAGCAGCCTTAGGAGCGGTGTCCTTTACGCGATTACGCTCAGCCTCTTCGGCCTCAAGACGCTTCTTCTCTTCCTCAGCGCGGCGGCGCTCCTCTTCTTTCTTACGAGCAGCCTCTTCTTTTGCGCGCTTCTTCTCTTCTTCAGCACGCTCAGCTTCACGCCTTGCCTCTGCAGCAAGACGCTCAGCCTCTGCTACCTCTGCAGCAGCCTTTGCCTCTTTGGCAGCAGCCTCTTCCTCGGCAGCCTTCTGAGCTGCGATTTCAGCGGCACGAGCCTCCATAATAGGCTGGAGTTTCTTACGAACAATAGAAATATATGCATCTTCAAGCGTAGAAGAAGCAGACTTTGCAGGAATCTTCATGTCCGCAAGGTGCTCGAGCAATTCTTTGCTCTGCATACCATATTCTTTGGCAAGGTCATGTACACGCATTTTTGCCATATATGAAAACCTTCCGGTTGACGGGATAGTTACAGGTAGTTGGCTAGATCAGTGAGTCTGGATCAGAAGAAATCTCTGCATTCTCCATGTCATCATGAATGCCACAGAAATCAGAACCAGGTCTTGCCATATTGCGGCAAGGAGTTCCATTAGGGCTCACATACTTGCAACGATGAGCAATCTCTTCCTCGTCAACAGTCTCTTCAACAACCTCAGGAAGGTTGTTCAGAATGCTTGCAGCAAGGGATTCGTTCTTGATGTCAATGTGAAGACCAGTTAGGCGAGCAGCAAGGCGAGCATTCTGGCCCTCTTTACCAATTGCCAAAGACAGCTGATCATCAGGAACAATAACGGTTGCGTGTCCCGTAGCGCCATCAACAATAACGCGAGAAACGCGAGCAGGTGAAAGTGCAGACGCAACGCAACGAGCAGCATCGTCAAACCAAGGCACAACGTCAACGCGCTCTCCACGGAGCTCAGAAACTACGGTGCGAACACGGCTGCCCTTAGGACCAACGCAAGCACCAACTGGATCAAGGCGCTCGTCAACAGACGAAACAGCAATCTTGGAACGGACGCCAGCCTCACGAGCAATAGAGCGGATGCTTACAACACCGTCATAAACCTCTGGAACCTCAAGCTCAAAGAGACGACGGATAAGATCTGGATGGGTACGAGAAACAACAATTGGTGGACGCTGACGCTCACCACGAACTGCTGGCTGAGTTGCATTAGGATCGCGAACGTCTACGATAATTGCCTTAATGCGCTGGTTGTGAAGGTAACGCTCGCCTGCTGGACGCTCATCGCGCTCATCAGGGAAACGGCGCTGATCAAAGTGTGGAAGCTCTGCCTCAACACCCTCACGAATCTTAATGATGGTGAAATCAGGGGTGGACTGAAGAACAGTACCTGTGATGATGTCACCAATGCGGCCGCGGAACTCATCATAAATCTGAGCACGGGCGGCATTGCGCACAAGAGTCTTAATCTCTGCCTTAGCATGCTGTGCAGCAATACGGCTGGTATCTGGAGGAGTTACGTCTACCTCGTCAAACTCAGTGTACTCACCAGTCTCCTCATCTGGCTCACCCTTAGGGACAAGCTCATAGACGTAGACACGACCAGTAGCCCTATCAATGGTGACACGGGCGCCAAAATCAAGATGGAGGACGTCAGCATAGCTTTTTGCCAGAGACTGCTCCAAACGGTCCAGAAGATACAACTCATCGATGTGCTTCTCCTGGCAAAGCAACATCAAAGCTTCCATCATTTCAGATGCCATGAATAATCCTCTCTATCTACTTCTTGGCTGAGGCCGAGAAATCAAAAACTGGTTTAATAACGCACTTCTTTAACTCAGACAAATCAACAGTACAGACCTCATCTTCTGTCTGGATTGAGATAGTTGTACCCTCAATGCCCAAGAGTTTGCCGGTAAATTTACGGCGTCCCTCTGTGGCGGTAGTCTGAAGTTGAATCTCTTCCCCTGCAAAGCGCTCAAAGTCTTTTGCGCGGCGAAGCGGACGTGCCATTCCTGGAGAAGAAACCTCCAAGGTAAATGATGCCGGGAATGGATCAAGCTCATCTATGGTCTCTGAGATCCATGATGTTTCTTGAGCAACTTCATCAAGAGAAATGGTCTCTGCCTTCTCATCATCATGGTCAATTCTTACTCTGACCACAGGATTCTTAGAAGAACCAACAATCTCAACATCAACAATATCAATGTGGTGATTGAGTGCAGCCTGCTCTAGTGCGGACAAGATTTTCTGTGTTGCACCTTCGTTTTGCATTTGACCTCCTCATCTACATACAGAAAGGAAGCGGGGTCAAAACTCAACCCCACTTCCAACTAATAACAACTACGTTTAGAGATATCTTACGAGATAAAGGGCTTCTCGTCAAGTGTTTTTGCTGTTAGGCAACGATATTCACAAGTCTGCCCTTAACAACAATGACTTTTCTAATCTCTTTACCCTCAAGCTGATCGGCAATTGCCTCAGTTGCAGCAGTGGTGAGCTCTTCTTCAGTAGCATCTGCAGCAACCTCGATACGTGCGCGGACCTTGCCCTTAAGCTGAACAGCAATTTCAACGGTATTGCTCTTTGCCTGTTCTGGGTCAAACTCTGGCCAAGGCTGGTGATAGACAGGTGTGTCTTTACCCAGAGCCTCGTGGCTGAGCTCCTCAGCCCAGTGAGGAATGATTGGAGCCAGCATGGCAACAACATCATTTGCAACCTTGTAGCAAAGTGCAGCATCTCTAGACTCTGCAGGAACCTCGTTGATATAGGCGCTTGCTGCATTAACCAGCTCCATAACCGCGGAGATTGCAGTGTTGAACTGGCCCTTATCAAACTCGGTGGTGCAGCGGATTCCCATTGCGTTGAGGACGCGGTTGAGCTCAAGCGACTTTGCATCCAAAGCTGTGTGGTCGAGTACGGCAGAAGCATCAGCGGTGCGAGAGAGTTCCCAAACCACACGCCACGCACGCTTGATAAAGCGGTTTGCACCTGCAACGACCTTCTCGTCCCAGTCAAAATCCTTCTCTGGTGGAGCAACAAAGAGAATGGCAAGACGCATCGTATCTGCACCATAAGGCTCAATAACAGAGCTTGGAGGAACAACGTTACCCTTTGACTTTGACATGGTGTCGCCGTGCTCATCCTTGACCATGCCCTGGGTCATCAGGTTCTTAAATGGCTCGTCAATATCAATCATGCCCAGGTCACGAAGGACCTTAGTAAAGAAACGAGAATACAGAAGGTGCAGAATTGCGTGCTCAATGCCACCAATGTAGTTATCTACCGGCATCCAGCGGTCCACTGACTCCTTAGAGAAAGGAAGCTCGGTGTTGTGTGGATCGCAATAGCGCAGATAATACCAACTAGAGCAGGTAAAAGTGTCCATGGTATCAGTGATACGCTTGGCGGGCTTGCCACACTGAGGACAGGTGGTCTCTACAAACTCCTTGCACTCAGCAAGAGTATCCCCTGCCGCCAGATCAAGATTATCCGGAAGCGTAACAGGGAGCTGATCATAAGGAACTGGGACGTCACCGCAGCAATCGCAGTGAATCATAGGAATTGGATTGCCCCAATAGCGTTGCCTGGAAATGAGCCAGTCACGAAGACGGAACTGAACAGTTCGGCGACCAACGTTGTGCTCAATCAGATAAGCAACAACAGCCTCTTCTGCCTCGGAATGCTTACCACCACGAAGTCCGGTGAAAGGACCAGACTGGACAAGAATACCAACGGTATCCATTGGTCCGTCCCAGTCAACAGAGGTTACCTTGTACTCGGAAACTCCCTTGAGCTCCTCATAGATATCAGTTCCCTCTTCGCAGATGATAGGAACAATAGGCAGGTCGTACTTCTTAGCAAAGTCAAAGTCGCGCTTATCGCCTGATGGAACACCCATAACGGCGCCAGTACCATAGTCGAGAAGGACGTAGTCAGCAACCCAAATTGGTACGGTCTGACCGGTGACTGGGTTAATTGCGTAACGGCCGGTGAACACACCGTGTTTCTCGCGATCTGTGCCCTGACGATCAATAGAAGAAACCTTTACAGCCTCCTCGTGAAGAGCGTCAAAGGCAGCCTTGTACTCTGAATCCCCTACCAGCTCAGCAGCAAGCTTAGACTCTGGTGGAAGCAGCATGAAGGTGCAGCCATAGATGGTATCTGCACGAGTGGTAAAGACAGTCATCTTGGTATCGGTTGGCGTGACACCATCGGTATCTGCCAGGGTAAAGTCAATTTCTGCACCCTCGGAGCGACCAATCCAGTTTGACTGCATAGCACGAACGCGCTCTGGCCAGCCCTCAAGCTGATCAAGGTCGTCGAGGAGCTCCTGGGCGTAATCAGTGATGCGCAAATACCACTGTGAGAGCTCGCGCTTCTCTGGGACTGCGCCACAGCGCCAGCATTTACCATTAACTACCTGCTCGTTTGCAAGAACAGTTTTGTCGTTAGGACACCAGTTAACAGGGCTTGTCGCACGATATACCAGACCCTTCTCAAGCATCTTGAGGAAGATCCACTGGCCCCACTTGTAGTACTCAGGGTCGCAGGTATTAAACATGCGGTCTTTATCGTAGGCAAAGCCCATGCGGAACATGGTCTTTACAGCTTGGTCAATATTCTTATGGGTCCACACAGAAGGCTGAGTATTGTGCTTAATAGCAGCGTTTTCTGCAGGAAGACCAAAAGCGTCAAAGCCCATTGGATGTAAGACATCAAAGCCACGCATACGGGCCTGACGAGCCATAGCATCGCCAATGGTGTAGTTACGAGCATGACCCATGTGAAGATCGCCCGAAGGATAAGGGAACATCTCTAGAACGTATTTTTTAGGCCTTGAGCTGTCCTCTTCTGTCTTGTAAAGATTCTGCTCTTCCCAGACGCGCTGCCACTTAGTTTCAATGGCTTCAGCGTCGTAGACAGGAAAATCACCTGTATCGGTTACGTTCTGTACTTCCTCGTTTTCCACGAGTTCCCCTTTCTTATAGCGATGCGTCACCAAGCAAAATACTTGGTGACGCCAGTAGTCCATAAATCCTGTGAGCTACGAACGGAAATTGTAACTGACCTGCTGGTTTGAGTCTTTCAGCAAGACGTCGTGTGCGCCACCCTCAACAATTGAAGTTGAAGAGACAAGCGTAATCTTTGCCTTATCGCGAAGCTCTGGAATATCAAGAGCGCCACAGTTGCACATAGTGGACTTGACCTTCAGAAGTGAAGCCTCAACGCCGTCCTTCAGAGGGCCTGCGTATGGAACGTACGAGTCAACACCCTCGACAAAGGAAAGACCGCGCTTGTTGCCGCCAAGGTCGTAGCGCTGCCAGTTACGAGCACGAGCAGAGCCTTCGCCCCAGTACTCCTTCATGTAGGAGCCGTTAACAATCACGCGATCTGATGGACTCTCATCAAAACGAGCAAAGTAACGACCAAGCATCATAAAGTCAGAGCCCATAGCAAGCGCAAGGGTCATGTGGTAATCGTAGACAATTCCGCCGTCTGAGCAGATTGGAATATAGACGCCAGTCTCCTCAAAGTACTGATCGCGAGCGCGAGCAACATCAATAACAGAAGTAGCCTGACCACGGCCAATACCCTTCTGTTCACGAGTAATGCAGATAGAACCGCCGCCGATACCAATCTTGATAAAGTCAGCGCCAGCCTCTGCCAGGAAGCGGAAGCCCTCAGCGTCTACAACGTTACCAGCGCCAATCTTGACGGAATCACCGTAGGTCGCACGAACCCACTCAAGCGTGCGCTTCTGCCACTCGGAGTAACCCTCAGATGAGTCGATGCACAAAACATCAGCACCTGCCTCAACAAGCAGAGGAACACGAGTCTCATAGTCACGAGTATTAATACCAGCGCCAACCATGTAACGCTTAGAGTCATCAAGAAGCTCATCTGGAGCAGACTTGTGGGAATCATAATCCTTGCGGAATACGAGGCTAACCAGGTGGCCGTTCTTATCGACAACAGGAAGGGTGTTGAGCTTGTTGTCCCAGATAATGTCATTTGCCTCTTTAAGGGTCGTATCCTCAGCTGCGGTAATAAGCTTATCAGCTGGGGTCATAAACTCAGAAACAAGCTTAGAGCGATCATCGCGAGAAGGACGATAATCACGAGAGGTAACAATACCTACAAGCTTACCGCGAGAAGTGCCGTCATCGGTGACAGGCATGGTGGAGTGACCAGTCTTCTCTTTAAGATCAAGTACCTCACCAAGGGTCATCTCTGGAGTGAGCGTAGAGTCGGAGACAACAAAACCAGCTTTATAACTCTTAACCTCACGAACCATCTGAGCCTCATCCTCAGCGGACTGAGAGCCATAAATAAAGGCAATGCCGCCCTGCTGGGCCAAGGCAATTGCCAGACGAGGACCAGAAACCGACTGCATTACTGCAGATACCATAGGAATGTTGAGCTCAATTGCGCTTTTCTCGCCACGCTTAAACTTAACAAGAGGAGTCTTCAAAGAAACATTTGCAGGGATATTCTCAGCTGATGAATAGCCAGGAACCAAAAGGTACTCAGAAAATGTGTGTGATTCGCCTTCGAAGAACTTTGCCATTGTTTTTGGCTCCCTCCTGACCTACCGGTCATGCTCAACGTGTTTTGGCATTGTACCACCAGTGGAGCTCATTATTTAATTTGAACTCCCACTTGAAGCAATAACATCCTCAAAGTTAACAGCAATGTCATGTTTTGTAGGAACCCACTCAACCTTTTTAAACAAAGCTGCAACGGTAATTGGGATATACGTCATCATAAAAATAGGGAACGTGAAGAGATTGGTAAAAATACGCCATTTCTTCTTTACATGGAAATGCTTGTACTCCGAGATGGTGGTAATAAGCGCCAGAATAAAGAAGACCACATACATCGAGAAGACCGTCATGACCAAAGATCCCACACTCATAGCAATCTCTGCGTCAGTAGCAACGAAGCCGTGGCTCAAATAGCCAACTAGCATGTAAGTACCATTAATAAAGGCTGAAAGCAGTGTCAAAATCATGCCTGGCGCAATGGTCATGAGCATATCGTATGAAGCAAACTGACCCTTAAAAATACCCTTAATAAGATCAAAACCATACGAGAAGAACACCTGGTAAAAGCCTTTTGTCCAACGCATACGCTGTGTCCACGATGCCTTGAAGGTCAAAGGCTGCTCATCGAAGAATTCTGCAGGTGCATAGCCAATTTGAATATTGTGAGCACTGCAGAACGTGGAGAATTGAATATCCTCGGTGAGGGTGTGGAAATCCCATCCATGCATGCCTTTAATAATGCGAGAAGAAACCATCCAGCCGGAACCAGAAACAGCGCAGCTGGTACCCATCATCATACGGGCATTATTCAAGAACTTTGCCTCGCGCATAAACCAGGTTGCGTATGCAGAGCTTACCCAGCTGGAATCAAAATTCTTTGAGTTTCTATAGCTAGTACAGACAAGATATCCTGCATCAAAAGCCTGATTCATAATCTTTAAGTAGCTTGGAGAAACCAGGTTATCGGCATCCATAATAATGAATGCCTCGTATTTGTCGCCGTACTCATTAAGAATGCGATCAAAGCCGTAATCCATAACCCAGCTCTTACCTTTACGAGCAAGGTCATTACGCTCCCATGTAATTGCTCCAGCTTTTCTTGCTTCTTCAGCTGTTTTATCGGTACAGGCGTCTGCAACAACAAAGACATCCATCAGCTCTCGAGGATAATCCTGAGAAAGAATGGACCTGACAAGGTTGCCAATAACTGGCTCTTCATTGTGGGCAGCAATAAAGAAGGCATAGCGGTGCTGCTTTTTTGCCTCTGGAAGCTTTACCTCGCCTTTAACTAAGACACGAAGAATGTACACAATCTGATAAAAGTATGCGAGTGTAAAGAAAAGCCAGATAATAAAGTTAAAAACAACAATTGGTGTGATACCGAGTCTGTTAAATTGCAATGGCATATATCCCTACGCTCCAAACTCAAGGCAAATATGTTTTATCAGCCAAAACCTTTCGATAAACAATTACCTTACAATCTTAGCGCAACGAAAGGGTCAAAGCGCCCAAGCCTTTGAATCTATTTTTCTCCCACATCAACGCACATACAATTGGCATCTTGGATATCGAGGAGAACGTCTGCTTCTTGATCTAGTTCATCAGAGTGCATAATCACCACGACAGTCCGCCTACCTTTGAGGTTTGCGAGATATCTACAAAGCCTCTGAGCTGTTGGAGCATCTAAATTCTGTAGAGGTTCATCCAAAACAAGTGCTCCTTGTTTTCTGGATAGAGCTCTCAAAAGGCCAATTTTTTGTCGCTCGCCCAAAGAAACGGACTCTTCTTTTCCGTCAAAAGCATGAGTCTCAAGAGAAGAGAAATCGAGCAAGTTGTAAATCGTACGATCAATCTTTTCTCCAAACATATTGTCAGCGAGGCTTCCTTCTACAAGAGGTACCGGACGAGCAAAACGAGAACAGTCTTTAAGATCATCCGAAAGCTCTATATCACCACTGAATAGTGATGGATCAGAGCAACCTGCCAAAAGATCTACGAAAGAAGACTTGCCTGAGCCATTGGAACCTTTTACCACCACGAGAAATCCTTGTGGAATGCTGAGAGCTTGTGTATGGAAAAGTTCTGGTCCTTCTGAAGTAGCTAAAAGAGTTCCCTCTCCTATCTTTACAGCTGGTTTAAGTGAAGAATTCCAAAGCTTCTCATAACCTGAAGGCTCTTGGGATTCTTTCTCGTGCTCAAGATAAACATCAATATCCGCTTTTGCAGCAAGATATGAGCTTTTAACAGAACAAACCGTATCAAGCGGTTCGCTCAATACTGACAAAATCAGATAGGCGGCTAAAATCTCTCCAACACTCATCTGACCTATAGAAAGCAGCATAACACCTGTAATTATAGCTACGACTTGCGTGAAATTTGAAAGCGCTGATGGAAGGTTCTTTGATAAAGCACTAAAAAAACTACTTCTTTTTACATAGAGAAAATACTCATCATTAGCTGCCTTGTAAGCGTTTTCAAAATAGCTCTCTGCTCGTAGCACATTAATCGAGAACTTTTCCTCAATTATGCGCCTACCGATATCCAGCCAGCCTTCTCGTTTTTTC
>CAKARX010000028.1:0-15823 GCA_916720745.1 uncultured Atopobium sp.
GACGTCTTGAAACGTTAGGATCGCGCAGAACAACGTCTGCCTGAGAGCGCTCGCGACCAATGATGGCGCGAGGAGCCTCAACGCGATACGAGCGACCGCTCTGGCGATCAATCAAAATGCAGGTAGCGTCCATGTTTGCACGTGGCGTGCCTTGCAAATTGCGAGAAGGACGTCCACCTATGCCATTGAGCTGCGCATCAAGGGAAGGCGTGATACGACGCTGTGTCATAGGGACGGGAGCTGCTGTTGGGATAGCTCCGTTAACTGGAAGGTCTGGAAGTCCGTTTGAGCTTGGAAGGACGGGCATAGGGGTGGACTCAGCTGCAGAAACAACAGGAATTGCGCCTTGAGCCTCAACAAAATCTGGTGGCATTACCGCAAGACCAGCGTCTGTACCAGCAAGGTCCCCCAAAACCTCTGGGGTTGCATTTTCTGCGGCAACAGGACGGACCACGGACAGAGGGTCTGGCTCTGGCTGTGGCTCTGGCTGAACAGCAGCGCGAGAATTGTGCTGCTGAGGCATTTGAGCTGCAGCTCCTCCGACGCTGGAGTTTCCGCCCAAGAACGCGCGCTCTTCATTGCGCAGCTGGTCAAGGGTATTGCCGTCAACATTTTCTGCAAAGACAGCAAATTTTCCAGGCTTCAGAGAAGGGTCAACCATAAAACGAACAAGTGGCTGGCCAACAAATACATAATCTTTTTGCTGAGCCTGAGCAGCCACGAAGTCAGAAACTTCTGCAGTTAGATCAGCATAAAGAGGACGCATCAGTGAATCATCTTGAGGAGCAACTAAAACGGTATACAGGGCAGGCGCAGTGTCTACGCCATCAATCTCATACGTCTCACGTTCCATCTCTTTAGCTGCGCGTTTGGCAAGCTTCTTAAAAGAGAAAGGCTCTGCGTATCCCTGAGGTGCGGCACCAAAGACCGAACCAATACGGTTTTCAAAGTCACTAAGAAAGCTCATCTAATTCCTCGCCTTCCTGATCCGCTTGAAGTGGACCTATCAGGACAATTGCAATACATACAAGTACACATAAGAATACCGTAATTAGTACTGAAACTATACTTTCAACTACCCAAAAATTGGGATTCTCCATCCAAGCTGCCCATATAATGCCACTTGAAAGCAATGCGGCACAGACAATTTGTCCAAAAATCATCCACCCGCGACGCCTTTTTTGGCTTATAAGCGAGCCTAAAAGAGCAGATAGAGCGCACGCCCCAAAGCGAACCCAAAAAGGAAGTCCTGAGGCCAATGAGGTGTAGTCATAGGCAAGAGGAGTTGCCGCAAAGCCTAAGGATATGCCTCTTGCAAACAGTGTCCCAAAAAGATAGCTAAAGGCTCCTGTTAAAACTGCAGGTAGTGGATGCATGGTGGCGGAGATAAGCGCTGGTGCTGAAACAGGAGCAGGTAATAAAGCTCCTAATAAGCAGTTGATGCTGCTAAATTTTGAGACCCTTCCTGCAAAGGCCCACCAGATAACGCTTACCAAGGTTACAAGCGTTGCAAACGGGAATGAAGTGCTGGTAGGGCTAATACTTGCCAGAGCATATACCGCGCATGCAATGACAAGCGCAGAACCCAACGGGGTCCAAAGAACAGCTGCTGCAGCTCCTACAAGAGAGCCCACCACAATAAACGTGAGCGATTCTGGAGCAATAAGCTGGAACAACTGGGCGAGAAGAACACCGGTGACCAGGGCTGATACGCCACGCACGGCAGCCGAGGGCAGCCAGGGAAAGCGGATTGAGAGCGGAAGATGCTTGATGTCCCATGTCTCGGTTTCCTCTTCTTCTGACTGTTCCACCAGGGACTTGAGGCTTTTCTCGCCCTGCTTTTCGCTGCCAAGAGGAGTCACAATTTCTTGTGCAAACTCCAAGACGCTTCCCTGTCTCATTGACGGCTCAGGGGAAAGCGCCTGTGTCAAGGCGGCATCTACAGCAAAGGGAACCTCGGGATCTTCTTTGAGCAGAGGAATTTTTGGGCCCTTGTAGATGTGATCAAGAGACTCTTTAGCCGTTCTGCCCGCAAATACATTGACGCCCGTTAGCGCCTGCCTCAAAACAACAGCAAGCGAGAAAATATCAGCGCGCTCGTCAACAAGCATGCCTTCAACCTGTTCAGGAGGCATGTAGCCCACCGTACCTCCGCGAGCGCCGCCATAACCAGCAGCTGAGGCAAGTGTTGCCATACCAAAGTCGGCAAGTTTTACCGTACCCTGGCGGTCAATCATGATATTTGTTGGCTTGATGTCCAGATGGAGTACGCCGTTTTCATGGGCATAGTGAAGCGCCTTTGCAAGTGAAGACACCATGTGAGCTGCTTCGGCGTAGGTGAGGTAGCCACCCTCAACGCGAGCCAAGAGCTCCGATAAATTAAGGCCATCAACAAACTCCATGACCAGATAGGCGTAATCGCCCTCAATCTCAAAGTCATGAACAGTCACAATGTTGGGATGCGCCAGCAAACAGGCAGTTCGAGCCTCAGAAAGAGCCTCGTCAACAGTTGAAGCAAGCACGCCGGGAGTCTCGGAAGCCCCTAACAGTGGCATGCGTTTTATAGCTACGCGCCTCTGCAAACGAGTATCCCAGCAGGTACAAACGGTGCCAAAGCCTCCGTTACCTCTGCGAGCAAGAACGCGATATCGGTCCAGCAAAATTTCTGGCTCAGCCGCAGGTGATGCCTGCTGAGCAGAAGGTGAATGTAGATATGTAGTCTGCGTGGTCTGTGACCGCGAGTCACTCACGGCAACCTCCTGTGTTTAAAGTGTGTTTGTCGGCCGTGACTGTCTATATTCTACCGCTGAAAAGAATTTTCTTATATATCTATTGTTTTTCCATTAGAAGAAAACAAAATGTTGTAGTATTATTCCCTAGCACGCGGGTGTGGCGGAATTGGCAGACGCGTACGGTTCAGGTCCGTATGAACGCAAGTTCATGGGGGTTCAAGTCCCTTCGCCCGCACCATTTGCATTTAAAAAGCCCCTTTACGGGGCTTTTTTGTTACCTATTTGTTATCTGATTCAAAATCAGACCAACCCTCTTGGTCGTCGCCAAAGAGATCCCAGTCGTCCTCAGTCTTTTTATGATTGAAATACATCTTTTTGGTTTTGCGCTCCAGCACAAAGGAAATAACCAAAAAGAGCAAAATTCCACCAAGTACGAGGAACAACACACCGGTTTTATCGCCAAAAAGCCAGCCGACAAATGAGTTAATTGCGTCCATAATCTAGCTCCAGAACATGTGAAGGGTTAAGAATCTGAATACAAGTATATACTTGGTAGGCTATAAGAAAAAATGCACTGCTAAAAAGTGTTGATTCAAGGAGAAGCTGCATGCTTGATATCAAATTTGTGCGCGAGAATCCTGACCTCGTAGATAAGTCTTGCGAGTCCAGGCAAAATGCTCATTGGGATCGCGAGAAATTCTTTGAGCTTGATGAGGAGCGCAGGAGCGTAATCGCTGAGGTTGAGTCTCTTCAGGCAGAGCGCAACGCCGTTTCTAAGCAGATTGGCCTTCTCATGCGTGAGGGCAAGAAGGAAGAGGCTGAGGCAGCTAAAGAGCAGGTAGCAGCTAATAAAGACCGCATCGCAGAGCTTGACCAGCGTCGCGGAGAGGTTGAGGAGGAGCTCACGGCTCTTGTCGCAGCTATTCCAAACATTCCAGACGCATCGGTTCCTTATGGTAAGGATGATTCCGATAACCCTGAGGTCCGCAAGTGGGGAGAGCCAACTCAGTTTGATTTTGAGCCAAAGGCACACTGGGATCTTGGACCTGAACTGGGCATGATTGACTTTGATCGTGGCGTAAAACTTGCAGGAACTCGTTTTTATCTGCTTGGCGGCATGGGCGCTCGCATGGAGCGCGCGCTTATCAACTTCATGATTGACACACATAACCAGGCAGGCTTCAAAGAGTGGTGGCCACCAGTTATCACAAATCAGGATTCTCTGTTTGGCACTGGTCAGCTCCCTAAGTTTGAAGAGGACCTCTATCACGTACAGCCTGACCTCTACCTCATTCCAACTGCTGAGGTCCAGCTCACAAACATCCATCGTGACGAGATTCTGGACGCATCTCAGCTCCCTCTGCTCTATACCGCATTCACCCCATGCTTCCGCGAGGAGGCAGGTTCAGCTGGTCGAGACACCCGTGGCATCATCCGTGTTCACCAGTTTGACAAGGTAGAGATGGTCAAGTTTGCAAAGCCCGAAGACTCCATGAATCAGCTTGAGTCCATGGTCCAGGAAGCCGAGAAGATCCTTCAGCTCCTTGGTCTTCCTTATCACGTAGTTACTCTTTGCACTGGTGACATTGGATTCTCTGCATGCAAGTGCTATGACATTGAAGTTTGGCTTCCAAGTTATAACGCATACAAGGAGATTTCTTCCTGCTCTAATTGCTGGGATTTCCAGGCACGTCGTGCAAATATCCGCTATAAGGATCCAGCAGAGTTCAAGGGCACCCGTCTAGTTCATACGCTTAACGGCTCTGGCCTGGCGGTCGGTCGAACCATGGCTGCAATTATGGAGAATTATCAGAACGCAGATGGCTCTGTTACTGTTCCTGAGGCGCTTCGTCCTTACATGGGTGGCATCGAGGTTATTCGACCAGAATAGTTTCTCTTTTTAATCAAAATTGATTCAATCTCTGAAATGGTCTTCTCGTGAATTGTGAAGACCATTTCTTTTACTGATTTATAGAACATATGTTCTATAAATTTGCTATACTGAGATTAGTAAAGGAAGAAAGAGGTGGCTATGAAAGGTCTGGTAGAGGTACATAAAGAAATTGTATTAAGGCAGTTTGTGCAAGGCAGTGCGGCAAAAATTGGATTCGGCCACAAGGAGTTTTATTCAGAGATCCATATTGCATCAGAGCAACTTGCAACTTTAAGAAAGTGGATTTCAGACCAAGGTAGAGTGGGTTTAAAAGATTTAAGTCCACAAGAGTATCTGGAGGTCATCATGGCGGAAACATGCATGGCTGAGGTAATGGATGAACTTGATGAAGCCGGCATTTCTTATCAGTATTTGTATGCAAACTCTTCCGGTGAAGTGGCTTTAAGACCAGGTAGATAATAAAAAAGAGCTCCCGAAGGAGCTCTTAAGTTCAAGTGGTGCGGCGTATAGGATTCGAACCTATGACGCCCTGATTCGTAGTCAGGTCCTCTATCCAGCTGAGGTAACGCCGCGTGCAAGTAGATAGGATGCCACTTTCTGGTTGAAAATGCAAGTCATAAATCAAAATGTTTAATGATAAATGAGTGCTATGCCTCTGGATTAAGGTGTTTCCAAGGAATAAGGCCTTGTTTCACCTCAATAACCGCATTTGTATGGTCAGGCATAGCGGCAAGCATTTTTTCTGCACGAGGTAATTCTCTTAAAACAAGAGCGTCTTTTGAGCTAGCCGTATATTGGTATGTGTCATTAATTCCATCAATAGACAGCACATATTGAAAACGAGAAGTAATGGGATCAGTCAAACGAACTCTGTATTTTGGTTTTGCAATTACGAATTGATAGATTGCGACCATAACAAGAATCGTCATAATACCGTTGACTGTGTTGTTCATAAAAACTCCTTTTCGCAAAAGATTACCGTTAAATAAATTTTAGTACTCATTTTTTTTCACTGAATTTTCATATTTAAACGTATCAAGAAGGAAAATGCGATAAATAAGAAAATTATTGATATAGAAATTTCTTATAAAGTAGGATTTTGTAAAAAGCCCGTTGCATAAAACGCAACGGGCAGAAAATTCTGGCGGAGAGCTGGGGATTCGAACCCCAGATGGGCTTGGGGCCCATACTCGCTTAGCAGGCGAGCACCTTCGGCCTCTCGGTCAGCTCTCCAAAATGGGTGCTTGAGAATGATACCCCGAACTGGCGTCACTCACAATAAGACATTTTACAAAACATCTGAAAAATGCTCAACAACCACGTTTTTTCGGTGAGCGCGAAGGACATCCCATGAAAAGCGATTGGCAACTTGTACTGCAGAAAGAGGTTCTTCTTTTTCTGCAAGACCTATGCAATAAGCCAGAAAGCCAAGAATCTCTTCTGGTGTTTTTCCTTGGTCTCTCAGAACACCAAGGTCTAGATCGTGATTGCGTTTAGAAAGTCGCCTGCCATCTGGTGCAACAAGTAGGGGGAGGTGAGCATAGATGGGATGAGAAAAACCTAGTACATCTTGTAGATAGAGCTGTCTTGGCGTTGATGAAAGGAGATCTGATCCCCTAACAACTTCAGTTACACCCATGTCAGCATCGTCCACTACTACGGCAAGCTGATATGCAAAGACTTCGTCTGCACGCTGGACAATAAAGTCTCCACATGATTTAGAAAGATTTTGAGATGTTTGACCATAGACTTTGTCTTCAAACGCGTAGGTCTTATTAGGAACTCGTATGCGAGTTGCTGGAATTTTATGTTTGGAAAGCTCTTCACGCTCGGATTTGCTCAGGTCGCGGCAGGTTCCCGCATAGACATATGCACCATCGCTGGCATGAGGGGCTTGTGCAGCGTGTAAGTCTGCTCGGGAGCAAAAGCAAGGATACAAAAGTTCTTGTTGTTTCAATTTCAATAGAGCGTCCTGATAGAGCTCCGTACGCTTGCTTTGGAAAAACGGCCCTTTGTCCCAAGTTAGTCCCAGCCACTGTAAATCATCCAAGAGAAGGGAGGTGTATTGAGGATTATGAGCACGAATATCCAAGTCTTCGATGCGAAGAATAAGGCTACCGTTTTGGGAGCGAACGCTGGCCCAAGCCATAAGCGCTGAGAAAACGTTGCCTAGGTGCATTCTTCCAGAAGGAGTTGGCGCAAATCTTCCAATGCAAGAACTCATTCTTAGAGATCTCCCGCATAGATATAGGCAAATCCATAGTCTTTTGTTGATGACTTAATAGCTGCCTTATCTTTACAGGTGAGGCCTTTGTGCTGATAGAAACCAAAGTCGCAATCGTCATCAGTTGCAAGGAAGTAATGCTTAGCTCCCTGCTCTTTCATAAAGTTCAGAACGTAGGAGAAGAGTATGCCTCCAATACCCTGGCTTTTTATGGCGGGGTTAACGCAGAACAAAGTAATTTCCCATTTGGCATCGTTAGTGTTCGTGTTCCAATAATCATGAACAAGATGAGATTCGACATCACCAAAGATCTCGTAGTCCTTAAAGCGAGCTTCACTCAATAGTTTCTTAGCTTTTGCTGTTGTTTCGTTTTCTAACTTCTGCCATTTTTCAAAATCTGCTGGAGTTTCTCCGTTTGAGCAGAAAAGAAGACCAAGTATTTGATCATCTTGCTTTGCGACAAAGCGATGAGTAGAAACACCAATAAAATGGGCGACATCAATAGTTGCAAGTGAGTGACTTTCATCTTTTGACTCATCGCCGTCTAAGTACCAGACACGTTCAACGATTGATATAAGTTCCGGCAAGTCAGCGTCTTCAAAGGGGATTATGATGGGAGAATCAGTAGACATAGTTATAAGTGCCTTTCATGCGTTTTACAGCGGAAGATTATAGAATAGTTTCAAGTTTGTTTACATCTAGTACGTAGTGTTTCGCAGCTGATAGGCTGTAAGTGTTTCTGATAGTAAGTGTCGAACACAAAGGAGCGGCAATGGCTGAGGCCCCTATCAAACGTGCGCTAATTTCGGTAACAGACAAAACAGGTATTGTTGAATTTGCACAAACGCTTACTAAAGAGTTTGGCGTTGAGGTAATTTCAACAGGTGGAACCGCAAAAATCCTCGAAGAGGCTGGTGTGCCTGTAGTTCCTATTGAGTCTTATACCGGATTTCCAGAGATGATGGACGGCCGCGTTAAGACGCTGCATCCTCGTGTTCATGGTGGTCTTTTATGCCGTAGAGACAATCCCGGTCATGTCGCAGACGCAGAGAATAATGGTATTGGCATGATTGACCTGGTCTGCGTTAATCTCTATGAGTTTGAGAAGACTGTTGCTGATCCATCAGTAACTCTTGAAAATGCAATTGAGCATATCGATATCGGTGGACCTTCAATGCTCCGCTCTGCTGCAAAGAATAATGATTTTGTTACGGTTGTTGTTGATCCAGCAGATTATGGTCGTGTTCTTGACGAGATGCGTGTCCATGACGGTGCAACTACAAGGGTTTCTCGCCAGCAGCTGGCTTTGAAAGTATTTAAGACAACGGCTGCATACGATGGCGCTATTGCCGCATACCTTTCTGGTGTTGTTGAAGCAGAGCAGAGTACATTCCCAGAGACTTTGCTGGTAAAGGCAACAAAAGAACAAGATCTTCGTTACGGAGAAAATCCTCAGCAGTCCGCAGCATTTTATAAGATGCCTGGAGCTCCAGCACATTCTTTAGCAAATGCTAAGCAGCTCCAAGGCAAGCCTTTGTCTTATAACAACCTGCTTGATACTGACGCTGCCTGGGCAGCTGTTCGCGAGTTTGATGAGCCATCAGTCATTATTTTGAAACACCAAAATCCTTGCGGATCTGCTACGGCAGAAAATGTTGTTGAGGCATACGATCGAGCATTTGCTTGCGATCCACTTTCTGCGTTTGGTGGAATTATTGCAGTAAACAGAGAAGTTCCGCTGGAGTTTGTTGAGCACTTTGCAGACATCAATAAGCAGTTTGTTGAGGTTCTTATTGCACCAAGCTTTACAGAAGAGGCTCTTGAGCGCCTGTCAAAGAGAACAAATCTTCGCGTATTGGCTACGGGCGGAATCGATAGAAGCCGCGAGCTTGAGATGAGAACTGTTGACGGAGGTCTTTTAGTACAAGACCTTGACCACGCAGACGAAGCTGCAGATAGCTTTGAGGTTGTTACTAAGCGCCAACCAACTCCAGAAGAGCTGAGCGATTTGGTATTTGCTTGGAAAGTTTGCAAGACCGTTAAGTCAAATGCAATTTTGGTTGCAAAAGATCAGGCTGGAATTGGTATGGGACCAGGTCAGCCTAATCGTGTTGACGCCGCTCTTCTCGCGTGTGAGCGCGCAGAGGCAGCTTGTGAGCGCATGGGAATTGATTCAAAGAATCTTGTGGCAGCATCTGATGCCTTCTTCCCATTCCGAGATAACGTTGACACACTAGCAGCTCATGGCGTAACGGCTATCATTCAGCCTGGTGGATCAGTCAGAGATGATGAATCTATTGCTGCTTGTGATGAATACGGCATTGCAATGGTGTTTACAGGCAAGCGTCACTTTAGGCACTAATCTGCTAATTCGGGATTAGCAGTTCATTTCAAAAAAGTTGGGGGAGGACACTGTGGACCAGGAAGAGCTAGAAGCAGCTCAGAAGTTTGAGCTTGATAATCCAGAACTTGTTTGTCGCTGGAGATTATCTGGAGGTGTCCTCCCACTTGATAACAGGCACTTACGTGCGCTGAGCAAGCGAGCTGTTGCGCAAAAAGAGGTTTCTCCGCACCTGATTGCTTGGGCTAAGCAGCATATTGAGGGAACGCTTAAAGAAGGGTCACAAGAGTTTCCAGATGGCGTTCTTATGATTTTGCTTGAGAGCAATGGACAGGCTGCTATGACTGTTGGACCTTACCAGTCTTTGGAAGAGCGTTCTGTTCTGTCTCTTGCGGGCCGCGCAAGGATTTCACAGCGAGAAGAGCAGCAAACTCATTGTGCACCAGAGGTGCTTTGGCTGGTAAAAGACGAAAAGCTTATTGCGGGTGTCTCGGAAGAAAGCGTTCGATCGGGAGTCACAAGTTTAGTGTTAGACCTGGCACAGACTCTTCATGAGCCAACAGAGTTTAATCCAGACGTTATTGCCCAGGTATTTGATGGAACTGCCGAATTTGATGAAGCTTTCCTTACTTCGGATGAACATGGAATCGTATGTGCTTCTGATGCTCAAGGCGAGATAGGAGAGCGTTTCTTATTTGGTTACAAGAAACTTTGTGAAATCAAAGCCGCTAAGTAATCAGATAAGTACGATATTTAAGGTTCGTCCAGCAAAGGGTACGCAACGCACGATGAAGCTGTCGCACGTTGAGCGCCTACGTAAAAATTTGTCTGTTTTTCAGACAGATGGCTGCTTGTGTACTTGAACATTTTGTCGATTTACAAAAAACTTGCACTTTAGTGTTATGTCTATTTTGTAATTCCGCAGGTAGAAATTCCTACTTAAAAATAGGTATTTGTCAGCTTGTATTTCTGATTTGTTTCATTGTTTTTTTGCGCAATAATAAAAGCATTATGCGACCGCTGCCGGCCGAACTATGAAACATGTTTCCGTAGTCACCCAGGGTCTACAGCTTTATTTTGGATCGCACAGACGCATACTGTGAGAAATCACAGATTAGGCAAGGAGAGGAAATGGCAAGAAAGTTTAAGTCCATGGACGGTAACAACGCCGCGGCTTACGTGTCGTATGCGTTTACCGAGGTAGCGGGTATTTACCCAATTACCCCATCAAGTCCAATGGCAGACTATGTTGACCAGTGGTCCGCCCAGGGTGTAAAGAACATCTTTGGTACAACCGTCAAGGTTGTCGAGATGCAGTCCGAGGCTGGCGCAGCTGGTGCTGTTCACGGTTCTCTTGGTTCCGGTTCTCTGACCACTACTTACACCGCTTCTCAGGGCCTCTTGCTCATGCTTCCAAACATGTACAAGATTGCCGGTGAGCAGCTCCCTTGTGTTTTCCACGTCAGCGCACGTACCGTTGCAACTCATGCACTGAACATCTTTGGCGATCACTCTGACGTTATGTCCGCTCGCCAGACTGGCTTTGCACTTCTCGCAGAAGGCAACGTCCAGGAGGTTATGGATCTGGCTCCTGTTGCTCACCTTGCAGCAATCAAGGGCAAAGTTCCATTTGTTAACTTCTTTGACGGTTTCCGTACTTCTCACGAGATTCAGAAGGTTGCCGTTTGGGATTACGCTGATCTTGCTGAGATGTGCGACATGGACGCTGTCCAGGCATTCCGCGATCATGCACTGAACCCAGAGCATCCATCAAGCCGTGGTTCCCACGAGAACGGCGATATCTTCTTCCAGCACCGCGAGGCGTGCAACGAGGTTTATAACCAGCTGCCAGCAGTTGTTGAAGACTACATGAACCAGATCAACGCTAAGCTTGGTACTGACTACGGTCTGTTCAATTACTACGGTGCAGAAGACGCCGACCGCGTTGTTATCTGCATGGGTTCCTTCTGCGATACCCTTGAAGAGGTTATCGATTACCTGAACGCTCATGGCGAGAAGGTCGGTCTGGTTAAGGTCCGTCTCTATCGTCCATTCTCTGTAAAGCACTTTGTTGACGTTCTTCCTGAGTCCGTCAAGAAGATTGCTGTTCTCGACCGCACCAAGGAGCCGGGTTCCGTTGGTGAGCCTCTCTACGAAGACGTTGTTTCTTCCCTCTATGAGGCTGGTCGTACAGGTATTAAGGTTGTTGGTGGTCGTTACGGCCTTGGTTCTAAGGACACCCCACCATCATCTGCATTCGCAATCTTTGAGGAGCTCAAGAAGGATGCTCCTCAGCGTGAGTTCACCATTGGTATTGTCGATGACGTTACCAACCTGTCTCTCCCAGAGGATCCTGAGGCTCCTAACACTGCAGCTGAGGGCACCATTGAGTGCAAGTTCTGGGGTATCGGCGGCGACGGTACCGTTGGCGCTAACAAGAACTCCATCAAGATTATTGGTGACCACACCGATAAATATGTTCAGGCATACTTCCAGTATGACTCCAAGAAGACCGGCGGTATCACCATCAGCCACCTGCGCTTCGGTGATCACAAGATCCGTTCTCCTTACTATGTCACTAAGGCAGACTTTGTTGCATGCCACGTTCCTGCATACATCATCAAGGGCTACAAGATGGTCCGCGACGTCAAGCCTGGCGGTACCTTCCTGGTCAACTGCCAGTGGGATGCAGAGGAGTTTGCACACCACCTGCCAGCAGAGGCAAAGCGCTACATTGCTAAGAACAACATCAACGTTTATCTGATTAATGCAATTGACCTTGCCAAGGAAATTGGTATGGGCAAGCGCACCAACACCATTCTTCAGTCTGCATTCTTTGCCCTTGCAAAGGTTCTCCCAGAAGCAGACGCACTTCAGTACATGAAGGACGCTGCAACTCATTCTTACCTGAAGAAGGGCCAGAACGTCGTCGATATGAACCACAAGGCAATCGACGCTGGTGCTACTGCATTTACTAAGATTGAGATTCCTGCTGATTGGGCTACTGCAGAGGATGCTGCAAGCACAATCACCCTTGAGGGCCGCGAGGCTCTGCTCAAGCAGGTTCGCGACATCATGACTCCAGTCTCTCGTATGGAGGGTGACGCACTTCCTGTTTCCGCATTTAAGAACCACGTTGATGGACAGTTCGAGCTTGGTGCTGCTGCTTATGAGAAGCGTGGCATTGCTGTTGTTGTTCCTGAGTGGAACGTCGAGAAGTGCATCCAGTGTAACCAGTGCGCTTATGTCTGCCCACACGCAGTCATCCGTCCATTCGTCCTTACCGACGAAGAGGTTGCTGCTGCACCAGCACAGTCTCAGTTCAAGGATGCCGTTGGTCCTAAGGCTAAGGGCTACAAGTTTGAGATTGCAGTTTCTCAGCTCGACTGTACCGGTTGTTCTAACTGCGTCTACATCTGCCCTGCAGATGCTCTGACCATGAAGCCAATCGAGGAGCAGGAGTCCAAGCAGGAGATCTTTGACTACGCAGTCAACCACGTCTCCGAGAAGACCGAGCTTGTCGCCAACAACGTCAAGGCATCCCAGTTCAAGAAGCCTCTTCTTGAGTTCTCCGGTTCCTGCGCAGGCTGCGCTGAGACCAGCTACGGCCGCCTGGTCACCCAGCTCTTTGGCGATCGTATGTACATCTCCAACGCAACTGGCTGCTCCTCAATTTGGGGTAACCCAGCTTCCTGCTCACCATTTACTACCGATGCAAATGGTCACGGTCCAGCATGGAATAACTCCCTCTTCGAGGACAACGCAGAGCACGGTATGGGTCTGATGCTTGGTCACCAGGCACAGCAGAAGCGTCTTCTGGAGCTTGCTCAGCAGCTTGTCGACGAGGATGGCGCATCTCAGGACCTCAAGGATGCTGCTAAGGCATGGATTGAGTCCGTCAACGACGCAGCTCTCTCCAAGGAAGCTTCTAAGACTTTTGTAGTTGAGCTTGAGAAGTCTGATCTTGCAACAGCTAAGGAAATCCTTGCTAACAAGAGCTTCCTCACCAAGAAGTCCTTCTGGATCTTCGGTGGCGACGGTTGGGCATACGACATCGGCTTCGGTGGCCTTGACCACGTTCTTGCTTCCGGCGAGGACATCAACGTCTTTGTCTTCGATACTGAGGTTTACTCCAACACCGGTGGTCAGTCTTCTAAGGCTTCCCGTCTTGGCCAGGTTGCACAGTTCGCTGCAGCTGGTAAGGACATCAAGCAGAAGAACCTTGCTGAGATTGCAATGACCTATGGTTACGTCTATGTTGCTCAGGTCTCCATGGGCGCAAACCTCCAGCAGACTCTCAAGGCAATTGCTGAGGCAGAGGCTTATCCAGGACCATCCCTCATCATCGGTTACTCCCCATGCGAGATGCACTCCATTAAGGGCGGCATGGCTCACGCACAGGAGGAGATGAAGAAGGCAGTCGAGACCGGCTACTGGAACCTCTATCGCTTCAACCCATCTGCACCAGCAGGTAAGAAGTTCACGCTTGACTCCAAGGCACCTAAGGGTGGCTACCAGGAGTTCCTGATGAACGAGGCTCGTTACAGCCGACTCACCCGCGAGTTCCCAGAGCACGCAGAGAGGCTCTTCAAGGAGAACGAGGAAGCCGCAATGGCTCGCTACGATCACCTTGTCCGCCTCTCCGAGCTTTACGCTGCAGAGAAGAAGGAGCAGCCTGAGGAGTAAGGTAACTTACTTTCACGGAGCTTCAGCCGAGCCAGGACATCCTGGCTCGGCTTTTTTTATGCAGCATTTTTGGCGAGAGACCCTCTGTTCTTCAAGCTCTTCTCGCGAGGTGATAAACTAGAGAGACTTTGCTCACGATGGGAGTTACTGTGGCACAAAAAAAGAGCAGACTATTTCCTGTAGCTTTTCTCGCTGCTAAAGCAACACTTGCAGCACTTAAATTGACCAACCATGAAGGCGGAACGCTGCCAGGCTTTATTGCTGAAGGCATTGATCCTGCATTTTTGGGAGACATTGCTAAGCCAGAGCAGATTGTCTTTATTACCGGTACAAACGGTAAGACAACTACCAATAACTTGCTCAACGATCTTCTCGCCGATAATGGCTACCAGACCGTTACCAACCGCGTTGGCGGCAATATTTCCAGCGGCTTTGCAAGCTCGTTTGCAAAGAACGCCACGTGGAAGGGCACGTCAAAGACTAAGCTTGCGGTTATGGAGTTTGACGAGCTCTCTGGACCTCGCATTTTCCCTTACTTGCAGCCTGATATTTTGTCCGTTACTAATCTGTTCCGCGATACGTTTTCTCGTAGTGCAACTCCAGACTACGTGTTTGACGTTATGGATAAGGGCATTCCTGCTTCAACTCATCTGATCTTGAACGCAGATGACATGATTAGCTGCAGGCTTGCTCCTCAGTGCACGCATCGTACGTATTACTCCATCGCAAGGCTAGCAGAAGACACTGCAGAGCCAGTGGGCATTGTTTCAGATCTTACCGCCTGCCCCAAATGCGGTGGCAAGCTCAAGTGGGATTATGCACACCTTAGGCATCTTGGCCACGCAACTTGTGAGGAGTGCGGCTATACCAATCCAACTCCTGATTACGAGGTTATCTCAGTAGAGCCAGAGACTGGCAAATTTGTGGTCAAGGAGCACTGCCACGAGGGTGCACCAACATATGAGTACAAGCTCAACAGCTACTCTATCGTCAACCTCTACAACCTGTTTGTAGCTATCGTAACCGCGCGTGAGATGGGTCTTGCGCCTGCAACTATCGCCGCGTCTTTGCAGCGCGTTAATATTGCTTCCTCCAGGTATAACGAGATTGACTACAACGGTCGTCGTCTTATTAGCATGGCTTCTAAGGGCGAGAATGACACAGCAACTTCGGTCACTATCGATATCCTTCGCAAACAGCCAGGTGACAAAGCAATTATCATCATGATTGCTGATGCCTATATGGCAAAAGCAAAAGACCAGACAGAGTATATTGGCTGGTACTACCAGACAGACTTTGAGTTCTTACAAGATCCAAGCGTTAAACAGGTCATTATTTATGGCGACACATCGCTTGACCTGCAGCTTAGGCTCAGACTTGCCGGTATTGATCCAGCTAAAACCTTTGTGGCAAGCTCTCCTGAAGAGACCGCTGACTTGGTTGACCTTAACGCTTGCCAGCACGTTTTCTATGCACACGGCCTCTATAACGGTGGCATTGCTGATATCAGCAGAAACCGTATCATTGAGCGCTTGAAACAGATGGAGGCCTCCCATGAGTAATCCAGCAACTAAGATTGAGATTCTTTACCCAGAGTACGGCAACCAGGGTGGAGACAACGGAAATGCTCTCTACCTGGAGGCCTGTCTTCCAAAAGAGAACTTTGTGTACACCTCTCACGCCGCAACGCCTTACTTTGTGGAGCATACGCCGTCGGCAATCATCATGGGTGGCATGACAGAAGCCCAGCAAGAGCTTATTATTTCTCGTCTTATGCCTTACAAGGACAGGCTTGCTGAGCTGGCCGACCAGGGCGTTCCTATGCTGTTTGCGGGCAACGCTTCAGAGCTTTTTGGCGAGAAAATTGTTAATCCTGACGGCTCTGAAATTGAGGCTCTGGGCCTCTTCAAGTTTACGACCACTCGCTATATGCCCCAGCGCTTCCA
>CAKARX010000029.1:0-15498 GCA_916720745.1 uncultured Atopobium sp.
TGTCGGAAAATATGTTAACTATTAACAGAATATCCAACTTTGGTGTGGTCGGGGCTCTCAAGGCCTGCAGATTATCCGACATAGGTGTGTTTGAAGGGTTAATCGGAGTCCGCTTCCAACAGAATTTCCGTCTTAGCTGCACTTGCAGGTTGTTTTGCCGTTATGGGAAGTCTACTTGTCATAAAAACAAGAGGACTGATCTTCTCGGCCCTCTTGCTGGGTGATTTATGCGATTGCGAGATACACTGAAGCTCGCGGTACGCTGAAGTTCGCGGTACGCTGTAGCTCGCTGCGAGCTGCGTGTGAACCTTCGGATAGCAGCGACTACAGAGACTCGAGGAAGCGATGTTGCGCGGCTCGTCCTTCTTCGTCCCACTTGAATACGCCGGCGTCTTCAAGGACGTGCGAGAAGACAATACCAACCTCGTCGTAGATGTACTTCTTGAGCTGCTCGGACGAGAGGAAAGCGTTGCCCTTGCTGGATCCGTCACCCTGTTCAAGCAACTTAGCGTAAATCTGGCGTGCCCAGTCGGCGTGGGAGATGGTGGTAGAATCCGTGGTCAGCTGACCGTAGACGGCATTGGCTTTCTTGTCATTTGCCAGGCACTGCTCCATAACCGACTGAACTTTGTTGAGCTCTGGCACAAGGCGAGGAGGAAGTACAGCAAGGCCCATGACCTCGATGAGGCCGATATTCTCTTTCTTGATGTGGTGATACTCGGCATGAGGATGGAAGATGCCAAGCGGATGCTTTTCGCTGGTAATGTTGCAGCGCAATGCAAGAAAGACCTCGTAGATGTCATCTTCCAGCTTGCGAACAACAGGAGTAACCGTGTTGTGGAGCTCGTCATCAGTTTGCGCGTAAACAGAGACGGATTCGTCGGTATAGCCGCGCCATGCAGTGATGATAAACTCCGCAGCCTTGAGTGCTTCTTCTCGACTGGTGGAGGAGAGGCGGAGGACAGAGAGTGGCCACTTAAGAATTGCGCCCGCTACCTCGGGGAACTGCTTGAGTTCAAACTCTTCTGCAACTTCCGCGCGCATCATAGGGAACTCGTAACGTCCGCCCTGGTAGTGATCGTGCGAGAGAATCGATCCACCAACAATAGGCAGGTCGGCATTGGAGCCAATAAAGTAGTGGGGGAATCTGTCCACAAAGTCAAAGAGATTGACGAGCGCCTCGTGATCAATGTGCATAGGAATGTGATCCGAGTTCATAGCAATGCAATGCTCGTTGAAGTACGCGTATGGACTGTACTGGAATCCCCAACGATGCTGATTGAGTTCAATGGGGATGATGCGAAGGTTCTGCCTGGCAGGATGAGCGCCCGCGCCAGACGAAGCGCCGCGTCCGGAGTAGCCCTCGTTATCCAGACAGAGCTGGCATGCAGGGTACTTCTCGCCAGAAGTGTTTTGAGCTGTTTTAGCTGCTGCAATCTCACGAGGATCTTTTTCTGGCTTGGAGAGGTTGATGGTAATCTCAAGGTCTCCCCAGGTAGTTGGCGTAGTCCAGGTGATGTTTCTAGCAATGGCACTTCTTCTGACATAGCCGGCATCGCAGCAGAGCGTGTAGAACCAGTCAGTTGCTGCACGAGGTCCCTCAGAAGCGTACAACTCGTTGAAATGGCGTGCGACCTCGGAAGGCTTTGGCAGCAGAAGGCCCATAACACGCATGGCAAAAGAGTCCTCGCCACTCTGGGTGTTCTCGACAAGTCCATGAGAAACAGCTAGACGAGCAAGCTCGGCCAGCGTCTGATCAAGATTAAACGCCGTCAGGTCAATCTTCTCCCAAGACTTAACGGGAGCTGGACCTTCGTACGAGAGCATATCCAGCAGAGCGTTATAGCACCAGGTCAGATCCTCAGTTTGAATAAGTCCGCGCTCGCATGCATATGCAACAAGCTGCTGAATGCAAAGCGCGCTTTCATTGTCTGCTACAGCCATTGTGCACAAGCTCCCTGGTCAGAGATGGCGTAGTGGCGGCAAGCAACTTCGCCAAACCACTGGTTCATTTGTGCGATAAAGGTCTCGACAAGGGCGAGAGGAACAAAGCACTGGATAGAGCCGCCAAAACCGCCGCCGTGAATGCGAACGGCGCCAGAACCTTTTAAGATGCTCTCCGCCAAGCCAAGGGCAAGCATGGCAGGCTGATATGAGCCAGAAGTAGAAACGTTCTGCAGGTACATGCCGGAGCTTGCGCCGGAAGCGTTGGTGAGTGCAATAAAGGACTCAATATCAGAGTTCTGAAGATCTGCCCAGCGCTTATCTACCAGGTCATTCTCGTACCAGTAGTGAATAGCACGGAGAAGAGCGCGGTCTCCAAGATCTTCTCGCAGCTCATTGACACGAGCTTGGAAGTCTTCAACGGGAACCTCAGAAAGGCGAGTCTTGCCAAAGGCCGCGGCAACTTTCTGCATCTCAACAGGCACAGCGGCATACTCATCGGTGAAGGCAACGTGATCACAGCCAACATCAACAAGGCAGAGAGCATAGCCGTAATCCTCAAAGTTGAGGTCTAGCTTTTCTGCCTGTGGCTCTGCGGGATCTTCAAAGTTCATAAAGGCAAGGCCGCCAAGGCAAACAGCGAGCTGATCCATAAGACCGCACGGCTTACCAAAGTAAACGTTTTCTGTGTTCTGGCTCATTTGGGCAAGTTTAACAGCAGAAATCTCGCTGCCACCTTCCCAGAGAGCTTCCATTGCACGGCCGGCTGCAGCCTCAAACGCAGCAGAGGAAGAAAGTCCGCCGCCACCAGGGACATTGCTTACTACCGCCATGTCAAAGCCGGATGGCTCAAAACCAAGTTTGACCAGGTTTGCTGCCATACCACGAACAATAGCCTTAGTGCTCAGATACTCAGCTTCGGTGGGCTTAAGATTTGTGTAGTCTACCTCAAAAGGATCGTATCCAACGCTGGCTACACGAATAACGCCCAGGTTGTTAGGGGCGCAAATTGCGTCAATAGCAACGTCTAGGGCACCAGCAATGACATGACCACCCTCGTGATCAGTGTGATTACCAGCAATTTCGGAGCGACCAGGCGCGTGTACCGCAAGATAGCGGTCAGCTTTTCCAAACATTTGCTCAAAGTGCTCTTTTGCGCGATTGAGCTGAGCTGTGGTTTTCTCGTCAAACGTGTGAGCCATGGTGTTCCTTTCCCTTTAGTGCTGTGAAGCCAGGTCCTTAAAAGAATCGATAAACAATTTGCGAGCTGTAAGGCTGCTCAGGCGTGCAGGTAGGCTGAGGCCACTCTGCATGGTGAGCACAATCTGGATAAAACTCGCTCTCAAATGCAAAACCAGCCTGAGGCTTATAGATGGCGCCGTCTTTTGCGCGCGCCTCGTCAAGCCAGTTGCCGGTATAAAGATGGGCGCCAGGAGCGGTAATTTGAATTTCTAATGAGCGTCCGCTTTCTGATGTGGCGAGAAGGGCGGGGCGTAGCTGCCCGTTTTCATAGTTATTAATAGCAAAGCAGTGATCATAGCCACGAGCAATTTTGAGCTGCTCATTATCTGCGTCAAGATCTTTGCCAATGGTTTTAGGTGTGCGGAAATCAAAAGGAGTTCCTACAACAGAGTCTACGGTTCCTGCAGAAACTGAGTCATCTCGTAAGGGAAGATATGAGTCGGCCTGGATGGTAAGCTGGTGTCCAAGAACATCTCCAGAATCATGACCATTAAGGTTGAAGTATACGTGGTTAGTCATGTTTACAAATGTTGCAGCATCGGTTGTGCAGGTATACGTAAGATTTACCGTTGACTGTGCGCTCTCTTCAACAAGCTTATAGGTTGCGGTAATGTGGCGGTTTCCTGGTAGTCCATATTCTCCATCTACCAAGTCAATGCTGAAGGTTACCGTATTTTGAGCTTCATCAATTTCTGCCTGCCAAATGCGCTTATGAATGCCAGTAACCAAATCAGTATGCAGGTTATTTTGGTTGTCTGGACCGTTGTTTTTAGGAAGATGATAGATAACACCATTAAGTGGAATCTCTGCTTTATCTGCGCGGTTAGCGGAAGGTCCAATGGAGGCACCAAAGCAGGCGGGGTTATCTAAATACAGGTCAAATAGGCTATATCCAAGAACTACATCTGCCTGCGCCCCATAAACATCTGGAACTGAAACGCCCAGAATGGTGGCACCAAAATTGCTTAATTTAATGGATGAATGGGCGCCGCGAATGGTATACGTAAGCGCAGCAGGGGAGTTAACAAAACTATCAAAAGGTCGAACATCAATCATCGGATACCTCCGAGATACCACTCATAGTGCATTACCCTTACTATGTTAACGTACTCATAACGAACTAACAGGAAATTATTAAGTTTTCAGTCAGTGGTATTTTTGCGGGGGCAAACGGTTAGAGCGCAGGTCAAAAGTCCTTCTCGCCGAACGGTTCTTTTTTTACCGTGAGCGTTTAATTTGCTGCTATATATGCAATTTTATCGCGTTATGTGAATCTGCCTGTTAGTATGAGTACGTAAACAAGCAGATAATCGGAGGAATTCGTGACTCGCTCGCATAGTTCTAGCTTAAATAAGCGCTCTGTTTCAATGGCTGATGTTGCGCAAGTTGCTGGTGTTTCTCAGCAGACCGTTTCGCGTGTTGCTAATGGTGCTCAGAACGTCAGCAAAGCCACGCGAGAAAAAGTCCAGGCTGCAATGGAGTCTATGGGCTTTAGGCCAAGCTTTGCAGGTAGATCGCTGAGGTCTGGGTCGTATCAATCGGTGGGACTTTGCTTGTACGACATTCGCGAGTTTGGTAACTTAGCCACGCTTGATGGCATTGTTTCTGCAGCTCGTGAGCATGAATATGCAATTACGATGATTGAGAAAGGCTCCGACGACGGCTTGTGCCTGCAGGATATTTCTCATCGTATGTCAAATCTTCCTGTTGACGGCATGATTATCAGCATGAGTCTTATGGCATCAGACTTTGAATCATTTGTGCCGCAGCCAGGCCTTGGAACAGTACTTCTTACCATGCACGAGCATCCTTACTGCACCACCGTTGACTCAGATCAGTACGGCTGCTCAAAGCTTGTCATTGATCACCTCTATGAGCTTGGTCACCGCAAAATTCGCTTTGTAGCAGGTCCTTCATACTCTATTGACTCGCAATTTCGCGAGAAGGGCTGGCGAGATGCCATGTCTGAGTATGGTCTGGAAATTGTTGAGCCACTTGCTGGTGACTGGACTGCTAACAGCGGCTATGAAATTGGTAAAAAACTGCGAGAAAACCGTGATTTTACTGCGGTGTATGCGGCAAATGACCAGATGGCGCTTGGTGTCATTGCTGCATTTGAAGAGGTAGGGCTCAGTGTGCCAGATGATGTCAGTATTGTTGGTGTCGACGACTCTCTTGAAGACTATTTGCCAAACTTCTCTTTGACCACCGTACGCTTTAATCTCCTCGAGCGCGGTCGTGTGGCACTTGAGCATGCAATACGTGCATCTGAGGCGGGGTATGAGCCTGAAGCAATTAGAATTGCTCCAAAGCTTATTGTTCGTACCACCACAGCGGCACCACAGAAGTAGAGAAGTCTCTTAAAAAGTCGGGTTTCTCGCCATAATCAGCTATACTGTTCAGGCAATAGTTGATTAGAGGAGTTGTATGTCTGAGTCACCAAATAAAGAATTAGGCTGGTCAGTTCAGGTTTCCTTGGATACGCACGAGATTCGTGCAGGAGAGACTGTAACTGCTACTCCTAAGATTATTGGTGCAGACCCTGAGGGCTTTAAATTCCACTATGTGTGGAGTTTGAACGACCGTTGGGATGAGGGTTTTTGGGATACCACAGAGCATCAATTTGGTGATTCAATTCCTAATACGTCGTGGACATATACCTTCCCAGAGCCTGGTCGCTATCATCTCTACATTGATGCATTTGACACGAACAACAATCCTCAGACCGTTACTGCTTGGGTAGTTGTTGCTGGTGATGACGATTTTATGCGCCCTCCGCTTCCAGCTGAGGATGCAGAAACCGTTGTTGCAGTAAACGGCGTTTCAGAGATCTTTAACATTGCCTCTGAGCAGTTCAACTCGCTGAAAGAGTATTTTATTGCCTTTGCACGCGGCGAGGTTGCTTTTAAGGAGTTCAAGGCTCTTGATGACATCTCGTTTGAGGTAAAGCGTGGCGAGGCTTTTGGCCTGGTTGGCACCAACGGTTCCGGCAAGTCTACCATGCTCAAAATCATTGCGGGCGTACTTGAGCCTTCTAAGGGAACTTGTGAGGTCAAGGGTACTATTGCGCCTCTTATTGAGCTTGGTGCTGGCTTTGACATGGAACTGACTGCTAAAGAGAACATCTACCTCAATGGCGCTCTTCTTGGTTACAAGAAGGAGTTTATTGACTCGCACTTTGACCAGATCGTAGAGTTTGCTGAGCTTGAGGGCTTTATGGACATGCCACTCAAGAACTACTCCTCTGGTATGGTGGCACGTATTGCCTTTGCAATTGCAACCGTTACAGAGCCTGACCTGCTCATTGTTGACGAGACGCTTTCGGTAGGAGACTTCCTTTTTCAGCAAAAGTGCGAGAATCGCATCAAAGAGCTGGTTGCTTCTAATAACGTTACCGTTCTTCTGGTTTCTCACTCTATTGATCTGGTCCAGCGCATTTGCGACCGCGCTATTTGGATTGAGAAGGGAAAGCAGCGCATGCTTGGTCCTGTAGATGAAGTTTGTGAAGCTTACGAGCACCTCAAGAGATAATTAAAATTCCTAACCAAAAGTTAGGTTCTGTACGAGTACAATATGTGTGTCTTTAAATGTGGTACGAGATACCCGTAAGGCTCATAGTCATAGTTTTGCCTTTTGGATACCTTGTGCCTGGTCAGGTGAGGTATCTTTTTTATTGGAGGCGCTATGGCTCAAGAAAGTTCGCACTCTCTCATTGTGGACGAGCAGTCCCTTGACCGCATGCTTACACGAATTGCTCACGAAATTGTCGAGAATAACGATTCAATTGAAAACGTTGCTCTCGTAGGCATTATTCGCCGTGGAGAAGTTTTGGCTTCTCGCCTTGCGGAAAAGATTTTGAGCTTTACCGGATGTAAGCCAAAAGTTGGCTCACTTGATATCAGTTTTTATCGCGATGATTTTAGAAGAAATACCGCACCGGTGCTTCATGCAACTAATATCGATTTTGATATTACGGGCACAAGTGTTGTGCTGGTAGATGACGTTCTTCAGACCGGAAGAACTATCAGAGCAGCGCTTGACGCCCTCATTGATTACGGCCGCCCTGAGCGTGTCCAGCTGGCCGTAGTAGTTGATCGCGGTCACCGCGAGCTTCCTATTAGACCTGACTATGTGGGAAAGAACGTTCCTTCATCAAAGAGCCAGGTAGTCAGCTTAAATGTTAAAGAAATTGATGGTCAGGACTGCGTCTTGCTGTACGAAGCTGACTATTCTGACCCCTTTATTGAGGGAGGAAACTAATGCTTTCAGTTAAACATTTGATTGATACAAACAGCCTGACGCGTGATGATATCCAGCAGATTCTTGATACTGCTCAGTCGTTTGAAGCTGTAAACAACAGGGATATTAAAAAGGTGCCAGCACTTCGTGGCCGCACTATCGTCAACCTGTTTTTGGAGCCTTCCACCAGGACTCGCTCCTCATTTGAGCTTGCCGAGAAACGCCTTTCTGCCGACGCTTTAAACATGGGAGGTTCTACCTCATCTGTTGTTAAGGGTGAGTCTTTGGCAGACACTATCCAGACCATTGATGCTATGAACGTTGACATGTTCATCTGCCGCGCAAGACTTGCGGGAACACCACAAAAGATTACCGAGCACACTGATGCCGTTGTCATCAACGCTGGTGACGGCAAGCATCAGCACCCCACTCAGGCCATGCTTGACCTTTATACCATTCGCAAGAATTTTGGGCATCTTGATGGCCTTAAAGTTGCCATTGTTGGCGACCTTTCTCACAGCCGCGTTGTTGGCTCTTTGGTGCCAGCACTTAAGACTATGGGTGCAGAGGTTGTTCTAGTTGGACCTCCAACATTCCACGTTGATGATCCAAGTTGGTTTGGCTGCTCTCAGACCTCACACTTTGATGAAGTCATTGGGGATGTAGACGTCGTGTACATGCTTCGTGTGCAGCTTGAGCGTATGGAAGGAGCTCCTATTCCTTCTCGCCGTGAGTACAACAGACTTTGGGGCCTTGACGAGCGCCGCAGTAAGTTGATGAAGCCTGAGGCAATCATCTGCCACCCAGGACCTATGAATCGCGGTATGGAAATTAACAGCGAGGTGGCCGATTGCGCTCGCTCTCGTATTCTTGACCAGGTCAATGCAGGCGTTTTGACACGCATGGCCGCAATGTATCTGCTTTTGGGAGGAGACTCTGATGGCATTTCTGCTTAAGGGTGCACGTGTTGTAGACCCACAGCTTAACCTTGATGCCGTAATGGACGTTCGTATTGAGGGAGAAACTATTGCTGAAGTTGCGGCAACCGTTGCACCTCAAGAGGGAGATACCGTAATTGACGCAAAAGGCAAGGTACTAGCACCTGGTCTTGTTGATATGCACGTCCACTTTAGAGACCCTGGCTTTGAGTACAAAGAGACTATTGAGACGGGCTCTAGAGCTGCGATTCACGGTGGCTTTACTGATGTTGCTACCATGCCAAACACCAATCCTGTCACTGATAACGGACCTGCTGTCCGTTTCCAGATTGACCGCGGCAATGAGGTTGGTCTTATTCATGTTCGTCCGATGGGTGCCCTTACCAAGGGCTCTAAGGGACAAGAGCTTGCTGAGATTGGCAACATGGTTGACGAGGGAGCATCCGCATTCTCTGATGACGGCCACGGTGTCCAAAGCGCTGGTATGATGCGTACCGTTATGGAGTATATTTCCCAGTTTGACCGCGTTATTGCCGCTCACTGCGAGATTGAGTCCATCAGTGCTGGCGGCGTTGTCAACGAGGGTCGCGCAAGCACGCGCCTTGGTATGTTTGGCTGGCCAGCACTTGGCGAGGAGCTGGAGATTTCCAGAGACATTGATCTTTGCCGCCTTACCGGCTGTCCACTGCACATCTGTCACATTTCAACAGGCAGGGGAGCAGAGCTGGTACGTGCGGCTAAGAAGGAAGGTCTGCCGGTTACCGCAGAGGTTTGCCCTCACCATCTCTTCTTGTCTGAGGATGACATCACTGATACGTATAACACCAACCTTAAGATGAATCCACCACTCAGAACCGCTGAGGATGCTCTTGTACTTCAGGCTGCTGTTGCGGATGGTACAGTTGATTGCATTGTTACCGACCATGCACCCCATGCGGCTCACGAGAAGGACTGTGAGTGGGAAATCTCTTACTTTGGCTGCATTGGCCTTGAGACTTCGCTGCCTCTGATGATCACCAATATGGTACGCACCAACAAGCTTTCTTACACTGGTCTTGTTCGTGCAATGGCCGTTAATCCTCGTCGTATTCTGCGTCTTGAGCCTGTTAAGATTGCTGCAGGTTACAAGGCTGACCTGACCCTTTTTGACCCAGAAAAGAAAGTCCAGATCACGCCAGAGTATTTTGAGAGCAAGTCTAAGAACTCGGCCTTTATTGGCGCAGAGCTTTATGGCGTTGCAACTGATGTGTTTGTTGACGGCAAGCGTGTTCTTGCCAATGAGGTAGTTGTTCCTGGAGGGGAAAAGTAATGCCACTACGTGGAAATGTACAGGTATTTGACTTTACAGTTCTGAGCAATACCCAGGTTGCCCAGAATCTGTATAGAGCTCAGCTTGAGGTGCCAGGTCTTTGTAAGTCCTTGGAACCTGGTCAGTTTGTAAACGTCAACGTCCCAGGCGATAAGCGTCATATTCTTCGCATCCCACTGTCCTTCTCGCTTGCTGATAAAGCAACTGATACGCTTGAGCTTATTTACGCAACAGTGGGCGAGGGCACCCGTAGGCTTTCTCAGATGAAGCCAGGGGATACCAGCGACATGACAGCTCCGTGCGGTCGTCCCTGGAGACTCAACGCTTCAAGCAAGAGAAGTGTGCTGGTAGCAGGTGGTGTGGGCATCACGCCAATCATCGCTGCAGCGCGCAAGCTTACTGAGCTTGGCGTTGAGTTTGACGCGGTTATTGGTGCGCAGACTGCCGAGAAACTCTTTGGAGAAGAAGATCTTCTCGCGCTAGGCGCACAGAACGTCTATGTCACAACAGATGATGGCTCCAAGGGTACCAAGGGTTTTGTAACAGCAGCTTTGGAAGAGCCTTTGAGCCAGGGCGTTTGGGATGCCATCTATACCTGCGGTCCTGAGCCTATGATGAGAAGCGTGGCTAAGCTGGCCATTGCTCATAACGTTGCCTGCCAGGTTTCTATGGAGCGTATGATGAGCTGCGCCTTTGGCGCATGCAACACCTGCAATGTCCCACTTGCTAAGGGCGGCTATGCGTCTGCTTGCATGGTTGGACCTGTCTTTGAGGCAAAGGAGATCGCATGGTAGATCAGGTGAACATGGCCGTCAATCTTGGCGGCATTCAGATGAAAAACCCTATCAATACTGCTGCGGGCACCTTTGGCTACGGTTGGCAGTTTGAGGGCTTCTACGACGTTTCTCTGCTTGGCGCAATTACCATGAAGGGCGTCGCTCGTGTTCCCTGGGAAGGAAACCCTGCTCCTCGCATGTGTGAGCTTAACGGCGGCATGATGAATAGCGTTGGTCTTGCTAATCCTGGAGTGGACGATTTTATCGCCCATACCGATGACTACATGAAAGACCTTGAGGGCCGCGGTACGCGCGTTATTATGCAGATGGCGGCACATTCCGTCCAAGAGATGATTGATGTTGTCGAGCGCCTTGAAGAACTTAATCCACACATTTCAGCTATTGAGCTTAATGTAAGCTGTCCAAATCTCGAGAAGGGCGGCAAACCCCTGGGTGGTACTCCTGAGCAGGCTACAGAGATTATGAAGGCAGTTCGTCCTCTGACAAAGCTACCTATCTTGGTCAAGATGGCTCCCGTCAATGTTGCCGAGATTGGTAAGGCTTTTGAGGCTGAGGGCGCAGACGGTCTTACACTCATTAACTCTATCCCTGGTATGTCAATTAATGTTCACACCAGAAAGAGTAGGCTCTCTAAGCCAACAGGCGGCCTCAGTGGTCCTCTTTGCCATAACGCTGCTGTCCGTATGGTCTGGGAGTGCGCACAAGCGGTCTCTATTCCTATCTGTGGCGTTGGTGGTGTAGAAACGGGCGAGGACGCTGCAGAGTTTATCCTGGCAGGCGCTACGGCTGTTTCTGTTGGTTCAGCAAATCTTTACGACCCTATGTGCGCTCCACGTATTCTGAACGAGCTTACTGACTGGGCAAAGTCCCAGGGAGTATCTGACATCCACGAGCTGATTGGAGCTGTTGAATGCTAACAGATGAGCAGGCACGCGACGCCGTTATTGTTGCGCTTGATTGCACAAGAGAAAGGGCTTTGGAGCTCACCGATCTTCTCGCCGGCCATGCACGTTGGGTCAAGGTTGGCATGACGCTCTTTTATCGCTATGGACCCTCGATGGTAGACGAGATGCATGCTCGCGGCTTCAAGGTGTTCCTTGACCTCAAGGTGCATGACATTCCATTCCAGGTTAAAGGCGCTGTCCACTCTGCATCGCTTTCTGGCGCAGACATTCTTTCTATTCACGGTCTGGGAACTGCTCAGATGATTGCTGCTGGTCGTGAGGGTGCAGAAGAGGCTGCCGTAGAGCGTGGCGTTGATGAGTCTGGCCGCACCAAGCTAGTAGCTATTTCTGTCCTCACCAGCATGGACGAGGATGCACTCCATTCCATTGGTGTTGATGGTTCCATTAAGGACGAGGTTGCTCGTTTGGCTTCTCTTTCTTATAACGCGGGCGCTGACGGAATTGTCTGCTCGCCCCAGGAAGCACAGGAAATGAGAGAGCTTTTGGGACTAAATGCACTCATCGTGACCCCAGGAGTACGTCCAGAAGGTGCCGAGAAGGGCGATCAAGTCAGAATCTCCACACCTTCTGCAGCAATTAAGGCCGGAGCAAGCAAATTGGTAGTTGGTAGGCCAATTACCTGCGCAAACGATCCAGTTGAAGCATTTGAAGCCATCATTTCTGAGCTTAAAAATTAGCAAAAGTTTTTGGAATTATGGTGAACAGGTGGTTTTTGATGCGTAAATATTAAAAAACCCCTTGTAAATAACGTGTTATGTGGCAAACTATTTTGCTGAAGTGCAAAAGGCACATTAAATTGAGTTTCGTATATGACGTACGAAAACGATGTTTGGAGGAACAATGGCTCTACCTACACTTACCGATGAGCAGCGCAAGGCAGCACTTGAGAAGGCAGCTCAGGCTCGTCACGCTCGCGCAGAGCTTCGCGAGAAGGTTAAGACTGGTAAGGTCTCCCTTAAAGAGGTCCTTGATTCTACCGATCCTATTGCTGAGCGTATGAAGGTTTCCGCTCTTATCGAGTCCCTTCCTGGCTATGGCAAGGCAAAGGCAGCAAAGATTATGGACGAGCTCGGAATTTCCGCAACTCGCCGCGTTAAGGGCCTTGGCGCTCGTCAGCGTGAGCAGCTCCTCGAGGCACTGACCAAGTAGTGGCTCGTTCAGCCAAACTTTTTGTAGTATCTGGACCGTCAGGTGTAGGAAAAGGAACGCTTGTCTCTCTGTTGAGGGACAAGCGCCCAAACCTAGGCCTGACGGTTTCGGCTACTACACGCTCTCCACGACCAGGAGAAGTCGATGGAGTTGCGTATCATTTTCTCTCCGATGAAGAATTTAAAAAGCGCGTTGATGCTGGTGAATTCCTTGAGTGGGCTCATGTTCATGGCCATTGCTATGGCACGCTTAAATCCGAGGTTGATCGCCTGATTTCTGCAGGTCAGTCTGTTGTTCTAGAGATTGACGTTCAGGGTGGACTTATGGTCCACAAACAATATCCCAACGCCATTCTCGTCTTTATTAAGCCACCTTCATTTGAAGAGCTTGAACAACGCCTTAGAGGTCGTGGTACAGAAGACGAGAAGACCATTTCTACGAGACTTTCTAATGCGTCACGTGAAATGGAGCATGCAAACGATTATACTGTTTGCATTGTGAACGACAACCTTGAGACTGCTCTGAGCAAGCTCGAGGAAGTTTTTGATGACTATGAATCAGACGGAGGTCAGCTTTAATGTCTGTTATTAAGCCTGAGATTGACAGCCTGCTTCAGAAGACTGAGCAGAATCCATTCTTGCTTTGCTCACTTGCTTCTAAGCGTGCTTGCGATATTAACAATATGCTTCACGGTCAGCACCTGCGTGTAACCGCTGTTCAGGATTTTGATGACATTACTACTGTTGCAAGTGGTAAAGATTCTGTCTCTATTGCTATGAAAGAGATTAACGACGGTACCCTTGGCTTTGTTAAAGATTCTTTTGACGAGGCAATTAAGGGCGAGAACACCATCGTTTACTAAGAGTTATGACTGAAAGAGTATGTCTGGTTCACTACCACGAAATTGGTTTAAAGGGTAAGAACCGATCCACTTTTGAAAATCAGTTGGTAACAAATTTGCGACGAGCCCTCCGACACTTTCCAGTGGCGGGGGTTTCTCGCATTTCTGGCTACCTTCTTGTAGAAACCACTGATAAACAAGCAACTGAAGAGTTGCAACATGCTGTGGCCCAGGTTCCTGGCGTTGCACGTGCTTCTTTGGCGTATCGTTGTGGCTTAGATGAGCAGGAGTTTTGTAACGCTGCCGTGAAGGCGCTGGGGGAGTCCGGTGACTTTACTACGTTCAAAGTGCATGCTCGCCGTTCCTCAACGGTCTATCCAAAGCATTCCATTGAGATTAACCAGCTTGTAGGCGCAGTCCTTTGCGAGAATTTCCCTGATAAAAAAGTGCAGATGCATAATCCGGATATGATGGTCTATGTACATGTTGTTCAGGGTAATGCATACGTTTACGCTGCATCTATTCACGGCGTCGGCGGTCTCCCTGTTGGTACTGCTGGCAAAGTAGTATCGCTTCTTTCAAGCGGTATTGATTCTCCTGTTGCAACATGGATGGTTGGTCGTAGGGGCGCTACAGTAATTCCAGTTCACTTCTCTGGACGCCCTATGACTTCCGATACCAGCGAATATCTGTGTCAGGATATTATTGAGGCGCTTGAACCTGCTGGTCTTATTGGCAGAATGTATGTTGTGCCCTTTGGCGAGCACCAGCGTGAGATTTCCCTTGCTGTTCCACAGGCTCTTCGTGTCATTATGTATCGTCGCGTGATGTACATCATTGCACAAAAGATTGCAGAGCTTGAGGGCGCTAAGGCACTGGTAACAGGTGAGTCACTTGGTCAAGTTGCATCTCAGACGCTTGATAACATTGCTGCTGTCAACGAGGCAGTCACCATACCTGTTTTGAGGCCTTTGATTGGCTCTGACAAGCAAGAAATCATCCGTCGCGCCCAAGATATCAACACGTTTGATATCTCAACGCAGACGGCTCCAGATTGCTGCACATTGTTTATGCCTCGCCGTCCTGAGACTCATGCAAGAATGCGAGAAGTTCTTGAAGCATGGAATTCCTTTGATCATGAAGCAATGATCGATGACCTTATGCAGCATATTGAGTACATTGACTTTAGTCAGTGTCCTTCATATAAGCCACCTAAAAAGCTTGCTGCTCGTCATAAAGAACTTGCTCCTGCAGAGTTTATTGCTGACTAGGATATTTTCACTGCTCAAAACTTTTGATCGCTTTGCTCAGATGCATTTTTAGAATCCGCCCCGTAAAAGGGCGGATTTTTTATGCGAGTGGTTTGATAGTCTTATTTAGAGCAATTCTGTTCTTGTTAGTTTGTGCAATATATCTGGCAATTGTTGATAACTGTGTCAGATTACCAGCAGTTTTAGGACAAAGCTATTAGATGAATCTTTAAAAGTAGTGCTTCTCATTAACCTAATAGTTGAATATAAATCTGAGGTGATTGTATGGCTCAGATTTCAAATAACCGCACTCAAATAATTAATAAATTGATGAGAAGATTTAATCTATCTCAGCAACAACTCATAGCGGTTGCCGCTGTGGTTGTCCTAGCTGTTGTGTCGGCAGTTGTATTAATTGGAATAATTTCTGCTGGAACATCGGAGTCTTTTGATAGATCGCATAATCAAGCAGACTCTACGCAAGGAGTGACTGTTACAGAAAATCTACAACATACGGAAGAAGATAATGCTACAGATCAGCCAGGAGCTGATCATAAGATTAAAGAAGCTTCTCCTCAAATGATGGTTCATGTTGATGGAGCTGTTAAGTCACCAGGACTTTACGCTCTACAAATGGCAAACCCACGCGTGAATGATGCTATTCAAATAGCAGGAGGTTTAACTGAAGATGCAAACGGGCAAGGGATTAATCTAGCGGCTCCTGTTGAAGATGGTCAAAAAATATATATTCCTAAAAAGGGAGAAGAGCCGCCACCAGAGATTCCACAGCCAGAGCAAAACAAAGCCACAAGCAATAAGCAAAC